>JAVJNT010000001.1:1200000-1500000 GCA_040217175.1 Phycisphaerales bacterium | reverse complement strand
CCGCGGGCGACCGCATGGACGCCATCGAGACGCTCCGCAAGGCCGTCCAGGCCGACGCCGGGCACGACGAGGCGGCCTTCCAGCTGGCCTACCACCTCGATCTGGCCGGCGAGGAAGACGAGGCCATCAGCCTCTACGAGCGGCTGTGCGACAAGACGCCGGCCCCGGTCAACGCCCTGCTGAACCTGGCCGTGCTCTACGAAGACCGCGGCGAGTTCTCTCGGGCCGAGCGGTGCCTGCGCCAGGTGCTGGATACCGACCCGAACCACCCCCGGGCCCGGCTCTACATGAAGGACGTCATCGCCAGCCGTGACGAGGGCGTGGTCGAGGACGCCGAGAGCGACCACCTCAAGCGTCGCCAGGAGATGGAGACGGCCGTCACCGACTTCGACCTGTCCGTGCGCACGCGTACGGCCCTGAAGCGGATGAACATCCGCACGCTGGGCGACCTTCTGCGAACGACCGAAGCCGAGCTGATGAGCTACAAGAACTTCGGCGACTCGAGCCTGGACGAGATCAAGAAGATGCTCGCCGGCAAGAACATGGCGCTGGGCCAGGGCGTCGACGACGGCCACCGCTCGGGACGCCGGACCGCGCTCGATCGCTTCCGCGGCACCAGCCAGGAGGCCATGCTCAACAAGCCCGTGACCGACCTGGCCCTGAGCGTGCGTGCCCGCCGGGCGCTGCAGTTGCTCAACATCCAGAGCCTGGGCGACCTCGTGAGCCACACCGAGGCCGAGCTCATGGGCGTGAAGAACTTCGGCGCCACCTCGCTCACCGAGGTGAAGGAGCGGCTCGGCGAGATCGGCATGACGCTCCGAACTATCGATGAGTAAGAGCGACGAGCAAGGTCAGCGACTAAGAGCGACGAGTAGGTAGATCCACCTATAATCGGACGCTTCGCAGCCGCAAGAACTGCGCGGCTTCACGTGAGACCCCCCGCTCCGAGGGAGCGGACGGGGTTTTTTCTGTCAATAGAGCAAAAAGGCCTTTACAAGACCCCGTGCGATCGGTTAGTCTGCATCTGTTCCGGGGCCTCCCCGGGATGCATTCCTCGCAACAGGCGACCCGGCGTCTCGTGGAGTCGGGTCGCCTTTTTTGTTGCTGCTTGCCCCCATCCTCGCAGCCTTCCCTACGCAGGATCTGACGCATCGGATCCCGTCGCGGAGGGTCCTCCGACTTCGTCCGGCCGCGCCCCGGTCTTGCGGTAGCTCCGGCGCCCGCTGGCATAGAGCTCGGGATCGACACGGACCTCCATTGCTTCGCCCGCGGCGTGCTGGCGGTGAAGTTGCTTGAGCACCGGGATGCACCAGCCGCAGCCCGTGCCCGCACCCAGGCACTCGCTGATGAGCGAAGCGACCGGTGGGTCTTCTCGTCGAACGAAGGCCCGCACCTTGCCAAGCGGGACGTGGAAGCACAGGCAGACGTCGTCGTCGGGGCCCATCATGAGCCGGCGTCGTCCTCGGCCGGGGGCAACGGCGCGCCGATGGTGTAGTGCAAGCGATGGCCCAGGAAGCGTTCCATGAGCGTCGGCTGGCCACCGACCTCTTCCATCCGCAGCATGGCTTCGTCGAGCGGGACGCTCTGCTCCTCGACGAGGTACGCCGCCCAGAGGTGCCGCGCCCGGCCGCCCGACGCACAATGGATCATGATCGGCCCGTCGATGCCTTCGATGGCCCGCGTGAACGCGGCGACCTGCTCGGTGTCGTACCCCTCGTCGCCGCCCATCGGGATCCAGGCGTAGCGCATGCCGCGGGCCTCGACCTCGGCGCGTGGGTCGAAGTCGAGGCGATCGAGCTCGGGCTGCGTGCGCAAGTTGACGACCAATGCGGTACCGGCCTTGGCTTGTCGTTCGTAGTCGTCGGGTGCTGGTTGGCCGGCGATGCGCCAACGGTCCCACTGGTGCACTTCGATGGGTTCGGCCTGCGCCGCCTCCGGCGTCACCGCCGGCTCGCTGGTTGCGCAGTTCTGGCACGCGCACCCGCCGAGCAGGGTGAGACCGGCGATGCCCGCGGACGCGAGGACGGCTCTTCGTAGCTTCATCATGGTCAAGCGTACCATGCCCGCCCGGGCGGGGGGTTGGGTTCGGGTGTTGGTCAGGCAGCCTGGCCGGGAAGGGACGACGGCGATGACGTGGATGCGCGTGAAGGACGCCCTGGCGGCCGACGAGGGCTCGAAGGTGACGCTCAAGGGCTGGGTCCGCACCCGCCGGGACTCGAAGGCCGGCCTGAGCTTCATCCAGCTGCACGATGGGTCGTGCTTCGACCCCATCCAGGTCGTCGCCAAGACCGACCTGCCCAACTACGAGGGCGAGGTACTGCACCTGACCACCGGGTGCGCCATCGAGGTCGACGGCGAGCTCGTCGCGAGCCAGGGTAAGGGCCAGCGCGTCGAGGTCGTCCCGAGCGCCGTCCGCGTCGTCGGCATGGTCGAGGACCCAGACACCTACCCCGCCAGCGCGAAGCGTCACAGCTTCGAGTACCTCCGTGAAGTCGCGCACCTGCGGCCAAGGACCAACACCTTTGGTGCGATGGCGCGCGTGCGGCATCGCCTGGCCTACGCCATCCACACGTACTTCGAGAACAACGGCTTCTACTGGGTTCATACGCCCATCATCACGACGAGTGATGCCGAAGGCGCCGGCCACCTGTTCCGCGTCAGCACGCTCGACGCCGTGAACCCGCCCATGGCCGAGCACGGCCGCGGCGTCGACTGGCACCAGGACTTCTTCGGCAAGCAGTCGTTTCTGACCGTGTCGGGCCAGCTCAACGTCGAGACCTATTGCTGTGCGCTCAGCCGCGTGTACACCTTTGGCCCGACGTTCCGCGCCGAGAACAGCAACACGAGCCGGCACCTAGCCGAGTTCTGGATGATCGAGCCCGAGATCGCGTTTGCGGACCTCACCGACAACGCCAAGCTGGCCGAGGGGTTGCTCAAGTACGTGTTCGACGACCTGCTGACGCACTGCGCCGACGATGCGGCGTTCTTCGACGAACGCATCGAGAAGGGCCTGATCGATCGGCTCAAGCACGTGATCGCCTCGCCCTTCCGCACGCTGCCGTATACCGAGGCGGTCGAGATCCTGCAGAAGAGCGGCAAGAAGTTCGAGTACCCCGTCGAGTGGGGCAGCGACCTGCAGAGCGAGCACGAGCGCTACCTGACCGAGGAGAAGTTCAACCAGCCGGTGGTGGTGGTGGACTATCCCAAGGACATCAAGGCCTTCTACATGCGCCGCAACGACGACGGCAAGACTGTGGCGGCCATGGACGTGCTGGTGCCCGGCGTGGGCGAACTGATCGGTGGAAGCCAGCGCGAGGAACGCCTCGACGTGCTCGACGAGCGCATCGACGAGATGGGCCTGCCCAAGGACGAGTACGGCTGGTACCGCGACCTGCGTAAGTACGGCACCGTGCCCCACGCGGGCTTCGGCCTGGGCTTCGAGCGGCTGGTGATGTACTGCACGGGCCTGCAGAACATCCGCGACGCGATCCCCTTCCCGCGTGCACCCGGGCAGGCGGCCTTCTAGTCAGGCCAGCGCCTTGATCGCACCGGCGATCATGAACGAGCCGCAGCACAGGACCAGGCCATCGCGTTCCGCGAGCGACTTCGCGGCCGCCAGGGCACTGGCCACGTCAGCGATCACCTCGCACGGCTCGCCCAAGAGCGTCGCGAGCTCCGAAGCCGGCTTCGACCGCGGCCCCGCTTCCGTGAAGATCACGCTGGCGTTCGCGTGACGCACGAGCGCCAGCATGCCCGCGGCGTCCTTGTCCTTGGCACATCCGAACACCACGACCAACCGGCCGGCGTGCCGCGGTAAGGCAGCCAGCGTCGCGCGGAGCGAGGCGGGTGTATGGGCGCCGTCGATGATGACGGTTGGAGACGTGGACACCAGTTCCATGCGGCCGTCCCTGGGCGTGCGGGCGAGGCCCTCGGTGATCGCGGCGTCCTTGAGTCGATCGCCGAGCATCTGCACGCATGCGGCGACGGCGGCTGCTGCATTTGCGGCTTGGTGCGCGCCGGGCAGCGGGCATCGCAGCTCCGAGCTCATTCGTCCATCGATCGCAACCTTGACGACGGTGTGGCCCTCGTCGAGGCGGTGCTCGAACGGCAGGTCGTCGCCAAGCACGCGCAGCGGGGCGCCGATCTCGGCGGCCTGGGCACGGAACACCTCGAGTACCTCGGGCGGGTTTGGCGTGCAGATGGCCGGGACGCCGGGCTTGAGGATGCCGGCCTTCTCGCGTGCGATCAGCGGGAGCGTGTCGCCCAGGATCTCGGTGTGTTCCAGTTCGATCGAGGCCAGGACGCACGCGGCGGGGTGCACGATGTTGGTCGAGTCGAGCCGGCCGCCCAGGCCGACCTCGAGCACGGCCGCGTCGCAACTGCAGCGCGCGAAGTGATCGAACGCGGCGGCGGTGATGGCCTCGAAGTACGTCGGCGTGCCGAAGCGGTCGATGACCGCGTCCGGCAGGCCAGCCTCGGCCTGCGACACGCGCCAGAGGGCGGTCGCCAGGTCGGCGTCGGAGACCGGGGCACGATCGATCGCGAGGCGCTCGTTCGGAGCGATCAGGTGCGGGCTGGTGAACGCGCCGGTGCGCAGGCCGGCGGCGGTCAGGATGCTCGCGGCCATGCGCGTGATGCTGCCCTTGCCCTTGCTGCCGGCCACGTGGATGGCCGGCACGGCCAGGTGCGGATCGCCCAGCGCCGCGGAGAGGGCCCGCATGCGGTCGAGCTTCAGCACCCGGACGGCCAGGTCGCGGTTGGGCTGGCGTTCGAAGTTGACCTTGGCGTTGAGCCACGCGAGCGCGGCGTCGATGGTCCAATCTCGCGTTGGCGGGGGTGGGGGTGCTTGCTTCTGGCCCTCGGGGGCCGATGATCCGGGCATGGCCCAGCATATGGATGAACGCATGAACGAAGGAACGAGCGGCGGAAGCGGCCGCACGAAGTTCGGGCCCTTTCCCGACTCGCAGCCCGACCGTGGGCACGACTCGTGGCGGGTGCTCCGCATCATGAGCGAGTTCGTCGAGGGCTTCGATGCGCTCGAGCGATTGCCGCCGGCGGTCACCGTCTTCGGCTCGGCCCGCACGAAGCCCGACGACCCGATGTACCTGGCGGCACGGCGGATGGGCCGCGTGCTGGCAGAATCGGGCCTGGCTGTCGTGACCGGCGGCGGGCCGGGCATCATGGAGGCCGCCAACCGAGGTGCCTTCGAGGCGGGCGGCCGGTCCGTGGGCATGAACATCGCCCTGCCCATGGAGCAGGCTCCCAACGCCTACCAGACCGACGAGTTGTCCTTCGAGTACTTCTTCGTGCGGAAGGTCATGCTGGTGAAGTACGCCCGGGCGTTCGTGATCTTCCCGGGCGGGTTCGGCACGCTCGACGAGTTCTTCGAGGCCATGACGCTCATGCAGACGCTGAAGATCGAGCCGTTCCCGCTGGTCTTGTTCGGGTCGGACTTCTGGGCCGAGCCGGTGGCGTGGATCCGGGAGAGCATGTGTAACAAGTTCCGAACAATCTCTGAAGCCGACCTGTCGCTCTTTCATGTTGTCGACGACGTTGATGCCGCGATGGCGCTCATAAAGCCGGCGATCGAAGGAACGTACGAGACCTCGTTGCCGGGTGTCATCGGACCTGCAGCGCGCGAAAGCGGCGAGGGAACCCGTCGTGGCGTGCATCCCAGGCGTGGTGGATCGGCCGCCGCTGGTGGGCCCGGAGGCTACCGTTCGCGGTCACCGCGTCGATTCGATGCAGACTGAGGTTGATTTCGGTTGGAAAATCCGGGATACTGCCCGTTCGGGCTCGCTCACTTCGCAGCGGCGCCCGACCGATTCGCGAAGGTCCGGCAAATCGTGGGTGCCGGCCGCTCCCAGCCTCATCGGGCTCGACCCTTCCAGGAGTCGCCATGGCTTCCAAAGGCAGCGCGAACGCCGGCGCCGACAAGAACGTCACCAAAAAGCACCTTGTCGACGAGATCACCCGTCGCACGAAGCTGTCGCGGCACGACGTACAGGCCGTCGTGCAGGGCGTGCTGGACCAGATGATCGAGGCCGTCGGCAACGGCCAGCGGATCGAGATCCGCGACTTCGGGGTGTTCGAGGTGAAGGAGCGGGCCGCCCGCACCGCCCAGAATCCAAAAACGCTCGAGCCCGTCCCGGTGCCTCCGAAGCTGGCCGTCCGCTTCAAGCCGGGCCGCTTGATGAAGGCCGCGTTGGAGGCGAAGCCTGCCATCACCCATGACGAGTCGTCCCACGATCAGGCGACGCGACCGTCGGAAGAGCACATCGAGCGACGGCCCGAGGCGCCGCTGGTCGAGGTCCGGCGCGAAGAGCGCGTGCCGGCCGGCGTGGGACGGGACTGACCCTCTCCAAGGGCAACGACGTAGGGAGAGATGCCCACCGCGGGTGACGCGGTGGCGATCGTCTCTACAATGGCGATCAAAGCCGCACATCCGGGCCGAAGCAGCGCTGCGTGCGTCCTCCGGCCCGTTCCAGTTGGAGTCGTTGCATGCCCCACGTGATCGCCGAACCCTGCATCGGGACGAAGGACACCTCGTGCGTGGAGGTCTGCCCGGTCGATTGCATCCATCCGGGCAAGGACGAGGGCGACTACGAGCAGGCCACCCAGCTCTTCATCGATCCGGACACGTGCATCGATTGCGGGCTGTGCGTCGACGAGTGCCCGGTCCAGGCGATCTTTCCCGAGGAAGACCTGCCAGAGCAGTGGAACAAGTACGTCGAGCTGAACCTGGATTACTACAAGGACAAGTAGCGCACGGGTTCGTTTCGGCGAGCGGTGCGCACGCGTTCAGGCCGCCGAGTCGCCCTTCTTGAAGGCGGCGCGGGCCGCGGCGTGACGCTGGAGCTGCTTGTCGGTCCGCACGTTGTGCGACGCCTCGGGCGGCTCGGTCCAATCTTCGGCGCGTCCCAGGTCGACGGCGGCCTTCTGGACCTTGCGGTAGCCCAGCAGGCGGATGATCTCCAGCACATCGCTCCACGCGGGGAACGTCACGTCGTTGCCCTTCTTGAACGCGTCGATGGCCATCAGGAACATGAACTGCTCCTGGGTCATCTCGCCCTCTTCGGCCGAGCGGTGGAAGTCGCTCAGCCTACGGCCCCGGCCGCGGCGTCGCTCCAGGCCGGTCGGCGCGGCTGCGCCGGGCATGTTGCGGCGGTCCAGGCCTAGACGCCGATCGACGACCTCGGCCCGGCGCGGTTCTGGCGGTGGCGGCGCATCGTCGCCCGAGATCGAGTCGGCGTCCGCGAGCGGGCCGATGGCCTCGTCGAGCGAGGCGGACTCGTCGTCGTTGAGTTCGGCGTTCTCGAACTCGGCGTCGAAGTTGTCGGGTTCGTTCGCGCGGTCGCGGTTCGTACGTGGCATGACGGCGGGCTCCCGGCCGCCGGCACGCGTCACGCGGTCGAGTCTCGGCCAGGGGCGACCGGGCTCGCGGGCGTGGGGCCCTTGGCCTTAGAGGTCTTCGTCGTCCTCATCGGCATCTTCGTCGTCGTCGGCCACTTCGTCTTCGTCGTCGTCGAGGAAGTCGGCGTCGTAGTCCTCGTCTTCTTCGTCGTCGTCGTAGTCAAGATCGTCAAAGTCGTCCTCGTCCTCATCATCGTCATACGCGACAACGTCCGAGTTGTCGCGATGCCAAGGCGAGGGCTCGGGCACCAGGACCGCCGTGGTCCCGGTAACTTCTTCGGCATCGAGCATGAGCGTGGGCATATGAGTTCGTCCGCAAGGGTGAGGCGAAAGCCGCCGCACCGTGGGTCCAGGATGGGAGCCGGTTCACCGCGTGGCTCCTCGGCCGTCGGCCCGGTCGACCCGTCCGGTGGGCCGGCCCGTGCGTGCGCGGGGAGCGCCGCAAGGCTACACCCCTTGCGGGCCGTGTCAACTGTTGCTTGGCCCCGGTCCGGCTCGGGCCCGGCGCGGGGAGTGGAGGCAGGCCTGGGGCTACCATCGGCCTCATGTCCGACGCCCCCGAATCGCCCGCCCTGGCCGCCGACACGCCCGCTCCGGCGGCGTCGCCTTCGCCCTTCGCCGCGGGGCCCGAGCGCTTCCATCCGGTGGCCGGTGTTGCGGGCCTGCTGTTGCCCGGGCTGGGTCACGTCGTGCTCCGCCAGCCGCGACGTGCGGTCGCCGTGGCGTTGGGCGTGCTGGGCCTGTTCTTCGGCGGGCTGCTCGTTGGCGGCATCGACACCATCGACAGCCGCGAGGACCGGCTCTGGTTCTACGTCCATGCGTTCGTTGGGCCGCTGACCTTCGCGGCCGACTGGGTCAACCAGAATCAGTTCAAGGCCTGGGCGATCGATGAGTCGATCTCGGGCCGCCCGCAGCCGATCTTCCGCTCGGCCTATCCGGGCGAGGTCCGCGTCGTGCAGGGCGAGGGCGGCGCACTGCCCTATCCGCAGCTCGAGCAGTTGCCGCAGTGGGGCGACGGCAACGTCTATCAGGGCCGATCCGGAGCCGGCAAGTCGGTGGGGAAGGTGAACGAGATCGCGCTACTCATGGTCGCCCTGGCGGGCATGATGAACCTCGTGGCCGTGCTCGACGCGTTGTTCAATCGGCGTCGGCCCGAATCCGAGCTCTACAGCGCTGGAGCGGCGTCGTGACGGCGCCTGCGCTCTCGTTCGTGCTCGCCTGGCGGCCGTTCATTGATCCGATGGACGCCCACGGGTGGTGGTTCCTGTTGCTGCTGCCGATCGCGTTCCTGGTGAGCCTCGCTTGGAAGTCGGTCCGCATCGACAACGTGAAGCGGCTGCCGCGGCCGGTGATCGTGATGACGGCGCAGGTCGTCCTGGCCATGCTGGGCCTCGGGCTCGCGGCCTTCGTCGGCCTCGTCGTCGTGTTGCCTCTGCTCGCGGGGCTCTCGCGATGACCGACGCACGGGCGTTGCGTTCGGCAGGTTCGTTCGCGCTGCTGCTGGGCTTCTTGCTGGCAGGGTGCGTCACCCGGCCTACCGCCGAAGTCGAGGGCGTGCGCGTCCTGAACACCACCGACGAGGCGGCCGTGCTCGCGTTCACGGTCGTCGCCACCAACACGGGCGAGACCGAATTGCCGCTCCGGCTGGTCGACTACACGCTGAGCATCGAGGGCGAGCGCGTGTTCCGAGGCCGGCGCAGTGCCGAAGCAACGCTGAGCCGCAAGGACCGCCAGTCCGTCGAACTGCCCGTGCCCATCGTGTGGGACGACTTGCCCGTCCGCGAGGTGCGGTACCGCCTGCGCGGCAAGCTCGGCTACACGCTGCCGGGCATCTTCTGGAGCGCCATGTTCGACGCGGGCCTGTACCGACCCGACGCCGAGTTCGAATTCGAGGGCACGCTCGACGCGTCGGACCTGGCCGGCGGCTAGCCGCTACACGAAGTACAGCCCGGCCACGTACTCACGCACCATGCGCTGGGTCGTAAAGTGCGATCCGTTGATCGCGATCGAGTGCGCCATGATGTGGGCCCACTTGGTGCGGTCCTCGAACGTTGGCAGGATGACCGTGTCGAGCTTCTCGTAGATGTCCTGGGCGTGGTTGCGGTCCTGCGTGTTGGTGGTGGGGGCCTTGCGCTTCCGGTCGGGACCGAAGTCGTCCTTGCCGATGGCCCATCCCGTGAGCCCTTCGATGCAGCCCTCGAGCCACCAGCCGTCGAGCGTGCTGAAGTTCGGGACGCCGTTGATCGCGGCCTTCATGCCGCTCGTTCCGCTGGCCTCCAAAGGCGGGCGGGGCGTGTTGAGCCAGATGTCGCTGCCGGCGGTCATCAGCCCGCAGAGCGCCATGTTGTAGTTGGGCAGGTACACCACGCGGGCGTGCTTGAGCCGCTTGGCCTTGCGCAGCGTGTCGACGATCATGGCCTGGCCCGGCTCGTCCTTGGGGTGGGCCTTGCCCGCGAGCACGACCTGGATGCCGTCGTGCTTCTCGGCGATCTCGTCGAACTTCTTGGGGTTGCGCAGCAGCAGCGTCAGACGCTTGTACGCGGTCGCGCGGCGGCCGAAGCCGATGGTGAAGGTGTCCAGATCGAAGTCGGCGTCGGTTAGCTCGTTCACGCGGTCGATGAGCGCGACCTTCGCGCGAAGATGGGCCTTGAGCAACGCCTTTCGTTCGAGGTCGACGGCAAACCGCAGCTCGCTGTTGTCCTCGCGCCAGGCTGGCATGTGCTTGTCGAAGAGCTTGGCCATGTCGCCACACACCCAGGTGCGGGCGTGGATGCCGTTGGTGACCGACTGGATGTCGTCGCGGCCGAACATGCGACGCGAGACCTCGGCGTGGCGGCGGGCGACGGCGTTGATGCGGCCGCTGCCCCAGAAGCCCGTGAGCGTCATGTTCAGCGTGCCCTCGGGCGGCGGCGGGGGCTCGGCAACGGCCGCGCCGCCACCGCCGTAACGGCGGCTGGCCCGCTCGACCATCGGCACGCCCGCGGGCAGGGCGTACGAGGGCACCGGGGCTTCGTGCGACGCCACGGCCTGGGCGACTGGCTCGGGTGGGCGCTGCGTGGCATCGGTCGCCGCGCTGGGGTTGGCGTCCATCGGCGCCTCGTGCATGGCGCCCTCGGGCTCGGGGTGCAGCAGCGCGACGATCTCGGGGTCGAGGATGCTGTGCACCATCTCCATCGGGAAGCGGTCGTGGCCGGCCGGCACGGGCGTGTGCGTGGTGAACACGCACCGCTCTTGCACCTCGGCCAGCACGCCCGGGTCGTCCGCCTTGCGGTGGGTATGCCGCGAGACGTGGCGTACCAGCTCGGGGACGAGCAGGCTCGCGTGGCCCTCGTTCATGTGGTAGACCTTCAGGTCTCGACAGCCCAGCGCCTCGAGCATGCGGACGCCGCCGATGCCCAGGATGGCCTCCTGGCGCAAACGCAACTCGTCGTCACCGCCATAGAGGCGATTGGTGATCGCGCGGTGGTCCTTGCGGTTCTGGGGCAGGTCGGTGTCGAGGAAGATCACGGGCGTCTCGAAGCCGTGGTACTTGTCGCGGATGACCGTCTTCCACGCGCCGACGCGTACCGTGCGACCGTCGAGCTTGACGCTGATCTCGTTGGGCAGCCTCGTCAGGTGCTTCTCGGGCCGCCACGAGATGGGCTCGTCGTGCTGCGTGCCGTCCTTGTCGAGCGTTTGCTTGAAGTAGCCGCCGCGGTGCAGCAGGGAGACGCCCACCAGGGGCACCTTCAGGTTGCACGCCGAGCGCACGGTGTCGCCGGCCAGCACGCCCAGCCCGCCCGAATACGTCGGGATGGTGTCGTTGATGGCGATCTCCATCGTGAAGTAGGCCACGCTGGGATCGATGCCGAGGTGGGTGTTGCGGCTGGCGGGCATGGGGCGAGTCCTTCCGATAAGCAAGACGCCGACGAGCAAGACGCTCCAGCGAGGGAGATCGATCTACCCAACTTCGGCAGGTTTGGGGCCGCGATGCAGCGCAAGATCGTGGGCCTGCGCGTACGCCTCGCCCATCTCCATCCAGTCGAACAGCCACGACCGCTGCTCGGCCGAGTTTCGCACGCGGATGCGCTCGCGCTGGGTGAGCTCGCAGAACTCCAGCATGCGGCGCGCCAGGGCCTCGACCGCCTGCTCGGTCGTCTTCTGCCGACGCTGGAGCACCCAGGGCGCCCAACCCGCCGGCTGGGCGTGCCGCTCGGTCACGAAGTCGCCGAAGCCCGACATGTCGGTCGTGATGGCCGGGACGCCCAGCGCGAGGCACTCCATCGGCGTGTAGCCCCAGGGCTCGTACGTGCTGGGGAACACGCCCAGGTGGCAGCCACGCACGAACTGGTCGTACTCCATGCCCCACAGCGGGTTGGTCGGGCTGATGAACTGCGGGTGGTAGACGATCTTGACGCGGTCTTCCGGATTATTGCGCAGGCCCGCGACGGCGATCTCGCTGAGCACCTCGTCACGCGGGTCGCCTTCGAGCGTGTGGGTGATGACGCTCGGCCAGCCCCGCGTGCGGAAGGCCGCCTGCGTGCGCTTCAGCCGTAGCAACCAGTATTCCTCGGCCATCGAGTCGAGCGAGACGCGGCCCTCGCTGGCGGCCGTTCGGAACAGCCGGTCGCGCAGGTCGTCGGCGATGTGCTCGCACACGTCTTCGAGCTCGTCGAGCACGGCCCGGTTCTGCAGCACCACGGGGTCGATCGACCGCACGTCGCGGCGCGTCACGATGAACGAGACCACCGTGTGCGGGTTGTCGGTCTCGCGCAAGAGCTGGTTCAGCCGGGCGTTGGCGCGGATGAACAGGTCGAAGCCCTTGTTGCGGGGCTCGTATCGCCCGCTCGTGAAGAAGTAGAGCGTGTTGTCCAGGTCGATCGGCCGCGTGGGAAAGAAGTGCCCCATCGTGAAGTGATGGACCTTGTCCTTGAAGACCGCGTGCAGCGTCTGGAACTCGTGCCCAACGCTCAACCGGCCGATGTCCAGCCCGTTGGGCAGGATGGCGTCGGGCTTGCGCCCGAGCAGGTGCTCGCACTCGACGCCCGTCAGCGGGCTGATGGTCGTCATGACGTCGCAGTCGCGGGCCGCCAGCCGCTCGTAGTCGTGCCGGGAGCGGATGCCGAAGCGGTCGGCCTCGGCGGCGGGGTCGAGCCCCTCGACGGTCTCGGGCGGGTCGTCGCTGCTGGCCAGGTAGCGGCCCAGCAGCGTGGCGTGCGTCGTGAACACGGTGGAGACCTGCTGCTCCTCGCGCTTCATGAGCGGGATGGCCAGGCCGCCCATCCACTCGTGGAAGTGGGCCATCACGCGTCGGGGGTTGCGACGAGCGGGCCGCTGGTCGCGCCACGCGTTGTCGACCGCACGCATGAAGTGCCGCGTGACGTCGGCAAAGGCGATCACGCCGTCGACCATGTCGTCGCCGCTTGGCGAGCCCACCTGGTCGTGCTGCCACAGGTAGAACTTCTCGCTGTTGATGCGTTCGGCTGGCAGGTCGTGGTCGAGCAGGACGACTCGGGGCCGTCCCGGCACCAGCCAGCGGCCCGTGTGGCAGGCGATGCCGATGTCGTCCATCGCGGCGACGGCCCGGGCGAGCCAGCCCGTCGGCCGGCGCGGCTCCATCTCGAGCGCCGCCTGGTCGGGCACGTAGGGGCCCACCATCAGGTACCGGTCGTCCCAGTGGTCGACCATGGTGGCGGCCTTGGACCGCAGCACCTGGTAGATGCCGCCGATGGGGTTGCAGACCTCGTAGCCCACCTCGACGAGCAGCACGCCAGGCGACCCGCGGCCTCCCGGCGGCGTGATGCTGCGTTCTGGTTCGCGTTCCGCTCTCGTGGGGGCCACGTCGCTCTCCGTGCGAGGTGCGTTGCCGCACCCGGCTGAGCAATCCTTGCGCGGCCGGGGCGATCGGGTCGTGTCTTCGGCTCCGGGTCGGGGGGAGCGTCACACCACTATCGGTCCCGGCGGTGCCCGGGGTGAGTCGGAACGGACCGGCGATGGCACGAAACGCGCAGGCCCGGTCGCCGTTCGTTGGGGTTTCGTGAAATCGCGTGCGATCGTGCCCAAAGTCGCATCGATTGATGGTCGATGTTCCGTGCGAACCGTACGATTCAGTGAGAGACTGAGTTGGTGCGGCGGCTCTCGGCGTGTGAACCCGTCGCCCGGATGGAGGTGGGCCGTGATCGGCTCCAATAGCACAGCGCTCCGCCAGCACGCCTATTCCGTGTTCACGGCTTCGAGGCGGGAGCGAGAGACCCAGAGCCAGGCGCCCGATTCGGTGCGCCGTCTCCTCGTTCCCGACACCCCTCGGCTCGAGCGAGCCCTGCCCATGAGGCTCGTCGAGGCCAAGGCCCCCGGCGACCGGCCCCCGGGTGCCGTCCATGAATCGCTGACGAAGCACGCCGCGACGACCGAGCGTCGGACGCTTCCGACACCGCCGGAAGCGAAGGTGAACGAAGCAGCCAACGAGCCCGCGTCCGAGCCCACGCAGGAAGAGATCCGCCGCCGGGCGTACGAGATCTTCGAGGCGCGCGGCTCGACGCCCGGCAACGACGTGGCCGACTGGCTCCGGGCCGAGTCGGAACTGCGCCGCGAGCGCGGCTTGGCCTGACCGCTGCGGCGTTCGGGGTTCCCTTGGTATACATCCGCTGGATCGGGTGAGGTTTTCGGTCGATCTGGGCAAGGGCGGCGTGCCGTCCGCTCGGAGAGCCCAGACGTGACCAACCATGCCCTCATGCTGCCCCCCGACGCCCGATCCATGGGCCGACCGATCGATCTCGGCTGGATCTCCGCCGACGACCAGTACTGGTTCAACGAGGGCACCCACGCCCACCTGTACGAGAAGCTCGGCGCCCATCCGCTCCCCGGAGGCCAGGGCGTGCGGTTCGGCGTCTGGGCGCCCAACGCCCGGGCCGTGTCGGTGGTGGGGGACTGGAACTACTGGTCGGCTGGCGCCGACCCCCTGACGCCGGTGGGCAGCAGCGGGCTGTGGGTGGGCATCGCGAGCAACGCTCGCGAGGGCGCCCACTACAAGTACGTCATCGATTCCCACGCCGGCGGGCGACGCCTGGAGAAGACCGACCCCTTCGGCTTCCGCCAGGAGCAGCCGCCCCGGACGGCCTCGATCGTGCACGGCCTGGACTACCAGTGGAGCGACGAGGCCTGGATGCGTACCCGCGGCGAGCGGCACCGCGTCGACCGGCCCATGAGCATCTATGAGCTGCACCTGGGCTCGTGGCGGCGCGTGCCCGAAGATGGCAACCGCAGCCTGAACTATCGCGAGCTCGCCCCGAAGCTGGCCGAGTATTGCAACCGGCTGGGGTTCACGCACGTGGAGCTCATGCCCGTGATGGAGCACCCGCTGTACAAGAGCTGGGGCTACCAGACCGTCGGCTACTTCGCGCCCACCAGCCGCTACGGCACGCCGCAGGACTTCATGTTCCTCGTCGACACGCTGCACCAGGCGGGCATCGGCGTGATCCTCGACTGGGTGCCCAGCCACTTCCCGGCCGACGCCCACGGGCTAGCGCTCTTCGACGGCACGCACCTGTTCGAGCACGAGGACCCGCGCGAGGGCTTCCATCCCGACTGGAAGTCGATGATCTTCAACTACGGGCGGCACGAGGTCCGCAGCTTCCTGACCTCGAGCGCCATGTTCTGGCTCGAGAAGTACCACGTCGACGGCATCCGCGTCGACGCCGTCGCTTCGATGCTCTACCGCGACTACTCGCGGGAAGAAGGCGAGTGGGTGCCCAACATCTACGGCGGGCGCGAGAACCTCGAGGCCATCGACTTCCTGCGGCAGCTCAACACCACGCTCTACGGGGCGCACCCGGACATCGTCACGTTCGCCGAAGAGTCGACCGCGTGGCCCGGCGTGTCTCGCCCCGCGCACCTCGGCGGGCTTGGCTTCGGCTACAAGTGGGACATGGGCTGGATGCACGACACCCTTCGGTACCTGGGGCACGAGCCCATCCACCGCAAGTACCACCACAACGAGATCAGCTTCCGCGCCGTCTACCAGTTCAGCGAGAACTACGTCATGCCCCTCAGCCACGACGAGGTGGTGCACGGCAAGGGCTCGCTGCTCGACCGCATGCCGGGCGACGAGTGGCAGCGGCTGGCCAACATGCGGCTGCTTTACGGTCTGCAGTGGACCCAGCCGGGCAAGAAGCTTCTCTTCATGGGCGGCGAGCTGGCCCAGGTGCCCGAGTGGGACCATGACAGCAGCATCGAGTGGCACCTCGAGGGCGTGCCGCACCACGCGGGCATCGCGACTCTCGTCGGCACGCTGAACGATCTGTACAAGCGCGAGCCCGCGCTGCACGAGCGAGACTGCGACCCGCGCGGCTTCGAGTGGATCGACTGCACCGACAGCGAGGACACGGTCATCTCCTACCTCCGCCGGGGCGTGCACGAGCGCGACACCGTGCTTGTCGTCGCCAACTTCACGCCCGTGGTTCGCTACGGCTACACGCTGGGCGTGCCCTTCGGCGGGAAGTGGAGCGAGGTGCTGAACACCGACGCCGAGTGCTTCGGCGGCTCGGGCGTGGGCAACCTCGGCGGCGTCGAGGCCGTGTCATCGCCCTCGCACGGCCGGCCGCATCGCGTCGATCTCACGCTCCCGCCGCTGTCGGTGGTCGTGCTGCGGTGCGAGCCGGCGGAATGAGCGTCCGGGCCGACGACGCGCGTGATCCCGCGCTGCTGCGCCTGGCGCGGTCACACGGGCTGCTGACCGAGCACGAGAACGGCATGGGCGTGCGGTGCTATCCGAGCGAGGCGGCTCTGCTCGCCGTGCTCCGCGCGCTCGGCGTCGATCTCGATCGGCCGCGAGACGCCGAACGAGTGCCTCCTGGCCCGGGCGCGCCGAAGCAGTTCTGGCGCGACGACCGCCGGCGACTGGGCCTGTTCGTGCCCTTGTATGCGGTTCGCTCCGGCCAGAGCGCGGGCGTTGGCGATCTCGGCGACCTCGGCCGGTTGTGCGCGTGGGCTGGCGGATTGGGCGCGTCGCTGGTCAGCACGCTGCCGCTGCTGGCGGGGCGGTACGCCACGCCGACCGATGGCTGCCCCTACGCGCCGCTGAGCCGGAGCGTGTTCGGCGAGCTGTTCCTCGACCTCGGGGAGCTGATGTCGCCCGAGGAACGAGCCGAGGCGGAGCGACTGGGTGGCGCGCCCTTGATCGACTACGGCGCGAGCTGGCAGCTCAAGCGCCGCGTGCTCGCGCGTGAGGCGGTGAAGGCCAACGCGGCGGCGATCGAGTCGTTCCTCAACGCCGACCCGCTCGTCGCCCAGTACGTCCGCTGGCGCGCGCAGGACGATGGCGATCCCTCGGCCGAGCGGCTCTACGGCTTCGCCCAGATGCTGCTGCACGAACAGCTCACGGCGCTCCGCTCGCGGGCCGAGGCCGCCGGCTGCGGGCTCTACCTCGACCTGCCCGTGGGCGTTGCCGCCGACGGCTTCGACGTACACCGCAACCCCGATGCCTACGCGAAGGACATCGCCGTGGGCGCACCGCCCGACGCGTACTTCCCCGAGGGCCAGGTCTGGGGCTTCCCGCCGATGCTGCCCGAGCACGCCCGGCTGAACGGTCATGCCGAACTGATCGAGGCAACTCGGCGGCACCTGCGGTACGCCAGCACGCTGCGGCTCGACCACGTCATGGGCCTCTGGCGGCTGTACTGGGTGCCGCAAGGCCACGGTGCCGACGATGGCGTGTACGTGCAGTACGACGCAACTGATGCACTCGATGCCCTGGCCGACCTGTCGCACGAGTACGGGGCGTTCTTCATCGGCGAGAACCTGGGCACCGTGCCCCCGGAGGTCGACGCCGCGATGATCGAGCGCCGCCTGCTCGGCATGACCGCCGCCCAGTACGACGGCGGAGACCAGGCGATGGCGCCGGGCGCCGACAAGCCCGAGCTGATCGCCTCGCCCAACACGCACGACATGCCCACGTTCGCCGGCTACCTGGCCGGACGCGACGTCGACCTTCGGCGATCGCTGCGGCTGCTGGACGCCTCCGGCGCGGCGTACGACATGCGGCTGCGCGCCGCGGCGGTCGAACGAATGCGAAGGCAGTTCGACGAGTTGGACGAGGTCAGACTGTTCGACAAGCTCGTCGACCAGCTCTGCGAGTCGCCCGCGCCGGTCGTGATGCTCGCGCTCGAAGACCTGTGGGGCGAGACCGAGCCGCAGAACATTCCGGGCGTGAGCGCGGGCTATCCGTGCTGGCGAAGGCCGATGCGCTGGACGCTGGAGGAACTGATCGCCGACGATAGCATCGCCGCCCGCCTGCGCGGGTGGGCCAGCCGCATCGGGCAACGATCGGGAGCCGGCGCTTCATGAACCCCTACGTGTGCATCCACGGCCACTTCTACCAGCCGCCGCGCGAGAACCCCTGGCTCGAGGCAGTCGAGGTGCAGGACTCGGCCTACCCCTACCACGACTGGAACGAGCGGATCACCGCCGAGTGCTACCAGCCCAACGGGCAGGCGCGCATCCTTGATCCGCAGGGCTGGATCGAGCGCATCAACAACAACTACGCGCACATCAGCTTCAACTTCGGGCCCACGCTGCTCTCGTGGATGCAGGAGCACGCGCCCGAGGCCTACGAGGCGATCCTCGATGCCGACCGCCAGAGCATCGAGCTCAACGGCGGGCACGGGTCGGCCATCGCCCAGGCGTACAACCACGTGATCATGCCACTCGCGAACGATCGCGACCGGCGCACCCAGGTGCTCTGGGGCATCAAGGACTTCGAGCACCGCTTCGGCCGACGGCCAGAGGGCATGTGGCTGCCCGAGACGGCAGCGAACCGGGCCACGCTCGACGAGCTCGCCAAGAACCGCATCGCGTTCACCCTGCTCGCACCGCGCCAGGCGCTGCGGTATCGAAAGATCGGCAGCGACGCATGGATCGACGCCCGCCAGCACGGCATCGACCCGCGTCGACCCTACCTCTGCCGGCTCGAGGACGGCCGCAGCATCGCGTTGTTCTTCTACGATGGACCGCTCTCGCAGGCGGTCGCGTTCGAGCGGTTGCTAGCCAACGGCGAGCAGTTCGCCAATCGGTTGCTCGGCGGCATCGACCCGGGGCGTGAAGAAGCGCAGCTCGTGCACATCGCCACCGACGGCGAGAGCTACGGCCACCACCATCCGTACGGCGACATGGCCTTGTCCTACGCCGTCCGCCGCATCATGGACGGCAGCGAGGCAACGCTGGTCAACTACGGCCGATTCCTCGAGCTGCACCCGCCCGAGTGGGAGGCCGAGATCATCGACGATTCGTCGTGGAGCTGCATCCACGGCGTCGAGCGCTGGCGAAGCGATTGCGGCTGCCACTCGGGCGGCCGGCCCAATTGGAGCCAGGCATGGCGCGGCCCGCTGCGAGAGGCGCTCGACTGGCTGCGCGACGAGATGGCCGGGCGGTTCGAGCGTGAGGCCGGTGCCCTGCTCATCGATCCATGGGCGGCGCGGGATGAATACATCGACGTCGTGCTGGATCGCTCGCGCAAGAACGCGGTCGAGTTCATCGAGCGATACGCCGGCCCGCACGAGGGGCCGCTCGACTACACGCGCATCCTGCGACTGCTCGAGATGCAGCGCAACACGATGCTCATGTACACGAGCTGCGGCTGGTTCTTCGACGAGCTCACGGGCATCGAGACCGTGCAGATCCTGCAGTACGCCGGCCGGGTCATCCAGATCGCCGAGGGTCTCTTGAAAGAATCCTTCGAGGAGGCGTTCCTCGACCGGCTGAGCAAGGCCCGCAGCAACCTGCGCGAGCACGGCGACGGTCGGCAGGTCTATATGAACATGGTCCGTCCGGCCAAGGTCGACCTGCTCAAGATGGCCGAGCACTACGCCGTCATCTCGTTGTTCGAGGACTGCGGCTACGAGACCAGCGTCTACTGCTACGACGTCCGCAGCGAGATGTGCAACGACATGCACGCGGGTCGGACGCAGCTCCGAGTCGGGCGGGCCACGCTGACCTCGCGGCTCACGCTCAACAGCCAGCGCGTGACGTACGCCGTGCTGCACCTGGCCGACCACATCATCGCCGGCGGCGCCGGGCTCGAGGTCGAAGACGAGAAGCTCGATGCGTTCATGGACGAGGCAAAGCAGGCGTTCGACCTCGCTCAGTACGGCAAGCTCCTCCGGCTGATCGAGCGAGACTTCGACGGCCCGACCTTCTCGCTTGCCTCGCTCTTCAAGGACGAGCAGCGACGGGTGGCCGAGCAGGTGCTCGAGGGCGCCCTCGACGGGGCCGAGGCGACGTATCGGCGGATGTACGACGACCAGGCCCCGCTGCTGCACTTCCTGCACGCGCTCAAGATCCCAGCGCCGCGGGCGCTCTACTTCCCGGTCGAGCTGGTGCTCAACGCCGACCTCGTGCGCCTGCTGCGGGCCGAGCAGCCCGACGTGGTCCAGGCCCGGCAGATCCTCCAGCGGGCCGAGCAGGCGGGCGTGGAGCTCGATCGGTCGACGCTGTCGTACGTGGCGGAGGCGGCGCTCGCGCGGCTGGGCGAACGCCTCTTGGGCGATCCGGCCGATGCTGACGCGTTGCACTCGCTCGGGGCCCTGGTCGAGATGGCGCTGGCCTCGCCCTTCGAGGTCAGGCTCGACGTCGCCCAGAACGCCGTGTACCGAATCCTGCGCGACGCCGACCGCACGCTCCACTCCGGCCGCGTCGCCGACACGGCCCAATGGCGTGCCGAGGTCGAGCGCGTGGCGGGGCTGCTCAAGATCCGTTCATAAGATGTTCTTAAAAGAACATTCATGCAAAAACGCGCTTCACACGGGGGAAACGCGCGGATGCATGCCGAAGAATACGGCATGGAGGAGCGAGAGAAGCCAGGAGTGCAGGAGCCCCGACCGGAGACGATCTTCGACGCCGATCCGGCCGAGGCGATCTGGACCGAGCCGGCAGTTGTCCGCGACGAAACGACCGGCGCCGAGCGCCTCGACCTGCGCTACCGCACCATCTTCTTGAGCGACCTGCACCTTGGCAGCAACGGCTGCCAGGCCAAGGAGCTCAGCGCCTTCCTCAAGAGCGTGCGTTGCGACACGCTCTACCTCGTGGGCGACGTCATCGACATGTGGCGCCTCAAGAGCAAGTGGTACTGGCCCGGCAAGCACAACCGCGTCATCAGCCGCATTCTGAAGATGGCCCGCAAGGGCACGCGCGTCGTCTACATCCCGGGCAACCACGACGAGGGCGCGCGGCAGTACGCGGGCCTGAGCTTCGGCGGCGTCGAGCTCGTGCTCGACGCCGAGCACGTGACCGCCGACGGGCGACGCCTGTTCATCAGCCACGGTGACCAGTTCGACATGGTGGTCAAGCACGCCAGGGCGCTCTCGATGCTCGGGTCGGCCAGCTATGAGCTGCTGCTCCGGCTCAACCGCCAGTACAACCGCGTCCGCCGGCTCTTCGGGCTCGAGTACTGGAGCCTCAGCCAGTTCCTCAAGCTCAAGGTCAAGAGCGCCTGCACGTACATCAGCCGGTTCGAGGAGGCCCTCGTCGAAGAGGCCAAGGGCAAGGGCTTCGACGGCGTCGTGTGCGGCCACATCCACAAGGCCGAGATCAGGCCCGACGATAACCACCAGGGCATGATGTACTACAACTGCGGCGACTGGGTCGAGAGCTGCACCGCGCTGGTCGAAGACTTCGACGGCTCGATCCGCCTGCTGGACGGCAAGGCCGTCGTCGAGCGGCTGCGGCAGTACGGCCAGCTCTCGGGCGGCAAGAAGCCCAGGCGCGTGCGACGCCGCCTGCAGCCTTCGTCCTCGGGCTCGTCCGGCGTCGAGATCGGCTGACCCGCCTCTCTACCCTTGGCCGTGGCCGAGGGCATCCGCATCGAGTGGACGAGCGAGCGCAGCCTGCGCGTGCAGGGCGTCGCGTCGACGCCGTCCGCGGTCTCTGCCCTCAGGGGCCTGCCCGGCGTGCTCGACGTTGCTCCCGCGGAGGCGGCGATGTTCGTCCGCGTCGATCCGCTCGCGGGCGTCGCCATCGACCAGATCGGTAACGCACTCGGGTCCGTTGGCAAGCAGGCCGACATCGAGCCACGAACACACGAGATCCCGGTGTGCTACGAGCACCCGCACGCGCTCGACCTCGCCGAGGTCGCCGAGCATGCCGGGATGTCCACCAGCGACGTCATCAATCTCCACGCATCGACCGAGTTCACGGTGAAGTTCCTGGGCTTCGCGCCCGGCTTTGGCTATCTCGGCGGCCTGCCGGACAGCTTGCACGTGCCCCGGCTGGCGTCGCCGCGGACGCGGGTCGAGGCGGGCAGCGTCGGCATCGCCGGTCCGTACTCGGGCGTCTACGGGCTGGCCGGGCCGGGCGGCTGGCGGATCATCGGGCGCACGAAGACGGTCATGTTCGGCGTGGAACGCTCCGAGCCCGCGCTCCTGCGCGCCGGAGACGTCGTGCGCTTCCGGCCGGTCGGCCTGCGGGAGTTCGAGGCGTGAGCCTGCGCGTCGTGAGTTGCCGCGGCGTCGCCACGGTGCAGGACATGGGCCGACCCGGGCATGCGTCGATCGGCGTGCCGGCGGGGGGCGCGGCCGATGCGCTCTCGCTGAGGATTGCCAACCTCGCGGTCGGAAACGCCGAGGGAGCGGCCGGGCTCGAGGTATGCCTGGGTGCGGTCGAGTGCCGGGCCGAGGCGCCGTGCACGGTGGTCGTGAGCGCCGGCGACGCCGCGTTCGAGACCAGGGCGTTGCGCGTGGGCGAGGCGATCGTCGTCCGGCCCGCGGCCGGGCGTGCTCGGGCGTACCTCGCGGTGGCGGGCGGCATCGACGTGCCGGAGGTCCTGGGCTCGCGATCGACGTTCAAGGCGGCCGGGTTTGGGGGGTTGGCGGGTCGCGCCGTGCGGGCCGGCGACGTGCTGCCGATCGGCAAGACGCGTGGCAACGGACGCGACGTGCCGCTGCACGTGCGCGCGATGGTGGACTTCGCGTTGCGTCGTCGCGTGCTTCGGGTTGTCTCCGATGGGGCCGAGGCGGAACTGCCGCGGGGCGTGCTGCGCGTCTCGCCGCGAGGAGATCGCGTCGGCGTGCGTCTGATGCGCATGGGAGGCGGTGATGCGATCGCGACAGGCCCGAGCCGGGGTGTGCTGCACGGCACGATCCAGGCGCCGTCGGCCGGCGAGTTCGTGGTGCTGGGGCCAGACGGGCCAACGACCGGCGGCTACGCGACGATCGGCACGGTCATCGCCGCGGATCTGCCGGCCGTCGGCCAGCTCGTGCCCGGGCAGTGGGTGGGCTTCGAGGCAGTCGGCCGCGAGGAGGCGGTGGCCTTGCTGTCGGCCCGCGAAGAGACGCTCTGGCGGTGGACCGCCTCGTAGACTGCCGTATGGACGAGGCAAGCCTGCTCGGCCCCGTGATCGACCTCAACGCCGACGCCGGCGAGCGCGACGACCTGCTCGCGAGCGACCTGGAGCTCCTGGGGCTCGTGTCGTCGGTGAGCATCGCGTGCGGCGGGCACTCGGGCAGCGAGGAACTGATGCGGGCGATCGTGAAACGCGGCGCCGACCGCGGCGTGGCGCTCGGGGCGCACCCGGGGTACGCCGACGCCGAGGGCTTCGGCCGGCGCGAGCTCGGCCTCGCGGCCGACGAGATCTACGCGCTATGCCGATCGCAAGTGGCGGTGCTGGCGCGAGTGGCGGCGGTGGACGGCCTGACGCTCGCGCACGCCAAGCCGCACGGCGCGCTCTACCACCGGGCCATGGCCGACGCCGATGCGGCCGAAGCCGTTGCGCGCGGTTGCCTCGATGCGGTGGCCGAAGTCACGGGCGATCCGTTCGCCTCGCTGGCGTTCTTCGGGCTGGCGGAGTCGGCCGGCGCGGCGAGATGGGGAGAGATGAACCTTCCCGTGCGGCGTGAGGGATTTGCCGACCGCGGGTACGCCGCCGACGGGTCGATGTTGCCGCGTGGCGAGGCCGGCGCCGTGCTGGCCGAGCCGGGCGAGGCACGCGTCCAGGCCCTCCAACTGGCCCGCAGCGGGCGTTTCGACACGCTGTGCGTGCACGGCGACACGCCCAACGCCCTCCAGATCGTGCGGGCGGTCCGGTCGACGCTGCTCGACGGGGGCGTGCGGATCGAGCATCCATGATCGGGGCGTTGCCTTGACTGGACGAGAACCCGAGCTATCTTCCACTTCGATGAACTGCGCCGCGACCCATCACCATCACGCCCATGCGAAGCACCCGCGAGGGAGCCGGACGTTCGTGTGATCTGATGGATCGTTGATCCGAGGATGCAAACGCCGGCCCCGAGCCGGCGTTTTTCGTGCACGGGCAGGGGCCCACGCACGAGCGCCGGTCGGGGCCAGACTGGAGCCGACCGATGACCGTCATGCAGGAACGCGTCGCGACCGCGACCACGATCAAGCTCGCGATCCCCAAGGGACGAATGTTCGAGGGCGTGCGCCGGCTGCTGGCCGACGGCGGGCTGGACATCTCCGCCACCGAGCGCGGGTACCGACCATCGATCTCGCTGCCGGGCTTTGGCGTGAAGCTGCTCAAGCCTCGCGCCATCGTCGAGATGCTGGCGGCGGGCAGCCGCGACGTTGGTTTTGCCGGGGCCGACTGGGTGCGCGAGACCGGGGCCGACCTCGTCGAGGTCGTCGACACCGGGCTCGATCGCGTCCGCCTCGTTGCAGCCGCTCCTGCGTCGCTTCTCGAGGGTGGACGTCTGCCCGATCGGGCATTGGTCGTCGCGTCGGAATACGAGCAGATTGCCCGCGCCTGGATCCAAGAGCGGGGCCTCGATGCGACGCTGCTGCGGTCGTACGGCGCGACCGAGGTGCTGCCGCCCGAGGACGCCGACTGCATCATCGACAACACGGCCACGGGCGCGACGCTGGCGGCCAACGGCCTGGTGATCATCGACGAGCTCATGACTTCATCGACGCGGCTCTACGCGTCGCGTGCCGCCATGGACGACCCCGCCAAATGTGAGCAGATCGAGCGGGTCGGGCTCATCGTGCGGTCGGTGCTCGAGGCGCGGAGGCGTGTGATGATCGAGATCAACGTGCCGGCGGACCGGCTCGACGCGGTCGTGGGGGTGCTGCCCTGCATGCGCGAGCCAACCGTGTCGGCCCTTCGCTCGCAGTCGGGCTATGCGGTGAAGGCGGCGGTGCGGCGTGAGGAACTGGCCGAAGTCGTGCCGCTGGTCAAGCAACTGGGCGGGACGGACATCGTCGTGACCCGGCCGGAGCAGATCGTCCCATGAGCACCGCGACCAACGAGATCGAGCTTCGGCCGGCCGCCAGGCTTGAGGGCCTGCGTCCCTATTCGACTGGCACCGTGCGCGCCGAGGGGGCATTGCTGCTGGACGCGAACGAAGGGCCGGGGGCGCCCGATGCGTGGCTGGAGCGGCTCCGCAGCGTCGATGCTGAGGCTTTGCGCCGGTATCCGAAGGCCGCGGCGCTCGAGGCGGCGATCGCAGGGCGCCTCGGCGTGGACCCGGCACGCGTGGTCGTGACGGCGGGGGGCGACGACGCGATCGATCGGGTGTGCCGGGTTGCGCTCGAGCCCGGCCGATCGATCGTCGTGCACACCCCGACGTTCGAGATGATCACCCGAGGGGCTCGGCTGGCGGGGGGCCAGGTCAGGAGCGTGCCGTGGCTTGGTGGTCCGTTCCCGGGCGAAGCGTTCGAGTCAGCGATCTCGCCGGAGACGGGACTGGTCGCGATCGTCTCGCCCAACAACCCGACGGGCGGCGTCGTCGGCATCGAAGGCGTCGAGCGCGTCTGCCGGGCGGCGCGAGCGGTCGGGGCGCTCGTACTGGTCGACCTGGCGTATGTCGAATACGCCGATGAAGATCCGACGTCGAGGCTGCTCGAGTTCGAGAACGCGGTCATCGTGCGAACGTTCTCCAAGGCATACGGGCTGGCGGGGTTGCGTGTCGGCTACGCGATCACGAGCGAGCGCGTCGCGGGGTGGTTGCGGACGGTCGGCGGGCCCTATCCCGTGTCGGCGCCGGGGCTGGCAATCGCGGGGCTGGCGTGGGAAGCTGGCCCAGAAGCGGCGTACCTGGAGCGCGTTCGTCGCGAGCGGGAGCGGCTCCGGTCGTGGCTTGTGGACAACGGCATCGAGGTCTTGGACTCCCGGGCCAACTTCGTGCTGGCACGGATCGATTCGGAAGGACTCGCGGCGCGGGGCGTCGTCGTTCGTGCGTTCGGCGGCGAGCTTGCCGGGTGGTCGCGGATCACGCTGCCCGGCGACGATGCGTCGTTCGCGCGGTTGATGGACGCGCTCGGGGAGGTGTGCGATGGGTGAGCGCAGGGCAACGGCACGGCGCCAGACGCGTGAAACGAAGATCGATGCGTCGATCAACCTCGACGGCACTGGCGTTGCCTCCATCACGACCGGAATCGGCTTCCTCGACCACATGCTCGCCGCGGTCGCCCTCCACGGCCGGGTTGATCTGGAACTCGCGTGCAAGGGCGACCTGGCCGTCGACGACCACCACACGGCGGAGGACGTCGCGCTGGTCGTCGGGCAGCTCGTTGACGAGGCCCTGGGTGATCGGGCCGGCATCGTGCGATTCGCGCACGCCTACGCGCCGCTCGATGAGGCGCTAGCGCGCGTCGTCGTCGACTTCTCGGGGCGGCCGTCGGCGACGATCGATCTCGGGTTGAAGCGAGAGATGCTCGGCGGTGTGGCGTGCGAGAACCTGACGCACTGGTTCGCGTCGTTCGCCGTGGCGGCGCGATGTGCGCTGCACGTCGACGTCCTGCGCGGCGAGAACGATCACCACCGGGCCGAGGCGGCATTCAAGGCGTTCGCGCTCGCGCTGCGTTCGGCGGTCGCGATCGATCCCCGGCCGGCGGGCGTGCCCTCGACGAAGGGGGTGCTGTGATGCCCGAGTCCTCAGTTGCGATCGTGCAGACGGGCGTGGCGAACACGGCGTCGGTCGCGGCGGCCCTCGAGCGGTGTGGCGTGCGCGTTTCGAAAGCACAAACTGACGGGGACGTGGAGCGGGCCGCGTATCTCGCGCTTCCCGGCGTCGGATCGTTCGGCGCGGGCATGGAGGCGTTGCAGAGAGCCGGGCTCGTCGACGCGCTGCGGGCCCGGATCGAGGCGGGCAGGCCGACGCTGGCGATCTGCCTCGGCATGCAATTGCTGTGTTCGTCCTCCGAGGAATCTCCGGGCGCTGAAGGTCTCGGCGTCATCGATGCACGCGTGGAGGCGCTCTCGGAACCGGTCAGGCCACGCTTCGGCTGGAACCGTGTCGTGCCAGATGCTGGGTGCGATGCCATCGACGACGGTTATGCGTATTACGCCAACTCTTTCGGCGTGCGGGCCCAGCCAAGTGGCTGGGCGTGCGCGATGTCTGAGCTTGAGGCACCGTTCGTGGGCGCGTTGCAGCGTGGGTCGATCGTCGCGTGCCAGTTCCACCCGGAGCTGTCGGGGCCGTGGGGGCTGGGGCTGCTGAAGCGCTGGATGGCGGCGGAGGTGGCGGCATGCTGACCAAGCGAATCATCCCGTGCCTGGACATCCGCGACGGGCGGATCGTCAAGGGCACCAGCTTCGCCAACCTGCGCGATGCAGGCGACCCGGTGGAGCGGGCGGCGGCGTACGAGGCGCAGGGGGCCGACGAGCTCGTCGTGCTCGATGTTTCGGCGACACCCGATGGGCGCGAGGCGGCGCTGCACACGGTCGAGGCGATCCGGCGGGCGATCTCGATCCCACTGACCGTTGGCGGCGGCGTACGCACGATCGCGCACGCGCGGGCGTTGCTCGAAGCAGGAGCCGATAAGGTGGGCGTGAATTCGGCGGCCGTCGAGCGGCCCGAGCTGCTCACCGAGATCGCCGAGCGCATGGGCGCGCAGTGCGTCGTGCTGGCCATCGATGCGGCCCGCAGCGCAAGCTCGTGGGAGGTTGTGACGCGCTCGGGTACGAATCGGACGGGCATCGACGCCGTGGACTGGGCGCGCGACGGCGTGGCGGCTGGGGCGGGCGAGATCCTGCTGACCAGCTTCGACGAGGACGGGCGGGGCAACGGGTACGACCTGGCGTTGATCCGTGCGATCTCGGGCGTGGTCAGCGTCTCGATCATCGCCTCGGGCGGCGCTTCGACGGCGGCGCACATGGTCGATGGGTTCGAGGCCGGGGCCGACGCGGTGCTGGCGGCGTCGATCTTCCACGACGGTGTGACCAGCGTGGACGAACTCAAGCAGCAACTTTGTGCCGCGGGCGTGCCCGTGCGGATGATGGAGGTGGCGCCATGATGGTTCCGTCCGTGGATCTTCGTGGCGGCAACGCCGTGCAGCTGATTGGTGGGAAGGAGCTGGCGGTCGACGCCGGCGATCCGGTGCCGATCGCCGAGCGGTTCGGCCTGGTCGGCGAGGTCGCGGTGATCGACCTCGATGCGGCGATGGGCACCGGATCGAACCGCGAGGTCGTGCTGGATCTGGTGCGACGTGTGCCGTGCCGCGTGGGCGGTGGCATTCGCGATGCAGGGACTGCAATCGAGTTGCTCGACGCGGGAGCACGCCGGGTCATCCTGGGAACGGCGGCAACGCCCGACGTGCTCCAAGAACTGCCACGCGAGCGCGTGATCGCCGCGCTCGACGCGCGCGATGGAGAGGTGGTCGACAAGGGGTGGACTCGGGCGACGGGCCGACGCGTCGAGGACCGGATCGCGGAGCTGCGCGAGCACGTCGGCGGGTTCCTCGTCACGTTCGTCGAGCAGGAGGGCGGGCTCGGAGGGTGGAGCGAGGCGCAGCTCCAGCGAATCGCGCAGCTCGTCGAGCTTGCCGGGCCGGCGCGGTTGACCGTTGCCGGTGGCGTGAAGACGCCGGCCGATGTCGCGGCGGTCGACCGGCTCGGAGCCGACGCGCAGGTCGGCATGGCGCTTTATACCGGTGCGTTCGACCTGGCCGAGGGCTTCTGCGCGCCGCTCCAGAGCGATCGGCCCGACGGGCTCTGGCCCACCATCGTGGCCGACCCCGGTGGCCGTTCGCTCGGGCTGGTGTATTCGAACCTCGAGTCGGTGCGGGCGTCGATCGAACGGCGGCGCGGGGTCTACTACTCACGCTCGCGCGGCGGGCTGTGGGCGAAGGGCGAGACGTCGGGCAACGTGCAGGAACTGCTGGGCATCTCGGTCGACTGCGACCGCGACGCGCTTCGGTTCACCGTGCGGCAGCGCGGCGCGTTCTGCCACGCGGGGACGACGACGTGCTTCGGCGAGTCGCGAGGGCTCGCGAGCCTCGACGCAACGCTGGCCGAGCGCGTCCAGTCGCCGCCGACCGGTTCGTATACGGCCCGGCTGCTCGACGATCCCTCGCTTCTGCGGGCCAAGCTGCTGGAAGAGGCGGGCGAGCTGATCGACGCCGAGAGCGCCGAAGACGCGGCGCACGAGGCGGCGGACGTGGCGTATTTCGCGCTCGTCGCGGCCCGGGCCCGTGGCGCGACGCTCGAGAGTCTCGAGCGAGAGCTGGACCGCCGCAGCCTGCGTGTCACGCGCCGGCCGGGCAACGCCAAGGTGAACATCGGGAGCGACGCGTGATGCTGCGACGGATCGATCAGAACGAGGCGATGGAGTGCGGACGCCGGGGCGCGATCGACGCGGATGCCGTCGCCGGTGCGGCCAGGATCGTCGCGGACGTGCGCGAGCGCGGCGAGGCGGCGGTGCGCGAGCAGGCCGAGCGGTTCGGCGAGCGCGCCGAGGGGGCGCCGCTGGTGCTCGATCGTGCCGCGATGGAGGCCGCCCTGCTGTCGCTCGAGGCCGAGACGCGCGGCGTGCTCGAACGCACCGCGGGCAGGATCGAGGCGTTCGCCCGGGCGCAGCGCGACTCGATCACGGACCTCGACGTTGCGATCGAGGGCGGACGGGCCGGCCACACGCTCGTGCCGATCCAGGCCGCGGGCTGCTACGCGCCGGCGGGGCTGCACCCGCTGCCTTCCTCGGCGCTCATGGGCGCGATCCCCGCGCGTGCCGCCGGGTGCGAGCGCGTCGTGGTGGCCTCGCCCGGCGCATCCCCGGTCATGCTCGCGGCGGCGGCGCTCGCGGGCGCCGACGAGTTCCTCGCGGTTGGTGGGGCGCACTCGATCGCGTCGCTGGCGTACGGCTTCGACCGGTTCGAGCCCGTCGACGTCATCGTCGGCCCGGGCAACGCCTGGGTGACGGCGGCCAAGCACCTCGTGTCGATGGACGTGGGCCTCGACATGCTCGCCGGCCCGAGCGAGTTGCTCGTCATCGCCGACGACTCGGCCGACCCGGCGATCGTCGCGGCCGACCTGCTGGCCCAGGCCGAGCACGACCCGAGGGCGGCGGCGATGCTCGTGACGACCAGCGCGAGCCTCGCAGACGCGGTCGACGCCGAGCTCGCACGCCAGCTACCCGAGCTGGAAACACGGGACGTCGCACGGCGCGGCATCGCCAACGGCTTCGCGTGCGTCGTCGACTCGATCGACGCGGCGCTACGGGTGGCCGACGCGATCGCGGCCGAGCACGTGGAGGTGCTGACGCGCGGCGCCGAGGCCGATGCGTCGCGCTTGAAGCACGGCGGCGGCGTCTTCATCGGCCCCCAGAGCGCTGAGGTCTTCGGCGACTACGGCGCGGGTCCGAACCACACCCTGCCTACTGGCGGCGGTGCCCGCTGGACGGCCGGCCTCAGCGTGCTGGACTTCCTCCGCGCCCGCACGTGGCTGCGGATGGACGCGGGCGGGTTGGCCGAGGGCGTGCGCGCGGACGCGGCGGCGCTTGCGAAGATCGAGGGGCTCAATGCGCACGGGCGGGCGGCGGAACTTCGTGGCCAGCCTCTTGCCGGGTCGACGTCGAACGAGGAGACCTGTCGTACGACGCCCGGAGCTTGAGCAGCTTCGTAACAGCATTTGCCGAAACTGTGTTCGCTCGACGCGAGTAGGACAATGGGTGTGTACTCGTCAACATGACAGGCATCTTGAATGGAGGGCCGTGGCCATGCGTATCACAACCGCGAGTCTGACTTGCATCTGCGTCTTCGCGAACGGCGTACTCGCCGACGAGACCGGCTTCGACGAGTTCGAGTCAGGCTTCCTCGGCACGTCCTTCGAGTCCGGCGGCATTACCTTCTCGAACAACATCCAATTCCGCGGCGAGGACCCGGTGCAGTTCGCCGCTACCAACAGCACGGGCACGTTCACGGGCGATCCGGCGTTCAGCCCCGAGAACACCATGAACTCGGGGCTGTGGACCACGGGCACGTTCGCCTGGCTCGTGCGCAGCCACCAGTGGCTCGCGACGACCGGCGAGATGGCCAACCACGCCTCGGTCGAGCTGTGGTACAACTCGGGCGAGGACTGGGACGGCATCGAGGTGTACCTCGAGGGCCTCGTGGGCGACGCGGTGGTCGTCAGCGACTCGTTCACGCACCGCGAGACGCCGGCCAAGTTCGAGCACGCGCGGCTGGAGATCGAGGGCGTGCCATTCGAGCGCATCCGCTTCATCTGCCGCGGCGTTGGGCCCACCGGCGACCGCGACGGCATCCTGGCCTGCTTCGACAACGTCGTGATCGAGATGACCGCGTGCCCGACCGACCTCGACGGCGACGGCGAGCTGACCATCTTCGACTTCCTCGCCTTCCAGAACGCCTTCGACGCAATGGACTCGGTCGCCGACTTCGATGGTGACGGCGAGTTCACGATCTTCGACTTCCTGGCGTTCCAGAACGCGTTTGATGCGGGGTGCGCGTAACGTCGGTCGCCGCTGACCAGAGCCACGCTCGCGACGCCCTTTCCTCGAACGCCACCAGGGAGCTCGCGTCGTCGCGTAGGTGAGGCGTTGGGTGGTCGGCGGCCGAGATCCGGGCACCGCTGGCCATTGCCTCAGTAGCGTAGACGTTGATGCGCACGCCGAAGCGCATTCTGGTATACTGCGAGGCCGTACCACCAGATCAAGCTCGATGATCGAGCCAGGAGATGACGCATGGCCCGACGCATCACCCTCAACGCCACCGGCCCCATCCGCATCGACCCGCAAGACAAGCCCGTCTTCGTCTGCGGCTGCGGTCTGACCAGCAACTTCCCCTTCTGCGACGGCACGCACAAGACGTGCAAGGACGAGGAAGAGGGCAAGGTGTACGAGTACGACGAGCAGGGGCACCGGCGGGAGGTTGAGGGCTGAGCACGCAAAGAGAAAGCGGCCCGAATGGGGCCGCTCTCGTCTCTCTTAATCCGCAACCTTGTGCTTGGGCTGAGGCCTACTTGTCCTCGTCCTTCACCTTGAACTCCGCGTCGATCACGTCGTCGTCGTTCTCGGCGGCGTCCTTGGGCTCGGCCTGGCTGGCGGCGCCGGCGTCTCCGCCCGCGGCCCCCTGGGCCTCGTAGATCGCCTTGCCCAACTCCATCGCGACGGTCTCGAGCTGCTTGCTCGCGGCCTCGATGGCGTCCTTGTCGTCGGTCTTGAGCTTCTCCTCGAGGTTGGAGATGGCGCTCTCGATGTTGCCGCGGATGTCGCTGCTGACCTTCTCGCCGTGCTCTTCGAGCTGCTGGCGGATCTGGTGGACCATCTGGTCGCCGCGGTTCTTGGTCTCGACGAGCTCGCGACGCTTCTGGTCTTCCTCGGCGTGGGCCTCGGCGTCACGCTTCATCTTGTCGATCTCCTCCTCGGACAGGCCGCCCGAGTTGGTGATCTTGATGTCGGCGCTCTTGCCGGTCTTCTTCTCGGTCGCGGTGACCTGGAGGATGCCGTTCGCGTCGATGTTGAACTCGACCTCGATCTGGGGCATGCCGCGCGGTGCGGGTGGGATGCCCTCGAGATCGAACTGGCCGAGCAGGCGGTTGTCGGCGGCCATCTTGCGCTCGCCCTGGCTGACCTTGATGGTCACGCTGGGCTGGTTGTCGGTGGCCGTCGAGAAGGTCTCGCTCTTCTTGGTGGGGATGGTCGTGTTGCGCTCGATGAGCGTGGTCATCACGCCGCCCATGGTCTCGACGCCCAGGCTCAGCGGGGTCACGTCGAGCAGCAGCACGTCCTTCACGTCGCCCCTGAGCACGCCGCCCTGGACGGCCGCGCCGATGGCGACCACCTCGTCCGGGTTCACGCTCTTGTTGGGGTCCTTGCCGAATATCTCCTTGGCGATCTGCTGGACCTTGGGCATGCGCGTCGAGCCGCCGACCAGCACGATCTCGTCGATCTTGCTCGCGTCGAGCTTGGCGTCCTTGATGGCCGCCAGGCACGGCTCGCGGAGACGCTTGTAGAGGTCTTCGCACAGGCTCTCGAACTTGCTCCGCGTGATGGTGATCTGCAGGTGCTTGGGGCCCGTGTCGGTCGCCGTGATGAACGGCAGGTTGATCGTCGTCTCCTGCATGGTGGAGAGCTCGACCTTGGCCTTCTCGGCGGCTTCCTTCAGGCGCTGCAAGGCCATCGCGTCGTCGCGGACGTCGACGCCTTCCTGACGCTTGAACTCGTCGGCCAGGTAGTTGATCAGCCGCTGGTCCCAGTCGTCGCCGCCCAGGTGGGTGTCGCCGTTGGTGCTCAAGACCTCGAACACGCCGTCGGCGACGTCGAGGATCGAGATGTCGAACGTACCGCCACCTAGGTCGAACACGGCGACCTTCTCGTTCTTCTTGCGGTCGAGGCCGTACGCGAGCGCGGCGGCGGTGGGCTCGTTGATGATGCGCTTGACCGTCAGGCCCGCGATCTCACCCGCGTCCTTGGTCGCCTGCCGCTGGCTGTCGTTGAAGTACGCCGGCACGGTGATGACCGCCTCGGTCACCGGCTCGCCCAGATAGTCCTCGGCGACCTTCTTGAGTTCCTGCAGAATGAATGCGCTGATCTGCTGGGGCGTGTAGCTCTCGCCGCGCACAGTGACGTTCACGAACTCGTCCGGCCCGCCGGTGACCTCGTAGGGCACGTTCTTCTCTTCGCTGGCGACTTCCTTGTGGCGGCGGCCCATGAAGCGCTTGATCGAGTAGACCGTGTTCTTGGGGTTGGTCACCTGCTGGTGCTTGGCCTGCTGGCCCACCAGGCGCTCGCCCTTATCGGTAAACGCGACGACCGAGGGGGTCGTGCGGTTGCCCGAGGCGTTGATGAGCACCTTGGCCTCGCTGCCTTCCATAACCGCCACGACCGAATTGGTCGTGCCCAGATCGATGCCGATGATTTTGGACATGGGTGTGGCCTCCTGTTCGGGCGGCCGGGCCGCCTGCACGAGGACCAGTTGCAAGGGCGATGCCAAGCAACCCGGAGCACCCGGATCGGGCCCCGGAGGCTCCTAAGCGGCCGGATCGACCCCGGATTCCTGCCCATCGGTAGAGCCAGGCACTTGCTCTGCCGAAGTGGCAGGTGCCTCAGGGGAGTGCCGCAGCGGGCCCAGGACGTCGACGCCGAAGCAGCCCCGCAGGACGAGCAGGCTGCCCAGGAAGAGCCACAGCCCGACGAACACGCCGCAGCCGACGCTGGGCGGGTTCAGCGCCTCGACGCGCTTGCGGATCTTCCGCAGTTCGTCGGCTTCGCTAGCCATGGGTCAGGGTACGCCCGGGGGCGACGGGAGCGGGGCCCCGTCGCTGGCCGTCCAGGGACCGCTGCCCGCAGTCAGCGTCTGGAAGTCCGGCAGCGGCGGCAGGCCGGCGTTCGCCCGGAGCTGGTTCTGCTGGTCGATCTCGAATTGGCTGCCCGTGGCAACGTCGAACATGGAAGCACCCCTCAGGTGCACCGCGTCGGCGATCGTGTCGCCGGGCGAGTTGGGCAGTTCGATCATGAGCCAGAGACCCGGGTCGTCGGCGGCATCGATGCCGTGGTGCGTGAACACGATGCGGCCGATGCGATGGGCGGTCACGTCGGCGGGCCAACCCGAGGTGATGGCCTTGAGCGTGGAGCGTCGTCTCGGTTCGCCCATCGAATCCAGGCTGCTGGCCAGTTCGGTGCCGATCGGCACGTCGAAGGTCGTGCCATCATCGAAGACGAAGTACGGGATCATCGAGTTCCGGCCCAGGAGGCTCGCGCCGTGCAGCGGGGGCGTCCCGGCCTGCACGTCCGACCGCAGCTCGTTGGCGAGCGCAATCGTCTCGTAGTCGAGCTGGCTCTGCGACGCCCAGGCCTGCTGGAAGGCCGTCGACTGCGCCGAATACGCCACCCCGAACACCAGCGAGGCGTACATCGCGATTCCGGCGGCGGCCACGAGCAGCGGGGGCACGAGCGTCGCCACGATGGCCGAAACGACGCTGCACTTGTGGGCGCTCCGCACCGCCATCGGAGCGCACGCTGCCCATGCGGCGAACGCGACCATCGGCCCCAGGCACGGGATGAGCGCGACCAGACACGCGCCGCTCGTGAAGGCGATCGCCTGGAAGGTGCGGCCCATGCCGTCCGGTGTGGGCTGCCTGAAGACCTTGAGAACGCCGTGGGTGACGAGCGTCCACAGCCCCGCGTAGATCAACGGCCCGAGGATGAACGCTGCGGTCATCATCAAGAAGAAGACCGCACCGCTGCCACCACCGCTGAACGAGAGAAGGGCACCCATGACCAGCATGAAGAGGCCTGCCGCGGCGAAGTTGAGCAAGGCGTAGGACGTCGCTCGGCTCGTGCTCCCGATTGCCGGCGTTGCCTCGAGCAGTCGACCGGGTTGGCCGATGCCAGAACCGATCGTCGCGAACCAGCGGCGCTTCCGGTTCGAATCGAGCCACGGGTTGATGCTCTTGGTCGGCGTCCTCGTGCCGAGTTCTTCGGCCGGCAACAGCAGCATCTCGTCGCACGTCACGGCACGCCCGCACGAGACGCAATCGAAGGCGTCGGGCTCGAGTTGCCCGCGATCGCTGGTGCCGTAGTAGGCCTGCGAGCAATGAGGGCAGCAGAATTTCACCGCATTGGGCAGGAAGTCGAAGTCGCTGGGCTTGAAGGGCCGACCGCACTCGGGGCACGGTCCGGCCTTCAGGTTCCAGAGCTCATACTCACATCCCGGGCACTTCACGCGCTACGTACTCTTCCAGGATTGGACGATCTTGCCGTTGCCGGGCCAGAACAGCCAGATGATCAGGAACACGGGCCACGCGATCGCGATCACCCCTCCCAGGATGCCGAACGCAACGCCGAGCGAACTTCCCAGCTGGATGCTGGCCGCTGAGGGTGGCGGGCCGCCGCCGCTCTGGGACTGCTGCGCAAAGTGCTGCTGCATTGCCTGCGTCTGGGCTTGCTGCACCTCGTATTGCAGAAAGGCCCCCGGCACATACAACGCGACGACGACCACGAGGAAGGCAATCGACAGCCACTTCACGCTTGGCCGGCGGCGGAGCAACTGCACGCCGAGCACCACGTGGAGGATCGAAATCGAGAACCCCGCGATCGTCAGGACCAAGAGCCAATCAGACAAGTGCGCCGGTGGCTTCATCCAATCGTCGATCGGCAGGTGGTTCATGGCCACGATCCCCACGACCTGGAACACGCGCCCCATGAGCCCGAGGCCGCCGAAGATGCAGCACAGGATGCCGAGCACCTTGGGCCAGCTCTTCTCGTGCTGGGGAACCGGTGCCGTGGGCATCGTCGGCGGCACGCGTGGCGGGCTGGGAGCGACCGGCACCTCGGGCGGCTCGGGTACGCTGGGCGGTTCGTTCATCGTGGCTCCCCTTCGAGATCGTTCGGACAGGGTATCGCCCGGCGTCAGCGGGCGCGACCGGCAAGTCCGTACCCTGTCCTTGGGCACGCATCGAGGCGACTTGCACCGGGGAGCTCATCGGCACAAGGGGCGGAGCCATGGAGGAACGCCGAGCGCTCGTCGTGGGTGGTACGGGCATGCTCGCGGGCGTGGTCGAGGCGCTTGCAACCCGGGGCTGGTCGGTGACGGTGGTCGCACGCGGCCACCATCGACTGGATGCGGTCGCACGGCTCCCGGACGTCACGGCGTGCCGCGCCGACTACCGAGACCTCGCGTCGTTCGAGTCGGCCATCAGGGCCGCGTTGCCGGTGCGACTCGTCGTCGCGTGGATCCACTCGACCGCCCCCGAGGCGCCCGCGCAGCTCGCTCGCCTCGTCGCCGACGCCGATCGACCGGTGCCTTTCTTCCACGTGCTGGGCAGCGCTGCCAGCCGGACTCCTGCTTCGTCGTCCGCGACCGAGCTTGCCGACTCGCCCGGCATCGACTATCGCCAAGTCGTGCTCGGTTACGTCCGAGAACAAAGTGCCTCCCGCTGGCTGGCCCATGCCGAGATCGTCGCCGGCGTGCTGGAGGCCATCGACGCCGAAGCCCTGCGATCGGTGGTGGGGCGGCTGGAGCCGTGGTCGGAGCGGCCCGGCGGAGCGTAACTTTCAGAAATCTTTGAAAATCAGCGAGTGGGAACGTACCATCGGGTATGACCACCGCCGCCGTCGAACTGCCGCCCGTCGTTGCCGGTCGCGACCACCGGCTCGACGCCATCCGCACCAAGGTCGAGGCCGGCGAGCGTCTCTCGCTCGACGACGGCCTGGTGCTCTACGAGACCACCGACGTCTGGGGCGTCATCGCGATGGCCGACGCGGTCCGCCGGCGGCTCCACGGCGACACGGCCTACTACAACATCAACCGCCACATGAACTACAGCAACGTGTGCGCGCTCTCGTGCAAGTTCTGCGAGTTCTACCGCAAGAAGGGCGACGCGGGCGCATACACGCGCGACATGGACTACATCCGCAATCAGGCGCTCGAGGCCATCGAGAACGGCGCCACCGAGATGCACATCGTCGGCGGGCTCCATCCCTACCTGCCCTGGGACTACTACCCCGAGATGATGCGGACCATCAAGGAGGCGGCGCCAGGACTGCACATCAAGGCGCTCACGGCCGTCGAGATCGTGCACCTCGCGAAGATTGCGAAGAAGTACAAGCGCAGCGATCGGCAGGCGGGCATCCGCTGGGTGCTCAGCGAGCTGAAGGCCGCGGGGCTCGACTCGCTGCCCGGCGGCGGTGCCGAAGTCTTCGACGATCGCGTGCACGACGAGGCGTACAAGGGCAAGATCCGCAGCGACGAGTGGCTCGACGTCCACCTCGTGGCGCACGAGCTGGGCCTGAACACCAACGCAACGATCCTCTACGGCCACATCGATCAGCGGCGTGAGCGTCTCGTACACATGGAGATCCTCCGCCGCGCACAGGACCAGGCACTCGCGCGGCTCGGATATCAGGGCGAAGAAGGCTTCATCGAGCCCGGCCTCGCGGCGACCGAGGGCGTGACCGCGCCGGTGATCACGCTGACGCGCGACGGCGTGCCCCAGCCTACGCCCGACATGGCTAAGAAGGAAGCTGGCTACTTCCAGACCATCATCCCACTGCCCTTCTTCCCCGATGGCAGCGAGATGGAGCACCTCTACGGTCCGACCGGCCTCGAGAACCTGCGCACCATCGCCATTGCTCGGCTGATGCTCGACAACTTCCCGCACGTCAAGGCGTTCTGGATCATGCAGACCCTCAGCATGGCTCAGGTGATGCTCGAGGCCGGCGCCGACGACATCGACGGCACGGTCGTGTGGTACGACATCACCAAGGTCGGCGGCTCGACGACCCACCAGGAGACGACCGTGCTTGACCTGCAGCGGTCGATCCGCGAGGCGGGCTTCACGCCGGTCGAGCGCGACACGCTGTATCGGAGGGTGACGCGGGAAGGCAAGGCGTGGCGGCTCGCCGAGTAAGCTCGGACGCTTTACCGGCCCCGCCACGGCGATCCTCCGAACACGCACCCATCGCAGAATCAAGATTGCGTGAAGGCCCGCTGGCTCTCCCGCATGGCGGCCGACGCCCTGCGACGTAGGCTCTAGAATTGCGCAAACATTGCGCGTGGGCCGAAGTCACGCCCGTGCGTGTTTGGAGTCGTTAAACCCATTCGGGAGAGATTGTTATGAAGATCGCCGCCGCGCTCGTGGCCGCCGCTGCCGCCACCGCTCTTGCTCCGTTCGCGCACGCTCAGGACGAAGTCGCCTACTGGTCGTTTAACCAGCAGGCCCTGCCCGGCGGCGGCTTCGGCTACCTCGCCGGCTCGTTCCCCTTCCCCGCCGAGTTCGGTGACCAAGCCGGCTCGGCCACGCTCAACGTGAGCGGCGGCATCACCGACGAGCTCACCACCAGCAGCGGTGGCGACGAGGTCTTCCGTTGGATCCAGTCGTTCAGTGGCACCGACATCGGCGCCGAGTTCGGCGAGGGCAGCGGCGGCTCGCTGGCCGTCCAGGGCGGCACCGACACGCTCAACAACGGCAGCCAGATCACCGTCGGCTTCGACGGCACGGGCCTGGATGACCTCGAGCTCTACTTCGCCGCCCGTCGCACCGGATCGGGCTTCAGCAGCATCACGATCGAGTTGTTCGACGGCGACACGCTCGTCGCCGAGATCGCCAGCGCTCTGGACGTGGGCTCGGACTTCGCGCTCCAGTTTTTCTCGATCGGTGAACTGGACGGCGTCGAAGACGCGCGCGTCGTCGTCACGCTGGACGGCGCGACCGGCACCTCGGGCAACATTCGCACGGACAACTGGCTCATCGAAGGCGATTCCGCGACCGGTGGCTGCCGGGCCGACCTCGACGGTGACGGCGAGCTGACGTTGTTCGACTTCCTGCAGTTCCAGAACCTGTTCGACGCCGGCGATCTCGCCGCCGACTTCGACGGCGACGGCGAGCTGACGCTCTTCGACTTCCTGGCGTTCCAGAACGAGTTCGACGCGGGCTGCTGAATCCTTTATCCGACTCCCAGTAAGAAAGCCCCGCCTGCGAGCGGGGCTTTGTCATGCTCGCTTCACCCGTGCGGACCCTAGCCACACCCCGCGCTGAAGGCGTTCTGGAACGCCAGGAAGTCGAAGAGCGTCAGCGCACCATCGAAGTCGAAGTCGGTGCGCGCGTCCCCAGCATCGAAAAGGTTCCGGAATGCCAGGAAGTCCATCGGGGTAAGTTCTCCGTCGCGATCAATGTCGGCCGAACAGACAGCGAGGCACGTGCGGAGGCGTGCGACATACCCCGAAGGCCTGTCGTCGAACGTGAGGAAGGAACCTCCCACGACTAACTCGACGCCCCATCCAAGATCGATCCAAGCCAACGAGCGCACCGGGTCGTTGACGCCACGATCGAGCGGCTGCCAGCCGAAGCCGTCCCATGCCATGGTGCCGTGGCTCGTCAGTCCGCCATCGAACGAGAACCATCCGCCCGCCACGAGGCGCGGACCACCGGGAAGCGGTACGACCGCCAACGAGGTCACGTAGGCGGTGTCGAGTTCACCCACGGCCGACCACTCCGTCCCATCCCAGCGGGCGATGCCGGAGGCCCGAATCCCGCCAGCGTGATCGAAGCTGCCCCCGACATAGAGAGCCGGACCAGTCCCGTCATCGAACTTCGCGAAGGCCATCACGGGTCGATTGGTGCCTGCAGCGATACCGGGTAGCGGCTCCCAGGCCTTGCCGTCCCAGCGGGCGATGTACCAGGCCCGATCGTCGTTGACTCGATCGAACTCGCCCCCCGCGTAGAGCGTTGGCCCCGCACCGTGATCGAACGAGGCCAGTGCCAGCACCGAGCGATTTGGCCCGCCCTCCGTCGACGACCACTGCTCACCGTCCCATCGCGCGACGTGACGCACGGGCAGGCCGCCGGCAACACCGAAGTCACCGCCGACGAACAGCTTGTCGCCTTCGCCCTCGTCATGTACGGCCATGGCCCTGGGCGAGCCATCGAGCCCGTCACCCAGCGCTGCCCATCGCGTCCCGTTCCATCGAGCGATCTTGCTGGCCGGCTGGCCGCCGGCGCGATTGAAGAACCCTCCGACATACAGCTCGGAATTGTCGCCGTCGTCGTAGGCCGCGATGGCGTAAGCCTGCGCGTCCAGCCCGATGACACCATCGGGACCGGTAAGGGCGCTCCACCCGTTGGCATCGAGCCTGGCGACGCGATGCACCAGCGTGTCGCCGGCAGACAGGAAGGTGCCGGCCGCGTAAACCGCCTGGCCGGTTCCGTCGTCCCACCTGGTGAGCGAGGCAACCTCGCGGTCCACGCCCATCTGGTCGCCTAGGCCGGTCCAGGCCTGGCCGTCGAAGCGGGCGATGTTGCTCGCGCCCACGCCACCGACGTTGTTGAAGAACCCACCGAGATAGAACGCGGGGCCCGTGCCGTCGTCGTGCACGATCGCGTCCTGTGCAAAGTAGCTGAACAGATAGTCGTCCGCCGGGGCCTCGAAGGTCCATGACGCACCGTCCCACCTTGCCACTCGCGCAAAGCTCTCGAGCTCAGGCGTGTAGAACGCGCCGATCGCGTACAGCGACCGGCGTCCATCAGAGTTCAACGAGACGAGGTTCTTCGAGGAGCTGAGTTCTGGTAGGGGAAGCGTCGTCCACTCGTCGCCGGTCCATCGATACAGGCGTTGCTCGAAGCCCGGCACGAAGAAGTCTCCGAGCGCATAGAGCACCTCGCCGTCCCCTTGGTCGTGGGACGTAAGAGTCAGGGAAAAACCGTCGGGAAGTCCTTCGCCCACTGCTTGCCAGGCACTGCCGTCCCAGCACGCCACCCGCTGCACGGGCGTGCCCGAGGCCTCGTTGAACCTTCCGCCGACGCATAGGACCTCTCCGGTGCCGTCATCGACTACCGCAAGTGTCAGGGCGCGTTCATTGAGTCCGCCGCCCAGCGGGGTCCAGGCCGTGCCATCCCAGCGGGCGATGTTGCTAGCCGACACGCCCCCCGCGCTGGTAAACCATCCGGCGGCATACAGCGCGCCGTCGTAAACCTCCAAAGCGAACACATAGGCTCCCCCTGGTCCTCGGATGCCTCCGCCCACATCGCTCCATCGCTGCCCATTCCATCGTGCAATCCCAGACACCGGCTCGCCGTCGACGGAACCGAAACTGCCCGCGACGTACAGCGATTCGCCCGAACCATCGTCGTAGACGACCATGTCCAAAACGTCGCGATCGGGACCCGGCCGTGCATCAGGAGCGCTCTTCGCGTCGCCGAGGGCAGCCCATCGTTCACCATCCCATCGCGCGACGTTGCCCGCGAAGGCCTCGCCTGCGAAGTAGAGGTTGCCGGCGACGTAGAGCCCCGGCCCGCTCCCGTGGTCCCAAGAGGCCATGGCATAGATCGTGTCCTGCCCGGCTCCCAGAACGCCGCGTACGCCGTAGCCAGACTGCCAGCCTGGCTCGCACGATTGACCACGCACGGGCTTCGCCACGATCATGCACGCGAGAGCCAAGAAGGGCGCCAACCACCGATACCTACTCCTGTGCATGTGTCCTCCCCTCACGCCGATCAAGAAACGTTCCATGGCCCGAGAGAATTGCGGGCCTCACATTGACAAGGTACCCGAACCGTTTCGGCTGGTTGCGTCGGATAGAGAGTTCCTTGCCGAGCAGTGCCAAGGCGCGCTCTGGCACGAGCCCTGCGCACTGCCTGCAGATCACGTGCGTGCAGACCAGCACGCGATTGAGATTCGCATTGCGTGATGGCGTGCTGCCTTCGCGCAGTCCGTTCCGAGCCGTGTCCCCGTGCACGTGAGCCGGAAGCCTCTGCTGCTGTAGCGCCATTGCCGCGACAGAGACGAGCAACAAGCCGCCGGCAGCCATCGTTTCGCCGAGCTGTAGGCTCAGGTAGCTCAGCTTGACCTCCCGGGCACGCTCGCCGAGCACACGAGCAAAGGCTTGGGCCTCGGCCTCGTCGGGCGTCGGCTCGCCCGCGGCGTGGCAAAGGGCCGCATCGGACTCCGAGCCCGACCCCTCGCGGATTCGTTCGCAAGGCGGTCCACGCCGTTCCGTCCCAGCGGGCGATGTTGGATGCCGTCGCGTTTCCAGCGATCTCGAAGTCTCCGCCGACGTGGAGGGCGGGTCCGCGGCCGTCGTCAACGACCACAGCATCTCGGATGCCACCATCGACGCCGCGCAGCGTGAACGGCTCGGTATCCCACTCAAGGTCGTCCGAGCCATCCGCCGAAGCGATCGCGCACGAGAGAGTCGAGACAACGCCGTAAACCCAGCCTGCACAAGCTCGCATGGGATCCCCCCTCGGGCCAGCCTATACGGAGCCGGCGCCACCGAGTTGCGGGAACTACCCGCAGCCATCGTCAAACGCGTTCTGGAACGCGAGGAAGTCGAAGATGGTCAGTTCGCCGTCGCCGTCGAAGTCGGCGCGCGCATCTCCTGCATCGAAGAGGTTCTGGAATGCGAGGAAGTCGAAGATCGTCAGCTCGCCATCGTGGTCGATGTCGGCCGCGCACGCCCGGACCGTCCGCCCGAACACCACCGCGACGGCCCCGGCTCCGGGCACGCCGCCGGGTGATGCGTCGGGCATGCCCAGCAACAGATCGCTCCGCCCATCGCCGTTGAGGTCGACGCCGCCCGAAACGGCCTTGATCGGCGCCGGGGCGCGGATCGCGAACCCGTGTTCGCCGTCCAGTTCATCGACGCTCAGCGCGTCGGCGAATCCCTCCGACGCGTCCCGTCCGAACAGCACGTAAGCCGCGCGATGGTCGGTCGCGATCAGGTCGTCGCGCCCGTCGCCGTTGACGTCGCCTGCGGCAGCCACGCGCAGGCCCAGCGCGTCGCCGGCCTGGGCCCCGAGGAGCCTGAAGCCGTCGCCGTCGCTCGCTTCAGCGAGGTCGATGGCGGCTTCGAGCCGTGAGCGTCCGAAGAGCACGACGACGGCTCCGCGGGTCGTTTGCGGGTCTGCCGAGTCGAGTCCGGGTTCGCCGATGGCAAGATCTCGGACGCCGTCGTCGTTCAGATCGCCCACGACGGCGACCGCCGATCCGCTGTTGGCATCGACCGCCGAGCCGATGAGCTGCACCCCAAGCCGACCATCGAGGTCTCGGCGATCGATCTGATCGGGGTAGGTTGCGCCCGTCGCCGCATCGCGCCCGTAGATCACGTAGGTGGCTCCGGTCGGCTCGCCGGAGGGCCGCGATGGCGTGCTCGTGTACTCGCGTGGCGTGCCGAAGACGGCGTCGGCCAGTCCGTCGCCGTTGGTGTCGCCCACCGCGACCGCGGCGCCGCCGCCGTTGTAGAAGCTGAACGCATTGAACACGAAGCCTGCCGCGCCGTCGAGGTCATCAACCGTGAGCGTTGGTTCGAACGTGCTGCCCGCTGCCGCATCGCGACCGAAGACGACGTAACTATCGCCGTAGCAGTATCCCTCGAAGGCGCCCGCCGCACCGATGGCCACGTCATCGATCCCGTCGCCATTGATGTCGGCGCTCGACTCGCTGCCCGCAACGGCGGAGCCGCTCTCGGCAAAGATGCACGGCCCCAGCGTGCGGAAGCCGTCGCCGCCGTCGAGCAACGCAAGATCGATCGATGCCGGGAGGCCCGTGCCCGCGCCGTCGCGACCAAAGACCGTGTACGTCACGCCCGTGGGGTACGGGCCGGTGTGCGGGTCGCCCGGCCAGGTCAGCGGTGCACCTACCAGCGCGTCGCCGAAGCCGTCGCCGTTGACATCGCCGCCTCCCGAGACGGCGTGCCCGATCGCGTCGTTGCCCGTCGAGGGCCGCGACGTGAAGAGCCGGATGCCCGTGTGGCCGTCGAGGTCTGCCAGGCTGAACGTGACGGGCCATTGGCCGTCTCTGCCAAACACGAGGTAGGCCCGGCCATGCCCGCCCGGCGCCCCGACGACGGCATCGCCGAGTCCGTCGCCGTTGAAGTCACGCATCGATGACACGGCGTGGCCGGCGGCATCGCCCTCGGCCACGCCCTCGAGCACGAACCCGATCGAAGCGCCCAGGTCGGATAGGTCCAGCAGGCCCGGGAAGGGCTGGCTCAGCGGGTCGACCCCGGCCCACGCGTTCGGTGCGGGCCAGCACGATGCCGCCAGCCCCGCCGCGATCGCAACTCCGGCCGTGCCTTCACGCTTCCTGCGTGGCATGTCGAATCTCCCTCTTTGACCCCAGGCCGCTGCGCGACCCGGTCGGACGCGCCTCGCAGGCCTTGCTCCTTCCATCGACCAACCAACCCCCGGCGATGAATCGCCCGGCGCGTCGGTCGCCCTGACGATTCGGAGACCGCATCGTCCTCGATGCACGCCGGGCCGACGGGGTGCTCAGGCGCCCAGAACGAGTGCGGCACACTGACCGCCCAGCGCGTGCGTACAGGCGACGACTCGCCGGAGTTTCATCGAGCGCACTTCCGCCGGCTTGGTCGCGAGGCCTTCCCGCCCCGCGCCCGGCTGCACGCGGGCGGGCGAGGCCTGATGCCGCAGCGCCAGCGCCGCCGCCGAGACGAGCAGCGAGCCGCCGGCGGCCATGGTCTCGCCGAGCTGCGGGCTCAGCCAGCACAGCTCGACCTCCCGGGCGCGATCGCCGAACACGCGAGCGAGGGCTCGGGCCTCGGCCTCGTCGAGCGCCGGCTCGCCCGCGCCGTGGCAGAACACCGCGTCGATCTCGCCGGCCGTCACGCCGGCGTCCCGCAGCGCCATCTCGATCGCGCGGGCCAGCGCGTCGTCCAGGCCGTCGGCCCTGCCGCCCACCGAAGCGCCAAGCCCGGCGACCACCGGCCCGTCGGCCGCAAGATCGGGCACCGCCTGCGCCGCCCCGAAGCCAAGCAAGTTCGCGATGGGCTCGACGCCACGCACCTTCGCCGCCTCTGGCCGCTCCAGGAAGCACACCGCCGCGCCCTCGCCCGGCACGCTGCCCGTCGCGCCCGGGTCGAACGGCCGCACGATGCTCGCCGGGTCGTCGATGCCCGCCCCCCCCACACTGGTCTCGGCAAGCCGCCCAGCCAGGCGCAGTCGCTCGATCGCCAGGTGGTTCACCCGGCTATCGCCGCTGCCCGCGATGCTCGCGGCGGCGTCGCCGCGCTCGATGACCCGCATGGCCTCGCCGATGCTCAAGAGCCCGCTCGCCTCGCCGGCCGTGATCGTGTTGCTCGGCCCCTTGGCCCGGTGCAGGATGCTCACGTGGCACGCCAGCATGTTGGGCAGGTACTTGAGCATCCACAACGGCGTCAGCTGGCCCATGCCCGTCTCGCCCCACGCGGCCAGGTCCCACTCGCCCGCGTCGTCGGCCGCCGCGCGCATGGCCCGCGCGAGCTCGGGGATCTCGGGTGCCAGCAACGCCGCGCCCACGTGCGTGCCCAGGCGGTGGGGCGGGTAGGCCGGCTCGCCGTCCTCGTCGGGGCATAGCCGAGCGTCGGCCGCCGCCTCGTTGGCCGCCACCACGGCAAGCTGGATGTCCCGGGCCATCACCCGCGCAAACTTGCGGTAGTGCTTGGGCAGGTGGTCCTTCATCGAGAGCGCTGGCGCCTCGGCCGCGAACTGGCACGAAAAGCCGCTCGCGTCGAGCACGGTCGGCCTGCCGATCGCGACCCGCCCCTCGCACAGCCCCTCCCAGAACGCCTCGGCCCCCAGCCCCAGCGCGCTGACGACTCCAAGGCCCGTGATGGCGATCGGTTCAGCCAATGTCCGGCAGTGTATCGCGTGATTCTGGACTCAAGTCCGCACCATTGGGCTCGATCGACGCCCGCTGCCGATACCAACCCCCATACCCATGACCCCGCCCCGATCCCCCATATCCCGATTCGACACCGGCTGGCCGCTGGTGATCGCCGGCCTGGCCCTGGTGGCCTGCCTCGTGCTGATCCCCGCGTGGGAGGAACTCGAGCAGACCCGCTTCGAGCGCGACAAGCTGCTGGCGATGGACGCCCAGGGCCGCGAACGCATCCGGCGCCAGCTCCGCTATCTGGCCGCCCTGGAGCGCGGCGACGAGGCCCTCGTCCGCTCGCTGGCCCTCGACCAGATGCGGCTCATCCCCGCCGGCCGCACAGCCGTGCTCGAGCCCCCGCCCCCGGGCCCGGTCGACATCTTCAAGCCCCTCGAGCCCGCCCCGGTCACGATCCAGGCCGTCCGCCCGACCAACTCCGTGCTCGCCCGCCTGGCCCGCAGCGACCGGCTGCGGCCATGGCTGATCGGGCTGGGTGCGTTGATGGTGCTGGTGGGGGTGTTGCCGCAGGGGAAGCGATGAGGGAACGAGCTAGCATTTCTGGCTGCGGGAGTCACGAAGCTTTCTAGATAGCAGCTCGGCGATCTCTTTCAATTGCTGACTAGCATTGCCGTTAGGGTCAAAGCGAATACCGCCGACCTGGATGGTTTGGTCGAACGCGCCTGGAGGGGCCGTCGTGAACCAGATTGGCACTACCTCGCCATCGTGAAACCGCTGCTTGAACTGGTCGGATTCAAACTTGGTCCAGATCTTTGAGGGGTACGCTGGTCCAAGCAGAACCACTACATACTCCGCGTCTGATTGATAAATCGGCCTGAGATAGTCTTCCACATCTTCAGCCAAGATTCGATGCTGCTCGTTCTTGTCATAAAACACTTCGAGCTCCCGCTCGATCAATTGCTCGTAGAGGGCGGCTGCGTGAGCGCGATCCTCACCCGCGAAAGAGAGTGCGAAGTCATATCTCGAAGGGAACTCCATGGTTATGAAACCTGCGTCTTCCGCAAACCGTGACCACGAAATATTTCGAAGGAAGTACACGTACTGCGGATCTTCGACGGTGAGTTGGCGAGATTTAGAATCGAAGTGCAATACTGCGGCCAGATCTTGGTGCTTCTTCAGTAGATCTGCGAGGTAACCGTTTTCAACAATCTGAGTGACAGATCCTGTGAGCGTGGGATTATCTCGAATCGCTTTGTTGATCGAAAGCGACCACTCCTCGGAATTAGCGAGCCAGTACAGAAGGTGAAGGTACGGGGCTCTGCCTTCACGTCGAAATCGCGTGCCACGCGCGAACACTTGAGTCCGCTCCATGAATGTCCTGGAAAGGCGATCAAACACCTTGCTGCGAGTGAGCTCAAAACTCACTTGAGTAGTTTTGTGCTGCGATTGCTGCTCCAGTATACCAGAGTCCATGCAAGTTTGATGCGAGAGCATTTGTGCTATATAGAAACTTCCGTTCGCTGCCGCTGCAATGTCATCCTTGACATTGAGAGATACATTTAGAGCGCTTTCGCCCTGACCAACGAGTTGTAGTACTTTTTCATCTGGGTTTGCTTCGAGCTTGATAACCTCAATACGATTGTTTAGATCATGTGCAAACTGAATCAATGAGTCGCCGGCCTTGTTTATGCCTAAAACTACAAGTTTATTAGATGGGTTTTCTTCGTCAGCAAGGACTTTCATCAAATCGGCAATGAGTCGCTTGTCATTCTCGGCCAATCTATGAAAGTCGTCGATAATCACGGTGCCGAAGTCGTCCATTGTCGGCAAGGCATGAATAAACTCGATATCTGCTGGCTTTCGTGCTGAGAGCGTGACAATTGAATCGGCCACGTCAAGATCGCCGAGTGCTCTGGTAACCGACGTAGTTTTGCCAATGCCTGAAGGCCCCTCAACAACTACGCCTCGGCCGGGTGTACGCAGCGCTACTAGGAGGCTGGGATACTCGATGGGTTGAACAAAAGTAATCGTCGGTGTGCCGCCGATCTTGTAGACGTTTTCTAGTCTCAATGGCATGCTTGGCTCTCGACGGGCGCGGACGGAAGATTCTCAGTATACCCATTTGAACTGAATCTATTGCGCTCTTCACAGTCACGTGACCCTTCTACCCTCCCCCGTGCCCCTCACCTTCCGCCCCCGACACCGACTCACCCACGCGCGAGAGTTCCAGGCGGTCTATGCCGCCCGGTGCCGCAAGAGCGCGGGGCCGCTGACGGTGTTCGCCATGCCTTCGCTCCTCCCCGAGCCGCGGCTGGGGCTGTCGGTCGGCCGGCGCGTCGGCAAGGCCCACGTCCGCGTGGCCGCCAAGCGGGCGGTGCGCGAGGCCTTCCGCCACGTCCAGCACGACCTGCCGGCGTGGGAAGCCGGCGGCGACGAGGGTCCGCAATCCGGCCGGTACGACTACGTCGTGCAGGTCCGGCCGCACGAGCCGATTCCCGCGGCCGAGTACCAGCGCCTGATGCTCGACTTGGCCGAGGCGTGCCACGGGGTCTGGGCCAAGCGACTCGCCAAGGGCGATCTCCCCCAACAATCGAGCGATGCACGCGCCCGATCATGACGGCCCCCGACCGTGGCTTGCCTCGCCCCTGCGGCGGCTCGCCATCGCGCCGTTCACGCTGCCCATCCGGGCCTACCGCGTCACGCTGAGCCCCTTCGTCGGCGGGCAGTGCCGCTTCGAGCCCACGTGCAGCCGCTACGCGCTCGAGGCCTACCACACCCACGGCCCGTTCAAGGGCACGCGCCTCACGCTCTGGCGGCTCGCCCGGTGCCACCCCTTCATCAAGGGCGGCTACGACCCCGTCCCGCCGGCGGGCGTGCGGGGCGAGCGGCGCGCGGAAGGTCCTAGTCAGGGCTAACATTCTTCTCGCCGGCCTTCGCCACGCCGGCCCCGCCGCCCCCGGCCGGTCACGCCGGCTTCGCCGGTCAAGTATGGAGGCTGCCCTTGCCCAGGTTGCCAGCGGCCGCCCGCCGCGCCCAATTGCTCGAGACCGCCGCCGAGCTCTTCGCCGAGCACGGCTACGCACGGGCGACGACGAGCCAGCTCGCCAAGGCCGCGGGCGTTACCGAGCCCATCATCTACCGCCACTTCGGCTCGAAGCGCGACCTCTTCATCGCCCTGGTCCGCCGCACGAGCGAGGAGACCATCGCCTTCTGGGAAGAGCAGCTCCTGGCCGCCAAGACGCCGGCCGATCGGCTCTCAACCCTCGTCGACGGCAACCCCATGGTGCACCCGCGGTTCAGCGACGCCTACCGCGTGATCCTCCAGGCCATCACCGAAGTAGGCGACGAGGGCATCGCCGACGCCCTGCGTGAGCACATGGACACCGTCCACGGCTTCCTGACCAAGGAGATCGAGAGCGGCCAGGCGGCCCACAAGGTGACGGCCCGGTACAGCCCCGAGCTCATCGCCTGGCTGCTCATCGACGTCGGGCTGGGCTTCGGCGTGCTGACAGCCTGGGGCGTGAAGGGCCACGGCAAGGACGCGAAGGGCAAGCACGTCAGCGACGCCATCAAGCGCATGCTGCTGGGCAAGGCCAAGGCCGAAGCCCCCGATCGATAGGCCGCCGACCCACAGGCCACCGACCCATAGGCCATCGATCAATCGGCCACCCACCGCTCGACGCTCTACGCTGTGGGCGTGCCGGACCGGAAGATCGCCACCGCCGTGCCAGAGACTCGCTCCGAGCCCAGGAAGCTGACGCCCGCGATGCGCCAGTTCCACGAGTTCAAGGACCGGTTCCCCGGCTGCGTCCTGCTCTTTCGCATGGGCGACTTCTACGAGCTGTTCTACGAGGACGCCGTTGAGGTCTCCAAGGCCATCGGCCTGACGCTCACCGAGCGCAGCCCGGGCCAGCCCATGGCCGGCGTGCCGCACCACCAGCTCGACAACTACCTGCGCAAGCTCATCGACAACGGCTTCCGCGTCGCAATCGCCGACCAGGTGCAAGACCCTAAAGAGGCCAAGGGCGTCGTGGAGCGCGCCGTCACGCGCGTGCTGACGCCCGGCACGCTCGTCGATGACGACCTCCTGGAAAGCCGACCGTCCGGTGGCACGCTCGCGGCCGCGTACCTCGACGGCGAGGGCGTCTCCATCGCCGCGCTCGACGTTTCGACGGGCGCCTTCACGCTCGACTCGGCGCCGCTGGACGGCTTGCTGGACTGCCTCTCGCGATTCGCCGTCGCCGAGTTGCTCATCGCCGACGACTGCCCCGCGGGCCTGCGGAGCCGCATCGAGATCCAGACGGGCCGCGCCGGCTGCGCCATCACCGACCGCGCCGCGTGGCACTTCAGGAAGTCCGAGGCGCTGGAGGCCGTGCTGAAGCACTTCGGCGTGAATTCGGTCGAGGGCTTCGGCCTCGACGACGACGACAAGGCCCTGATCGCCGCCGGCGCCGTGCTGCGATACGCGAGCGAGACGCAGACGCCGAGGGGCGCGCCCAACAAGAACGGACTCGCGCCGTCGCTCTCTTACGTCCGCCCGCCCAAGCGCGCGGCGCCCGGCGATCGACTCGTCCTGGACGCGACCAGCCTGCGCGCCCTCGAGATCGAACGCACCATCCGCCGTGGTGGCGTCGAGGGCTCGCTGGTGGGCGAAGTGCTGAGCGGCGGCCAGTGCATGACCGCGCTCGGGCGCCGTCAGGTCGCCCAATGGCTCCGCGAGCCGGCAGCGCAGCTCGAAGAGATCAACGAGCGCCACGCCGCCGTCGCCGCCCTGGTCGAAGACGCGAAGCAGGCCGGCGAGCTCTGCAAGGCCCTCGAGCCCATCCAGGACATCGCCCGCATCGCGGCGAGGCTGGCGCTGGGCCGCGCCGCCCCACGTGACCTCGTGGGCCTCGGCCAGTCCCTCGCTGCCATCCCCGCGCTCGTCGAGGCCTGCAAGAACACGCCCGCGCTCGCCGACCGCGCCGGCGCCCTGCACGAACTGCTCGATGACCTCTCGCCCCTGGCGGACGACATCACTTCGACCTGCTGCGAGCGGCCGCCCGCGCGGCTGACCGATGGCGGGCTGATCAACGACGGCGTCGATGCCGAGCTCGACGAGGCGCGATCCCTCCAGCACGACGCCGGGCAGTGGCTGGCCGACTTCCAGCAGCGCCTGGCGACCGAGCTGAACCTCCCCGCCATCCGCGTGGGCTTCAACAAGGTCTTCGGCTACTACATCGAGCTCTCCGCCGCCCAGGCGCGCGAGCACGGCGACGCGCTCATCTCCGCCGGCCTCAGCCGCAAGCAGACGCTCAAGAACGCCGAGCGGTACGTCAACGACGAGCTCCGCCACTTTGAGCACCGCGTGCAGACCGCCGAGGCCCGGGCGCTCGAGCGCGAGAAGGCCATCTTCGACCAGTTGTGCCTGAAGGCCCGCGATCAACTCGACGCCATCGCGAGCGCGGCCGAGGCCATCGGCGCTTTGGATGCCCTCTCGTGCTTCGCCGCCATCGCGAGGAGGCGTAACTGGGTCCGGCCCGAGATGGTCGAAGAGGCCAACCTCGAGCTCGACGCCGCACGGCATCCGGTGCTGGAGCGCACGCTCGCAGATCGGCTCGTTCCCAACGATGTCGCCCTCAACGAGTACGCGCGGCTGGCCATCATCACCGGCCCCAACATGGCCGGCAAGAGCACCTACATCCGCACCGCCGCGCTGCTGGTGGTGCTCGCGCACGCGGGCAGCTTCGTGCCCGCCGAGCGCGCGCGCATCGGCCTGGCCGACCGCGTCTTCACCCGCGTGGGCGCCGACGACGCGCTGCACGACGGGCAGAGCACCTTCATGGTCGAGATGGCCGAGACCGCCGCCATCCTCAACAACGCGACCGAGCGCTCGGTCGTCGTGCTCGACGAGATCGGCCGCGGCACCAGCACGCTGGACGGCCTGAGCCTCGCCCGCGCCATCGCCGAGCGGCTGGCCGGAGACGCGAAGGCCGCTGGCCCGCGCACGCTGTTCGCCACGCACTACCACGAGCTGACGACGCTCGAGGACGAACGCCCCGAACGCGTCCGCAACCTGGCCGTCCGCGTGCGCGAGGTCGGCGACGAGGTCGTCTTCCTGCACCACGTCGAGCCCGGCCGGGCCGACCGCAGCTACGGCGTCCAGGTCGCGCGCCTCGCCGGCATCCCGCCCGAGGTCGTGCAGCGCGCCGCCGAGGTATTGGCGTCGCTCTCGGTGCGCGAAGACGGTACCCCCGCGCCAACCAAGCGCAAGAGCGAACCCCAGATGCCCTTGTTCGCCAAGAACGAGCCTCACCCCGCCGTCGATCGCCTGAGCGAGGTCAAGATCGAGCAGCTCACGCCGCTGGACGCGTTCGACCTGCTGCGCGAGCTGCGGGGCATGGTCGACAAGGAGTGACTACCAACCCGACACTGAAGGCCGTCATCTTTGATGTCGACGGCGTCCTCGTGCGAACGGACACCCTGCACGAACAGTCCTGGCGGGCGCTGGCCGAGCAAGAGGGCCTGCCCTTCCCAGACGACCTGCCCGACAAGCTGCGCGGTGTCAGCCGAGAGCGGTCGCTCGAGCTGGTCCTCGGCGACGCCTTCCACCGCTACACGCCCGAGCAGCGCGCGACGCTCATGGATCGCAAGAACACGGCGTTCCTCCAAGCCGTGAACGCCATGACCTCCGCCGACGCCCTCCCCGGCGTGCGCGAGCTGCTCGGAGAGCTCAAGAACGCCGGCCTCAAGCTCGCCGCCGCCTCGGCCAGCCGCAACGCGCGGCTCGTGCTGGACCGCGTCGGACTCGCACAATACCTCGACGCCATCATCGACGGCCACGACGCCCCCGAGGCCAAGCCCGACCCGCAGTGCTTCTTGCTCGCGGCCGAGAAGCTGGGCGTCGATCCGAAGAGTTGCATCGTCGTCGAGGACGCCCCCGCCGGCGTCGAGGCGGCGATCAACGCGGGGATGCGAGTGGTGGGGGTGGGGCCGGCAGAACACGATCCTCGGGTGAATCGCGGTGCACGCACGACGGTCGAGCTGTGCAACTCGCTCGTATTCGGGACGGCGAATCGTTGAGCACAGGGCTGGCTACTTCCGCCCCTTCGCCTTGCCCATCATCTTCGCCCGGATCGCCGCGGCACGCTCCTCGGCGGTCTTGGGCCGGCGCGATGGTTCCTCGGCGGGCGTCTCTTCGGCGGGCGACGCATCTTCGGCGGGCTCGACCTCGCCCGACTCTTCCTTCAAGAGCCGCTCGCGCGCGACCTCGTAGCATGTCGCGAGCAAGCCAACAAGCGGGAACTTCGCGTCCTCGAACGGGCTCGGGCCCAGCCGCCGCAGCATGGGCGTGGGCACGGGCGGGGGTTCGAGAGCAAGGTCGAGCGCGTCGAGGTCCGTCGGGCTCTCCCAGAAGCGCTCCAGCAGCGCCTCGCCCTCGGGGATGGCCGCGTCGCTGGCGCCCTCGACGCGCGGCTGGTAGATGGGCTTGGGGTTCGCCCCGCCTGCGCTGAGCAATCGGCGGTGGCTCATCCGCTCGGCCAGCTCGCCGTCGGGCAGGCCGCGCAGCTTGAAGACCACCGACGGGTCGGCCGCGATCCGCTCGGCCAGCAGCAGCATCACGCAGCACGCGTGCTTCGCCCAGCCGCCACCCTCAGCGAGCCCATTGGGCGTGTCGGGGCAGGTCGTCGTGATCTTCACCGCGTCGGGCGAGGCCGGCAGCAGGCTCAGCCCCAGCGGCTTGAAGACCTCCTCGACGTCCTGCGGCAGCCGCCCGCCCAGCACCTCGGCGGCGATGTGCGGCTGCTCGTTGAGCTGGTCGGCCACCTGGTCCCACTGCTGGGGCGTGAACGCATCGACGTGGAGCTGCACGTCGTACGCCCGCGTGCGCCGCCCCTGCACCGAGGCGCGCACGAGGCCCGGCTCGACCGCGAGCGTGCGCGTCTGGCCGAGGCGTGCGTACTCCGTGCCCTCCTCGATGGCGTTGGGCCCGGCGCTCAGCTCGAGCAACCGCATGATGCGGCGCTCGGGCACGCTGGCGGGCTCCTCGCCTTCCTTCCGCTTCAGCCGAATCCCGCCCGACACGCGCCGCGGCTTGGTGGGCAGGGGCCTCGGATGCGGACGCAGCGGCGCGTTGGGCTTGGTCAGGCTGTCACGCAGCGCCTGCACGTCCTTCTCGGTCGTGTCGGGGGCGGGGGGCGTGGCGGGCGTGGGACTCGCCTTGGCGTCGTCTTTCTTGGAGGGCTTCTCGGGCATCATGCCGCCTCGTCGTCGCCGACGGCGTCGCCGCGGAGCGTCAGCAGGTCGCGGAGCTGGCCGGTATCGAGCTCGGTCAGCCAGCGCTCGCCGGCGCCCACGATCTGCTCGGCAAGCTCGGTCTTCTGCTCGATCATCGCGTCGATGCGTTCCTCCAGCGTGCCGCGCACCACGAACTTGTGCACCTGCACCCTGCGCGTCTGCCCGATGCGGTACGCCCGGTCGGTCGCCTGGTTCTCCACGGCCGGGTTCCACCAGCGATCAAAGTGGAACACGTGCGTGGCGGCGGTCAGGTTCAGGCCCACGCCGCCGGCCTTGAGGCTCAGGATGAGCAGCGGAGCCGTGCCGTCGGCGCTCTGGAACTTGTTGATGAGCTCCTGACGCTGCTTCTGCGTCGTCCCGCCGTGAAGGAACAGCACGGGCTTGCCCAGCTCTTGCTGGAGCAGCGGCACGAGCAGCCGCCCCATCTGGCGGAACTGCGTGAACAGCAGTGCTTGCTCGTTGGACGCGAGCACTTCCTGCAGCATCTCGATCAGCCGCACGCACTTGCCGCTGCGCGTCGCGTCCGGCGCCCCGGGCTGCCCGAAGTCGTGGTCCTTCAAGAGCTGCGCCGGGTGGTTGCAGATCTGCTTGAGGCGGATGAGCGTCGACAGCACCATGCCGCGGCGGTGCATGCCCTCAACGCGGTCGATGTCACGCAGCATCGTGTTGACGGTCGCCTCGTACAGCGCCGCCTGCTCGCTCGTCAGGTGGCAGTACTCGCGGCTCTCGACCTTCTCGGGCAGGTCGCCCGCCACGCCCTCGTCGGTCTTGAGGCGCCGCAGGATGAACGGCCGGACCAAACGCCGGAGCTGCTCGCGCCGCCCCTTGTCGCTGTAGCGCTCGATGGGCAGGCTGAAGCGACGGCGGAAGTTGCCGATCGTGCCGAGATAGCCGGGATTACAGAAGTCGATGATCGACCAGAGCTCGCTCAGCCGGTTCTCGACGGGCGTACCCGTCAGCGTCAGGCGATGGTCGGCCTGGAGCTGCCGCACGCTCTGGGCTTGCTTGGCCGCGGGGTTCTTGATGTTCTGCGCCTCGTCGAGCACGATGCGCCGCCACGGCATGCGCGTGAGCAGGTCGTGGTCGCGGTGGGCCAGCGCGTAGGTCGTCAGCACCACGTCGGTGTCGCCGGCCTTGGCGATGAAGGCGTCGTCCTGCAATCGCTCGGCACCATGGTGCACCATGACCTTCAGGGAAGGACAGAACTTGCGCGCCTCGTGCTCCCAGTTGCCCAGGACGCTCATCGGCACGATCGCCAGCGTCGGCGGCACCGGAGCCTCGGCGTACGGCCCCTGGCTGTGCAGGTACCGCTCGCGCGCCAGCAGCGCCAGCACCTGGATCGTCTTGCCCAGGCCCATGTCGTCCGCGAGGCAGGCGCCGAAGCCGAAGCGCTCGAGGAAGCTCATCCACGCGACGCCGCGGAGCTGGTAGGGGCGCAGCTCGCCGTGGAACGTCGGCGGGGCCTCGACCTCGGGCAGGCTCTGGCTCTGGTCGCTCGAGCCGAACACCGCGCCCAGCCAGCCGCTGGTCTCGATGCCCACGATCGGGAGCGCCGCGCCTTCTTCGTCCATCGAGCCGTGGGCCATGCGGATGGCCTCGAGCACGGTCATCTCGCCGCCGGGGTGCTCGCGGATGAATCGCGCGGCGGCCTTGACGTCTTCTGCGCGCACCTCGGCCCACTGCCCGCCCACGCGCACGAGCGGGGCCGACCCGTCCTTGGCCAGCTTCTCGAACTCGGCCAGCGTGAGCTTCAGCCCGCCGAGCGAGATCTCCCACGAGTAGCGCACCAGCGTCTGCAAGCCAAGCTGGCTCTTGTGCGCGTGCGGCGAGCCCGGCGGTCCGGCGTCGCCCTCCGGAACGACGCCCCAGCCCTCGGCATCGCCCTGCAGGCTCTCGAGCGGATCACTATCGAGCCGCAGCGTGGCACCAACGCGGATGCTCGGCGAGTCCCACCAAGGCGGCGCGACGACGGTGATGCCCTGCTCGCCCAGCACCGGCGCCGTATCGCGCAAGAACTGGTACGCCTGCTTGGTGTTGAGTTCGAGCTGCGTCGGCTCGCTCTGTCGGAGCGCACCCTCGAGCTTGTCATACAAGCGCGACGCGCGGCCGAGCTCGCTGAGCAACAGCTGCTGCGGATCGTCAAGCTGGCGGCCCTCGACCGTCACGCCCCGGCCCGTCAGGCTCCACACCTCGTCGGCGTCGACCTCGACGTTCTCGGTGCCCACCGCCCGCAGGTGGAACGTCAGCGCCCACCGCGTGTCGCTGGGCGGGGGCTGCAGGTCGGGCAGCTCCTCGGTGTTGACCGGCTCGTGCAGCTTCAGGCACAGGCGCCACAGCGCGCTCGCACCGCGTTCCTCGAGGCGCGCGAGCCAGCGGCGGACGCCCCGGGCCGCGTCGGTGCGCTCGCCGGGCTTGATGTCCGACTCGACGTCGCCGTCGAGCAGGCCGCGCAGCCACGCCACGTGCGTGTCGTGCGTCTTGTCCTCGACGGCCTCGGCCAGCTTCTCGCGATCGAACGCCGCGCGAGCCTGCGCATCGAGCACGAGCGAGAGGAAGTCACTCAGCACGAGCCACGGGTCGTGCTCGAGGTCGTCGACGCCCGCGCTGCTGGCCAGCGGCATCGCGCGGAGCAGGTCGCTCGTCACGCGCGCGGTGTGCTCGTCGGCCAGCCAGGGCTGCCAGCTCCCCAGCAATCGCCCGTCGGGGTGCTGCCGCAGGCTCGGCACGAACCGCTGCTGGATGACGAGCTGGCGCACCAGGCTGAGCGACAACACGAAGTGCCGCAGCGTCGACGCCACCAGCACGGCCACCGATCCGCCGGACGTCGATTCGGGCAGTTCGAAGCGCCCCCCGCCCAGCGACGCTTCGGATGCCTCGCTCGACAGGTCGTTCACCGCGTCGAGCACCATCGCCACGTGCTCGGGCCCGACGCTGAAGCCGGGCGCCTTGAACGACTCGAAGTCCGCCTCGCCTTCGGGCCGATCCACGACGCCCGCCGCCCGCGCCATGGCCGGGCTCGGTGCGCGTCCGCCGTGCGGAAGGCGCAGCTCCACCTCTCCGGCCTTTGCGTTCGCTGCGACGCTCGAACCGAGCGCGCTGATGACGCGCTCCATCAGATCGGCATCGGCGATCCACGACGCCGCGTCGTCCTGGCGCGCCGGCGCCACTTCGGCCCAAAGCCACAGCCGTCCGGCGCACCACGCCGCGTGCAGGCACGCCGGCCGTCGCCGCGTCGCGGTCGTCACCATGGCATCGCTCCGAACGGTCGCCCGCGAGGATCGGTCTGATCGGAAGAAGTAGGGGCGCAGGGACTCGAACCCTGGACCTGCGGATTAAAAGTCCGATGCTCTACCAACTGAGCTACACCCCCGATCGGCGGGCCGTCTCTTGCAGCGGCGATTGGCTCGCCACCAGAGGGACATTGTTGGGACCAATCTTGCCCAAGGCCAACCAAGCGAGGAATCCCCCGTGAACAGGCCCGTGCACTTGCATGCGCGGCACCGGACGACCGAACACCAACCCACTACACTGGCCCCCATGCGTACGCGGCTCATCTTCGGGCCCATCCTGATCGCCCTGCTCGTCGCCGGTCTGCTGCTCGACCAGGTGCTCGAAGGAGCCCCCTGGCCGCTGGACTACCCGCCGCTGGGCTTCGACGGAACCGCTCCGCCGGGCGTCATCGTGTTGCCCGTGATGCTCGCGATCGCCGCGCTGGGCGGGCGAGAGCTGGCGATCATGCTCAAGGCCAAGGGCATCCACGCGTCGCGCCTGACACTCGCCATCGTCGCCATGCTCGGGCTGCTCGTGTCCACGCCGCTGTTTGCCACGCTCGCCCAGGGAGACGGCGCTGCCGGGCTCGCTTCGGCAACGGCCGCCGTCGTGCTCATCGGCATCCTGCACCACGCCCGTACCATGAACAGCCAAGGCGCCATGCTCAGCATCGGGGCGGTGCTCTTCGCGTTCGTCTATCTCGGGCTGACCTTCGGCTTCCTGCTACGCATCCGCCTCGAGCACAGCGTGTACGTGCTCTTCTGGGTGCTCGCGACGGTCAAGAGCTGCGACATCTTCGCGTACTTCACGGGCAAGGCCATCGGCAAACGCAAGCTCATCCTCTGGCTTAGCCCGGGCAAGACCTGGGAGGGCCTCATCGGCGGCATCGTCGGCTCGGCCGTCGTTGGCGGCGCGGGCCTTGCTTTGCTGACCACGCAGATCGGCTTCAACCCCGGCGGCTCGGTCCTGCACTCGGCCATCGGCGGCGCGGCCAGTGGCGCCTGCATCGGCCTGGCCGGCCAGCTCGGCGACCTCATGGCCTCGATGATGAAGCGCGACGCGGGCATCAAGGACTCGAGCCGCCTGCTGCCCGGCTTCGGCGGCGTGCTCGACGTCATCGATTCCCCGATCCTCGTCGCACCACTTGCATATTGGACGCTGGCCATCTGGACGTAAGCCGCGTCCGCGAGCCCGTCGGCCACGCGACAGCGTCCGTTCGGGTTTTGCCAATGGCCTTTTGCACGACGCCGGCACGCTACACACCAACGCCCGACACGCTACACTCTCTCGATTGGAGTCGTACATGGGAGTTCAGCGTACATGACGATGACCGAAACCGATCGGTTGCTCAAGGTTTTCAGGGTCGATAACAGCATCGACGGATTGCAGGGCAGGCTCCGCGCCGCCGAGCGATTCCTGACAGAGCAAGAGCGGCAGCTGGCCTCCATCGAAGACCAGCACAAGACCGGTCAGGCCGAGCTCCGCAAGACGAAGGCCGCCGCCGCCAACGCCGAAGGCGAAGCCAAGCGTCTCGAAGGCCACATCAACGAACTCCGCGAGAAGATGAATTCGGCCGCCTCCAACAAGGAGTACCAGGCCTACCTCGCCGAGATCGCGACGTTCAAGACCCAGCAGGAAGAGCAGGAGTCCATCGCCCTGGAGCTCATCAGCCGGGTCGAGACGCTGACCGCCGAGCTCGACCAACTCGGCAAGGCCAAGGAAGAGCGGCAGGGCGTGCGCTCCGTGGCCCAGAAGCAGCGAGACGAACGCAGCGCCGAGATCGCCGACCGACTCGAAGAGCTCAAGAAGGAACGCGAGTCCATCATCTCGGAGGTTCCCGAGCACACCCTGACGCACTACCTCCGCGTCCGCGGCCAGCTCGGCGACGAGGCCATGGCCCCCGTCGAGGTCGTCGACGTCAAGCGCCACGAGTTCGTCTGTGGCATCAGCATGCTCGCCGTCCCGGTCGAGACCGTGAGCGCCCTGCTGAGCCACGGCCGCGTCACGGTCGACCCGCAGTCGGGCGCCATCCTCTATCTCAGCGACGAGGCGCGCAAGGCCATGGAGCCCGCCGCGAAGCGATAGGCATCGAGCACTCCCTATCTCACGATCCCAACGAGGCCTGGGCTCACGCCCGGGCCTTCTTCATGGAGCCCGCGCACGAAAAAGCCCGGGCTCGTGCCCGGGCCGCTTTCATTCGTGTTGCTCGCGTCAGCTCGCCTGAGCCGCGCGATACTGCGTCAGCCAGCGCGGCCGCGGCGCGTCGTCCTCGATCGGGTCGATGTGGACGCGGCGACCCTGGAACACGACCTTGCCCGTGCTGACGCTGAAGAGCGTGTCGTCCTTGCCCCGCTGCACGCCGAAGCCGGGCTGGAACTTCGTGCCGCACTGGCGCACGAGCACGTTGCCGGGCTGGGCGAATTCGCCGCCGTAGAGCTTGATGCCCCGGTACTGGGGGTTCGAGTCGCGACCGTTCTTCGACGATCCCTGGCCCTTTTTATGTGCCATGGCGGGGTACTCCTGAAGCTGGACCGGCCCTCTGGCGGCCGGGTCGAGATGATAGCGAGCCCTTAGCGCATGATCCAGCGGTTGACGACCCGCTCGATCGGGGCGTTGCCGCGGCCATCGACGTGGCCCGGGATCTCGTGGACGGCCATCAGCGTCTTGCGGAGCACCACGTCGCGGGGGTCGCCGCTCTCGCGGTCGATCACCTCGATCCGGGTGGTCTCGCCGCTGAAGCCGGCCATGTAGACGCGGGCCTCGTCGGCCTCGTTGTCTCGCACCGGCCAGACGACGAGCCCATCGCGGGCGTAGGCCTCGCCACGCCGCAGCACGCCGATCATGCCCACCTGGTCGTTCAAGAGCGGGTTGTCGAGCCGGTCCAGGATGGTCTGGGTCACGACGGCAGGCACGCCTTGGCCGGCTACGACGTTGGTGCCCGTCTCGGTGGCCAGCTCGAAGCTGGGAGCCAGCAAGATGTCCTGGTCGGTGTTGTTCGTGACCGTGTAGGTCAGGAAGTAGTACAGCATCGGGCCCTGCCCGGGCGTCTCGACGCTCGCGACCCGCAGCGGGCCCACGTCGAGGTCGAGCTGCCAATGCACGGGGATGGGGTTGGGCTCGGGCGGCAGGGCCACCGAAGCGGCCGTCAGCCCGAGGGCCGCCGCGATGAGGATGAGCACGCGAGCAGGGAGATTCAGCAGGGCCATGGAGTTCTCCGAGGCGATTCGGCAGCCATCGAGCGGCCGTGCAGAGCGGTCTGCCGGGGCCGGCGTTGCGGTGGACGATGAGATTCCGGGCCGGGAAGGCCCTCGACCGACCCTACGCCCGGGGAGTCTATATTCGTTTCCCGCGTCGCGTCGGCGGCGACGAACGGGAATTTCGGCCCCCCGGCGACGCCAAGACGGCCGGACGCCAACGGATACGAGCATGGACGCGAGCGGTTTCTCCGACCAGCCCGACCACGAGCCGGCCCCGCTGCGGCCCGAGTTCTACCTGCAGGCCGCCGAGCGGCTCATCGATGCGACCGGTCCCATGGCCCGCCAGGCCGCCCAGCGGCTGATCGATGCCGGGCCAGACTCGGGCATCTCCTTCGCCCACGCCTTCGCCACGATCGATCCCGACGTCCATGCCGTCCGCGAGCTCGCGATCGCGGTACCGGCCCCCGGGCGCAGCGCGTTGGTCTTCCTCAGCCGACCCAATGCGGGCGAGACACGGTCCCAGGAACGTGCCGCCTGTGCTCGGGCCCTCACGTCCCACTTAGCTGGCCTGCCGGGCCAGCCCTTCGACATCGCCCAGTCGCTGCCGGGCTCGAACGAACGCTGGGCGGTCGACGCGCTGACTGACGCGCGATGGCAGATCGTGGGTACTCTTGCCTACATGCGGCGGCCCGTCGGCCCTCAGGACGCGCCCAAGCCCTCGGTGCTCCGCGGACGTCAACCCCAACGCGAGCTCCCCGACGGCGTCGAGGTCGAGCCCATCTCGATCCCCGATCCCGGCTCGCCGCGGCACGAAGACCTCGTCGAAGCGCTCAACGACTCGTATTCCGACACGCTCGACTGCCCCGCCCTGTGCGGGATGCGCCGCACAAGCGACATCCTCGCGTCGCACGCGGCGATCGGCCGACCCGAGCTCGCCTTGTGGTCGATCGTGTCGCACGAGGGCCGCCCGGCAGGGGCCATGCTGCTCGCGTGCCTGCCCGAGCAGCGTTGCTACGAGCTGGTGTACATCGGGCTGGGGCCTTCCCTGCGAGGGCGTGGGCTCGGGGAATCGCTCCTCGAGAGCGCCATCGAGCAGATCGCGGCGCGCCTGAAGCGCGCACCGCGGTCGGGCCGCTGGTCGCTCACGTGTGCGGTCGATACGGCCAATGCGCCCGCCGTGCGCCTCTACGAGCGTGTTGGCTTCATGTCGTTCGACCGGCGCGTCGCGTGCGTGCACGGGCTCGATCGCGTGTTGTCCACCGGTGCGCTCGAGTCGTAGCGCGTTGGTCTGCAAGCGCTTGCGCACCACGGAATGTTGGCACTCCACGGCTTGTCCACAGGCCATGTTGACAACCTGCGTTGCGCCTGTGCATAAAGAAATCTTTAAGCTCTAAGCCCTTGCAATGTCGCGTGTTTGTTCTCCCGTTTTGCCCGCGCGCAAAGAAATCGGGTAGCGGAGTGACGCCATCTCGGATACATTCCTGTGGCGTCGATGGAATGGCGCCGCGTCGAGGGGGCACGTAGACCACAGCAGCCGCGTCCAACCGCCAACGGGCACGACCACCAGGCCTTCGGGTGGGGAATCGTTGCACGACCGCTGGCTTCACCGACCGTCGGACGCGGCGGCATGCAAGCGCGGGGAATGCGCAGGTCGACGGCCGAAGACGCTCGGGGAACGGACTCTGCAGGACGACCGGACGCTTCGGCCGCTTGGCCGTGGCGGGGGGTTCGTGCGGCCGCGTTGCGGTCAGAAGGGTTCGCCATGGCAGCGATCAGCAGGGATGAAGTCGTTCGCTCTCCTCAGGCCAAACCAGCGAGCAACGCAGACGTCCGCGTCCACGCCGGCAAGGCCTCGAACGCCGCGAACCAGGCGCCCCGGCTCGAGATCGCCGCCGATACGGCCCAGCTGCCGACCGCCCAGCCGCAGTACCAGCCCCAGAAGGAGCGAGTGCTCACACGCACGCCCGGCCGCGACGCGGCCGGTGAGCGTCTGCGCACCCGCCGCGTCCACCCCGGCCGCAACGGCGACGCACCGTCGGCCGAGGTCGAGGCGACGCAAGGGGCTGCCAGCGATGCCCAACGCGAGCAGAACCTCGAGCGTCTGCTGGCGGCCAAGGTCGGCTCGCTGACGTTCGAGCGATACTTCCAGGGCCAGGCCAAGCTCGAGCGTACCGACGACGGGCTCGAGGTCGTCGTCGCGTCGCGCTTCCTCGTGCCCATCGTCGAGAACCGCTTCCGCCAGCACCTGGTCGAGATCGCCGGCGGCGGCTCGGTCCGCTTCGTCGATCGCCCGTCGGCCTTCCCCGCGGCCCGTCCGCCCAAGGCCACCAAGGTCGCCCGCCCCAAGAGCGAGGCCCAGCCCAAGGCCCACACCTCGCACGCCGCTCGGCCCCAGTCCGACCGCTTCGTGCGGCTCGAGGACTTCGTCGTCGGGCAAAGCAACGAATTGGCCCACATGGCCGCCCTTTCAATCAGCGATCCCGGCGCGGCGCCCCGGGCCGGCAGCCTGCTGGTGCTCCACGGCGGGTGCGGGCTGGGCAAGACCCACCTCCTGCGCGGCATGGCCTTCCGCTACAACGGCCTGCGAGGCTCGGGCGGCAAGGCCAAGTACGTCACCGCCGAGCACTTCACCAACGGCTTCCTGGCCGCCCTGCGTACCGGCGGCACCGAGGCCTTCCGCGACAAATACCGCGGCGTCGAGCTGCTCTGCCTCGACGACGTGCACTTCCTGGCCACCAAGGACGCTACCAAGGCCGAGCTGCTGCACACGCTCGACCAGATCCTCCAGGGCGGCTGCCGCCTTGCGCTCGCGAGCGACGAGCACCCGCGTCAGGTCGAGGGGCTGGGCAAGCAGCTCGTCAGCCGCCTGCTCTCGGGGCTGACCATCGAGCTGGGCGAGCCCGACCAGGAGCTGCGCGAGGCGATGGTGCGCAAGCTGGCCCGCCAGCGTGGCCTCACGCTCGAAGACGACGTAGTCGCCGCCATCGCGACCGCCGCCGCCGCCGAGACCCAAGACGGCCCGGCCGGCTCGTTCCGCGACATCGAGGGCGCCATGGCCCGCGTCGATGCCTTCCACAACCTGCTGGGCCGCGTGGGCGACACGCCCGCGGGCGATCGCGTGGCGATGTCGACCGTGCACCAGGCCCTGGGCGTTCGTGCCCAGCTGGCACCAAAGGCCGGCCCGGTGCGCGTCGACGCGGTCATCGAGGGTGTGTGCCGCTTCATGAGCGTCGGCAGCGCCGAGTTCTCCGGCCGCGGCCGCCACCGAAGGGTGGTGCTGGCCCGAGCCCTGGTCGCGATCATCTCCCGCCAGCTCACCACCGCGAGCTATCCCGAGATCGCCACGGCGATGGGCCGGCCGAATCACTCCTCGATCATCACCGCCGTTCGGCGCATCGAGCGCCAGATTGCCGATGAAGAGCGCGTGGCGGTGGGGTGCGAGGCAGACGGGCAGACCGTTGGCCAGCTCGCCGACACGCTGGCTCGGCGGATCCGTCGCTCGGGGCGATAAACTCCCCTGCGGTCGGCATCGAGAGCCCACGCCGAGCGATACGGGAGCCCACGTGCATTCGAGCGACCAATCCAGGCCTTCACGCCGTCCGACCGCCGGCACCGAGATCGCCCTGAGCGGGCCCGACATCACCGACCTGGAGATCGACGCGGTCGTCCGCGTGCTGCGGTCGGGCCGGCTGAGCATCGGGCCGATGCAGGAGGCCTTCGAGGCCCTCGTCAGCGAGGCCGCCGGCTGCGACCACGGCGTAGCGGTCAACAGCGGGACCAGCGGCCTGCACCTGGCGCTGCTGGCCCTGGGCATCGGGCCGGGCGACGAGGTCATCACCACGCCGTTCAGCTTCGTGGCCAGCGCCAACGCCATCCTCTATGTCGGCGCGACGCCCAAGTTCGTCGACCTCTGCCCGCGCAGCCTGAACATGGACCCCGACAAGGTCGAGCAGGCCATCGGCCCGCGCACCAAGGCCATCATGGCCGTCGAGGCCCTGGGCAACCCCACGCACATGGATCGCTACGCGGCCATCGCGAACAAGAACGAGATCCACCTCATCGAGGACTGCTGCGAGGCGCTGGGCACGACCTACAAGGGCCGCAAGTGCGGCAGCTTCGGCAGGGTGGGCGTCTTCGGCTTCTACCCCAACAAGCAGATCACTACCGGCGAGGGCGGCATGATCGTCACCGACGATCAAAACCTGGCCGACCTCTGCCGCAGCCTGCGCAACCAGGGCCGGTCGATGCCCTCCGAGCTCGCCCAGGAGGGCAGCAGCGGGCTGGGCCTCTGGCTGAGCCACGAGCGTTTGGGGTACAACTACCGGCTGAGCGAGATCGCCTGCGCCCTGGGCGTGGCGCAAATGCGCCGGTTCGACGAGATCGTCGAGGCCCGCCGCCGCGTCGCCAGCGAGTACCTCGACCGCCTGCTGGGCATCCCGGGGATCATCCTGCCGACCATCGAGAGCGGCACCAGCATGAGCTGGTTCGTGTTCACCGTCCGGCTGGAGCGCGGCTACACGGCCGAGGAGCGCGACCGCATCATCGAGGGTTTGCGCAACCACGACGTGGGCTGCGCGCCGTATTTCCCCAGCATCCATCTCATGCCCGAGTACGTCCGCCGCTTCGGCTACGAGCGTGGGGCCTTCCCGATCGCCGAGAGCGTGTCGGACCGCACCATCGCCCTGCCGTTCCATGGCGGCCTGACCGAGCGCGACATCGACCTGGTCGCCCAAACGCTGAGCCTGATGCTCTCGCGCGAGAACCTGGCGCGGGGCTAGCGGCCGATCCGCGGCTTTCCTCGGGGCAACCTTGGGGCCTACCATCTCGACCCGCCGGGCCCAGGAGCCCGGGCGACCGCGTGGATCGAGACCGAGGACTGGACGATGCCCTATGAATGCCACTTTACCGGACGCAAGACCCGCTTTGGCAAGTCCAAGGCCTACGGCGGCGCCAAGATCTCCAAGGGTGGCTTCGGCCTGAAGACCACCGGCATCACCCGCCGAGCGTTCCGGCCCAACCTCCAGAAGGTCCACGCCATCATCGACGGCAAGCCCACGCGCGTGCTGGCCAGCACCCGTGCGATCAAGAGCGGCCTGGTCGTCAAGCCACTGAAGCGCAAGTACGGCTACACCCGCCAGCAGAAGGAACAGGCCGGCGGCTGACCCGGTTTGCCCCGCCGCGGGCGGCGTTTCCGCGGCGATCCCCCACGGTGCTTCCGAGCCCGCCCACGCGTGCCCGTAGAATGCGACTGAGCCCGCCCTGACCGGCCGGCCCGGGGTACATCAGCGTGAAGTGCGACCTGTGCGATGCCGAAGCGACCGTCCACGAGACGCAGATCGTCAACGGCCAGGTGATGGTGCGCCGGCTGTGCGAGCGGCATGCCGCCGAGGTCGGCCTGACCGGGCACTCCAGTGTCTCGATCCCCGCCGGCGGCTCGTCGGTCGTCTTGAGCGTGCAACAGCAAGGCTCGGGTCTGAAGTGCGGCACCTGCGGGCTGTCGTTCGCGGCATTCCGCCAGCACGGGCTGCTGGGCTGCTCGGGCTGCTACGAGGCGTTCGAGGACAAGCTCTCGCCGCTCATCGAGCGTGCCCACCAGGGCAGCACCCACCACATCGGCAAGACGCCCAAGCGCATGCTGGCGACGGCCCGCGAGGGTGATCAAGAGGCCATCGAGCGCGTGCTCGGCGGCGCCAAGGAACGGGCCGAGCGGGTGGCGCTCCTGCGTAAGCAGCTCGAAGAGGCGATCTCGATGGAGCAGTACGAGCGGGCCGCGGCGCTCCGCGACGAGCTGCGGCCGCTCGAGGGCGAAGAGCGAGAGCCATCTGGCGGCGGGGCTGGCGGGCCGGCATGAAGGAAGACCAGGGCCGACAGGGCGGCGCGGGGAGCTGGCTGGCGGTCGCCGGCCGGGCCGGCGACGTCGTCGTGTCATCCCGGGTGCGCATGGCGCGCAACCTCGCGGGCTTCCGCTTCCCCAATCGAGCGCCCGCGAGCGAGCGCACGGCCATCCTCGTGCGCCTCAAGCCCGTCGTGCTTGGGGCACGCCTGAGCCCGCACCTGGAGTGGGTCGATTTGGCGTCGACGACCTCGGGCCACCGGGCGTCGCTCGTCGAGGAACGGCTCATCAGCCGCCAGCACGCCATGGGCAAGCCCGGCGAGCCGATGCACGGCCGGGCGGTGGCGATCGGCCTGCCCGAGCGTCGGCTCTCCATCATGATCAACGAAGAGGACCACCTGCGCCTGCAAGTGATCCGCGGTGGGTTCGATCTCTCGGGCGCGATGCAGGAGATCGACGCTGCCGACGACGCGATCGAGCAGAGCGTCGACTACGCCTTCAGCCCGCGGTTTGGGTACCTCACGGCGTGCCCGACGAACGTCGGCACCGGCGTGCGGCTGAGCGTCATGCTGCACCTGCCCGCGCTCAAGATCACGCGCGAGATCGAGAAGGTCAAGCGCGCCGCCGACGACCTGGGCCTGACCGTCCGCGGTTCGTATGGCGAGGGCAGCGAGGCGACTGGCGACTTCTACCAGATCAGCAACCAGACGACCATCGGCAAGAGCGAGGCCGTGCTGCTCCGCGAGATGGAGAGCGAGATCATCCCGATGGTCATCGCCTACGAGCACAACGCCCGCGACCGGCTGATGCGTGGCGGACGCCGCGGCCTCGAAGACCAGACCTGGCGGGCCGTGGGCGTGCTGCTGCACGCGCGGCTGCTCAGCACGGAAGAAGCAACGAAGCTGCTCAGCCGGCTGCGCTTGGGCATCGCGCTCAAGCTGGTGCCGAATCTCGAGCTGTCGCTCGTGAACCAATTGCTCGTGGCCGTGCAGCCGGCGCACATTCAGAAGGCGATCGGCCAGGAGCTGACGCAGGACCAACGCCGAGAAGCACGCGCCTCGCTCCTGCGTGCGAAGCTCGGCGAGGCGTTTGCGTCGCCCCGGCAGCCGCCGCGACTGATCAGGCCCGATCGCCCCGACCCGCCCGCGGGGCCGAGCAATCGCCCCGAGCCGGGCGAAGCGGAGTAACCGCCGTGCGTGGGGGCGCACTCAACAAACTACGGACGGGCTTAGTCACCGTCGAGCGTGCGATGCTCAGCGACCTGCCCGGTCCGCTCGAGGCGTTACGCAGCTCAGGGTTCGTTGCCGATGCGCTCGATGCATACTGCCCTCGATGCGGCCACGGCGTTGGGCCGGGTGAGTTCGCGGCTGGGCGATGCGGTACGTGCCGCAGCGTGCGGATCCCCTGGGACGGCTTCGTTCGACTGGGGCGCTACGACCTCGCACTCCGCGATGCCGTGCACGACTTCAAGTTCAACCGCTGGCACGCGGTGGGCGAGCACTTGGGCGTGGCGCTCGGTGCGGCGGTAGCCGAGCGGTTGCGGCTCGTCGCGGAGCATGCCGGCGAGCCCGAGGAGGCGGTGCTCGGCCGAACGGCGGTCGTGCCCGTGCCGATGAGCTTTTGGCGCCGGGCGAGTCGGGGCATCGATCACGCCACGTGCCTGGCGCGGGCGGTCTCGCGCGGGTCGGGCGCGCCATGCCGCAAGATGCTCACCAGGCGGCATCGGCCCGCCCAGACCGGGCTTTCGGCGGCCGCGAGGAAACGCAACCTGCACCGGGCCATGCGGCCCTGCGTCGGCGAAGACGCCCTGGACGGACTGCGCGTGGTGGTGCTGGTCGACGACGTGAGCACGACCGGTGCCACGCTGGTGGAGGCGTGCCGGGCGATCAAGTCGTTGCGGGGCTCCCGGAAGGAGCCCGTCGTGCTGGCGGCGTGCGTGGCGATGGCCGAGCAGGGGAGAGCCGGGCAGGGCGGTTCGCCATCGGGACTGCCCCTCGTGCACACGTCCTCGGCGAATGCAGGGGGCGTTGCGAGCGAGGGTCCTAAAAAAAGTGGAGGAACGGGGGCGTCGAGGCTTGACGCACGCTGAGAGCCGTGTATTATCTCCACCGCTCTGGCCACGGCCGGACGCGGGACTCGGGGCCGGCAAGCGGATGCGAGCCCGCCCCAACGCTCTTTGAAATCTAAGCGGTCGAGATGCCCTCGAGAGTGTGAGGCCTTGTCAGTGCGGATCATCACCCGCACGCCCCGACCAGGGGTTGGCAAGGCCGGTCAAACCGGTGGCCGGGATGCACAGATCCTGGCCGTTGGCGCACTCTCGTGATGAATTTGAGTACGCCAACTAGACCGTCGTCTTTGCCGACGACGGCTCGTGATCACTTGTGATCGCGAGAATGACCGGCCGCTGTCGCTTCGCGAGTTCTGCTCGTTGGAGTTGCAGCGGTTCAAACGGATCATTCTGAGATTGTCGGCAATCGGGTGAAAGCTCGGTTGTCGCTTCAATTGAAGAGTTTGATCCTGGCTCAGATTGAACGCTGGCGGCATGGCTAAAGCATGCAAGTCTGGGAGAACCTTCGGGGGACACCGGCGAAAGGGCGAGTAATGCGATCGAACGTACCCCAATGTGGGGGATAGCGTCGGGAAACCGGCGGTAATACCCCGTGTGCTCTACGGAGGAAGTTGGGAGCGGCGATCGTCCTATCAGGTTGTTGGTGAGGTAACGGCTCACCAAGCCGAAGACGGGTAGCGGGTGTGAGAGCATGGCCCGCCGCATCGGGACTGAGACACTGCCCGGACTCCTACGGGAGGCTGCAGCGACGAATCTTCCGCAATGCGCGAAAGCGTGACGGAGCAATGCCGCGTGTGGGATGAAGGCGCTCTGCGTCGTAAACCACTGTCAGGACCTAGAACCAACGATCAGGTCCAGAGGAAGGGCCGGCTAAACTCGTGCCAGCAGCCGCGGTAAGACGAGTGGCCCAAGCGTTAATCGGAATCACTGGGCTTAAAGCGTGCGCAGGCGGACCTTCAGGCGTCCCGTGAAATGCCCCGGCTCAACCGGGGAATTGCGGGGCGAACCGTTGGTCTTGAGGCAGGTAGGGGGGTGCAGAACTGTCGGTGGAGCGGTGAAATGCGTAGATATCGACAGGAATGCCGAAGGCGAAGGCGGCACCCTGGGCCTGTCCTGACGCTCATGCACGAAAGCGTGGGGAGCAAACAGGATTAGATACCCTGGTAGTCCACGCCGTAAACGATGCACACTAGATCGGAGTAGGTCTGACCCTTTTCCGGTCGAAGCGAAAGCGTTAAGTGTGCCGCCTGGGGAGTACGGTCGCAAGGCTAAAACTCAAAGGAATTGACGGGGGCTCACACAAGCGGTGGAGCATGTTGCTTAATTCGAGGCAACGCGAAGAACCTTACCTGGGTTTGACATGCACGGATTAACTCTGTGAAAGCAGAGCCACGCCCGCAAGGGTGGAACGTGCACAGGTGCTGCATGGCTGTCGTCAGCTCGTGCTGTGAAGTGTCGGGTTAAGTCCCTTAACGAGCGCAACCCCTATCGTTAGTTACTAACGCGTTATGGCGAGGACTCTAACGAGACTGCCGGTGTCAAACCGGAGGAAGGTGGGGATGACGTCAAGTCCTCATGGCCCTTACGCCCAGGGATGCAAACGTGCTACAATGGCGCGTACAGAGCGATGCTAACCTGCGAAGGTATGCAAATCGCAAAAAGCGCGCCCCAGTTCGGATTGCAGGCTGCAACTCGCCTGCATGAAGTCGGAATCGCTAGTAATCGGAGATCAGCTACGCTCCGGTGAATACGTTCCTGAGCCTTGTACACACCGCCCGTCAAGTCATGGAAGCCGGGAGCGCCCGAAGTCGCCACGATTCAGTGGTGCCTACGGCGAGTTCGGTAACTGGGACTAAGTCGTAACAAGGTAGCCGTAGGAGAACCTGCGGCTGGATCACCTCCTTTCTAAGGGATTTCCTTAGACTCGCGGATCGTCCCCGACCAAGGCGATCCACGGAGTGCGAACTCCAGCGAGCGATCAAAATCGTCAGTACACTCTCGTTCGCACCGCTTCCAGAGTTCGCTCTGGTGCAACGCGACGAGCCAGCCGGTGACGGCTGGCGAGGAATATCTCGACCGCTTTGGACTTGAGACGGCCCGGAGCAATCCGGGCCGTTTTCTTTTGGATTCGCGGGGTTACGCGCCCGTCGCACGCGGGCAAGGCCGTACTCGGTCATCGCACCGATCGCCCGCGTCCCTACGCTCAACCACCACAAGGACCCAGACCAGCCGATGCCCCAGGACGACCGCTCGCCCATCAAGCTCGATTCCCAGTCGCCGACCCGCCGCGGCAATACCGACGACGCGCGCACGCTCGCTGTCGACCTGGCCCGCATGCTCAGCGACGACAAGTGCGAGGCTATCGTCGTGCTCGACGTCTCGGGCCAGAGCCCGGTGACCGACTACATCATCATCGCCTCGGGCACGAGCGATCGGCAGATGGGCTCGGTGCTCGACCACGCGATGGAGCTGGCCGAGGAGTCGGGCATGCCCGCCGTCCGCCAGGCGCGCGACGAGCGTTCGACGTGGCTGCTGGCCGACTTCGTCGACGTCGTGCTGCACGTCTTCGAGCCCAACACCCGGGCCCACTATGACGTCGAGAGCCTCTACCCCGACGCGGACGAAGTCTCGTGGGCGAGGCCCGACCAGGTCGACCGCAACCGCGCAGGCCTCAAGCCGGGCGAGCAGTTCCCGCAATGACCGAGCCTCCCCCGGCCAGCGTTCGGGTGGGATTGCTGAGCGGCGGTTATCTCGCGCTCACAGGACGGGGCCTGTTCTCTCGCCTCGGCCAACTGTTCGAGTTAGCCAGGCTTGAGTGCGCCCGGGTCCACGTCTTCGAAGATGCCGGCGTGCCGGCTGGGTTGCGAGATCAGGCCGCGGCTTCTCTTGACAAGCCAAGGGTCACTCGGTCGGAGCTTCGTCTCGACGAAAACTCGAAGTGCATCGCCACGCTCGAGCGGATGCTCGAAGATCTGGCCGAAGCCAAGCTCGAGCGTACCGATCTGGTGGTTGCGCTCGGCGGAGGCATCTTGGGCGATGTCGCGGGACTCGCGGCCGGTCTGCACCGCCGGGGCGTTCGGGTGGTGCAGTGCCCGACGACGCTGCTCGCGATGGTCGACGCATCGGTGGGCGGCAAGACCGCGGTGAACCTGCGAGCCAGCATCGACGACTCGGCCGTGCTGCTGAAGAACGCCGTGGGCATGTTCCACCACCCTTCGCTGGTCGTGGCCGACGTCGACGCGCTTGCCTCGCTCCAACCACGCGACATGCGGTGCGGCATGGCTGAGTGCATCAAGCACGCACTCATCGCCGGCAACTCCGGCGAAGACCTGCTCTCGCTCCAGAATCTGATCGAGTCGATGCCCCGCATGCTGGCGGGCGAAGCCGATCTCCTGGCATCGCTTGTCACGCAACACGTCGGCCTGAAGGCCGACATCGTCGCCAGTGACGAGCGCGAGGCTGCGACCGGCAGCACGCCCGGGCGCCGCGCGCTCAACCTCGGCCACACGTTCGCTCACGCCATCGAGGGCAGCGAAGCAACCCGCGTGCTCATCGACGGGGCCGAGTTCCACCCGATGCACGGCGAGGCGGTCGCGCTGGGGCTCATCGCGGCGGCGACGCTGGCCGAAGAACTCGGCGTCGGCGACCGGCAACTCACCGCTTCGGTCCGGATGGCAGTCGAAGCGGTTGGGTTGCCGACCAGGCTCGTAGCTGCGGGAAGCCTCGCGGACCTCACGACCGCCATGCGGCAAGACAAGAAGGCCAGCGGCGGAACGCTCCGCCTCGTCCTTCCCACGCGCGACGGCGTCGTGATGCGGGATGACCCGGGCGACGACGTGATCGCCAAGGCGTGGCGGGCCATCGTCTAGGCGCGATTTTGTCGTAATTACGACATTTGCGGTGTGAAGATGGGGCGTCGATGGGGCCTAGCGCCTTCTTTGGAGGCGTTTGCACGAACATCCCGATAACGCGGCCGGAAGGGTTGATAGAGGGAGGTGTATAGCTGGCCACTGGCGCCAGAATCGATCCGCTGCAGTGAGAGGGCAGGAGCCCGATGCGCACGATCGCGATCGTCAACCAGAAGGGTGGCTGTGGCAAGACGACCACCGCCATCAGCCTCTCCGGGGCGCTCGCCGCCCGGGGCAAGCGCGTGCTCCTGGTCGACATGGATCCACAGTCCCACTGTGCCGCGGGCCTTGCCATTCCCGAGGCCCACATCGAGGTCGACGTCGGCGACGCCATGCTGGCAGAGTCGCCCGGTTCGCTCGATCGCTCGAAGCTGCTCTGGCGCATCGGCCGCAACCTCGACCTGCTGCCCAGCCGGATGAAGCTCGCCGGGCTCGAGGCCTCGCGTGGCGGCCTCGCGTCGCTCGAGGATAAAGAACAGCGGTTGGCCAAGGTCATCGCTGGACTCGAGGGCTACGACCTCGCGATCATCGATTGCTCGCCGTCGATCGGCCTGCTGACGTACAACGCGTTGTGTGCTGCGGACGAGGTCTTGATTCCCGTCGAAACGAGCTACTTTGCGCAGCAAGGTGCCAGCCGGCAAGTGGCGACTCTCCGAAGCCTTGGCCAGCGGCTTGGGCGGCAGGCGCGCCACTGGATCGTCCCGACGATCCACGAGCCCGAAGCGGCCTTGCCCAGCGAACTCCTCGAACAACTCCGCAGCCGGTTCGGCTCACAGGTCTGCCAGACCGTGATCCACAAGGACGACAAGGTGAAGGAGGCCGCGACGTTCGGCCGTCCGGTAGGCGAGTACGCGCCGCAGTCGCAGGCCGCCCAGGACTACGCCGAGCTCGCCGAGTGGGTGCTGAACGACGCACGCGGCGAAGGGACGGCCGGATCAGCGGCGCCCGCGGTTCACGAACTGCGACCCGAACCTTGGACGGAAGTGAAGCCTGCGGCGAGCGGTCATCACACGGTCGCCCAAGTCGCCGAGCGGGCCCGCCGGTCGATGGAGCTGGACGCCGTCGAGCCGCCGAACGCCAGCCCTGCTGTGCAGCCGCCTGCCCCTCGGTCGGGCCAGCAGGCCCCTGCGGCGACCAGTGACGCGAGCAACGCATCGGCCGTGCCCCAGCCAACGTCGTCGCCGTCGGCCACGCTCGAAGACGACGATCAGGGCAACCTCGAACTCGAGCGACTGCTGCTTCCGAAGCACGGGTCGGAGGCGTTCGGCATCCACCCCGTGGCCGGTGGGGTCTGGCTCGTACAGCCCATCGGGCTGGGCCGAAGCGTGGCCGTTGCCGGAGAATTCAACGCTTGGTCGGCCCAGAGCCACCGCTTCAACCGATATCAGAAGCTGGGCGTGCACGCACGCAAGCTCGAACTCCCACCGGGGCGGCACGCGTACCGGTTGGTGGTCGACGGCTTCTGGACTGCCGACCCGTTCAACCCCGATGCCGTGACCAACCCGTTCGGCGAGCCGAACAGCATCGCGGAGGTATCCGGGCCGCCGGCCGACGCCCGCAGTCACGAAAGGGACGGCCCGCCGCCCGCGGCCTAGCAGCCGCAGGCATTGCCCGAGAGGATCTCCGGGCAGGACACGCGACGGAGCGCACGACCATGTCCGACCACACGTCCACGACGCTTTCCGGATCGAGCAATGGCGCTCGCCTTCTCGGGGGCAGCGACCGTCCCGCGGGGCCCTACGACCGTGCAGACTCGCCCGACGGCGTGTCGGACGACCTTGCCGCCCTTTTCCTTGGGGTTGACGGGGTCGACGACGGCGTCGAATCCGCCGATCCGGTGACGGAGGTCGAACTGAAGCCCTCCAGCGGTGCGAGCGAGCCCGCGCTCTCGCTCCTGGTGCTTGGCAATCTGCCCGTGCACGCGGCGGGGTGGGCCAGCCAGTACGCACGCGATCGGCACCGCGACACGGGCCGAGCCGTGGGGCTGCTGAGCCTCGGCGACGAGTCTGCAAGGCTCGAGGTGTTCGGCGTTCCGGGGCTTTCCGGACGAGCCGAGGCAGAACTCCCGCGGGCGCTCGAGCGGCTGGCCCGCCTCGACGCCGACCTGATCGTGCGCTTGCCCGAGGCCGAGGCAGGCTGGATCGGAGGCGAGTGCGAGGCGGCAACGATGACGATCCTGGCGGGCGCCGATGATCCAGCGATCGTGCGGGCGTACCAGAGCATCAAGTCGATCGCCCAGGACTTGCCACCCGATGAGGCCGGGCCCGTGATGCGGATCGCCGTTGCAGGCGCGCACGGCGCGGTTGCGGGCGAGGCTGCTAACAAGCTGGCACAGGCGGCACAGCGATTTCTTGGCCTCACCGTCGAGTCGGATACGCCGGTCCTTCGGATCGACGCCGGCGTCTCGGCCGAGTTGTACCACGGCGCGCCGCCGGCGTGGGCCGACGTGCCCGACCTGCTGCGCCGCATGCTCGAGCGCCCCGTCGAGGCGGATGTTCAGACTCGGCCGGGGGCTGGCGATCGGTTCGAGCCGCGACGCACCAGCGTTCCGGCCGGATTCAATGCCGAGGGCGGCGAGGTCACGAACGTCAAGCTCGAGAACGACGCTTCGGCGGACACGATCGACGAGCATCCGAGCGATGACGTATCGAGCCACACCGACGCGACGGCCCACCAGCGCACGCTGCCCGATGGACTCGAACCCGTCGAGGTCTCGTGCCCGTACGCCCACGAGGTCAAGCTGGCCGTCGATGGCTCGGGGGTGCTGCACGCGGTGGCGTGGGCGGCCGACAGCGAACGCGCGTCGGCGGCGGTACGCGACCTGGTCGTCGTATCGAGCTGGCTGCGCGACCACGCCGAGCTGATCGCGGTCGTGATGGGCCAGCGGCTTGCAGGCCTGCCGAGCGTCCGGCACCTGGTGCTGCGAGATGCACGCGGAGCGCTGGGGCTCGCGCAGGGTGAGCTGCGGCTGCACGTCGAGGCGCCCAACGTACCGATCCTGCTCGACCTGAACTGACGCTTCCCGATGACGGCGCGCACGAAAAAGCCCGGGCGGGACCCGGGCTTCGTGTTCATGCGAGCGTGATCAGGCCGTCTTCTTCGACTCGACACGCAGGTCATCGAGGGTCATCTTGCCCTTCAGGTCGTCGCGGTCGATGACGTACTTGTCGCCCTCGTGGTCGCGCTCGGGCAGTTCGTAGAGCAGGTCGAGCATGATGTCTTCCATCACGCCGCGGAGTGCGCGAGCCCCGGTGTCACGCTTGAGCGCCCGGTTGGCGATCTCCTTGAGCGCGCCCTTGGTGAACTGCAGCTTCGCGCCTTCCAGATCAAAGAAGTGCTGGTACTGACGCACCAGGGCGTTCTTAGGTTGGGTCAGCACGGTCATCATGACGTCGAGCGTGAGTGGCATGAGCGGGCTGATGATCGGCAGGCGGCCGACGAGCTCGGGGATCATGCCGTACTCGATGACGTCCTCGGTCGTCGCCTGAGCCAGCAGCGCGCCGCTGCGCTCGCCGACCTGGGTGGCATCCTCGGCGGTGCCGAAGCCGATGCGGCTGCGACCCACGCGGCGGCGGATGATGTCTTCCAGGCCCTGGAACGACCCGCCGCAGATGAACAGGATGTTGCTCGTGTCGACCTGGATGTATTGCTGCTCGGGGTGCTTGCGGCCGCCCTGCGGGGGCACGTTGGCGACGGTGCCCTCGAGCATCTTGAGCAGGCTCTGCTGGACGCCTTCGCCCGACACGTCGCGCGTGATCGAGACGTTCTGGCTGGTCTTGCCGATCTTATCGATCTCGTCGATGTAGATGATGCCGCGCTGGGCCGCGTCGAGGTCGAAGTCGGCGGCCTGCAGCAGCTTGAGCAGCAGGTTCTCGACGTCCTCGCCCACGTAGCCGGCCTCGGTGAGCGTGGTGGCGTCGCCGATCGCGAAGGGCACCTTGAGCATCCGCGCCAGCGTGCGTGCCAGCAGCGTCTTGCCGCTGCCGGTGGGGCCGATCAGCAGGATGTTGCTCTTGTCGAGCTCGACGGAGGTGTCGTTGCTCTCCAGGTGCAGCAGTCGCTTGTAGTGGGTATGGACGGCCACGGCCAGGGTCTTCTTGGCCTGCTCCTGGCCGATGACGTACTGGTCGAGGAACTCGGTGATGTTTCGCGGCGTGGGCACCTCACCCAGCGCGCTACCGACCGCCGAGACCTTCCGGCGTTCCTGCCTGAAGATGTTCAGGCACAGGTCGGTGCATGGGTTGCAGATATAGACCTGCCCCGGTCCCTCGACCATGGGGCCGACCTCTCGGCTGGACTTGCCGCAGAACGAGCAGGTGGTGACGCGGCGGCCCTTGAAGCCGTCGTCGCCGCCACCCGGCTTGGTCTTGCTGAGATCGTTGCCGCTGTCTCGGGTGTTCTTTGCCATGCTCTTCCCACTGCGTCCAATCGGGGGCCCCTTGCCCGCACGTCAGGACTGTATCGACGCGTCAGAGGCCCGTCTGGATGCAAAAAGGACGTCGTCGTGCGTGTTTTTCTCTACCGGTCCGGGCGAGTCCGTGTTTCCCGATCGGGCGGGCCGGCCTCGGAAACCCGGCCCCCGTCCTGGGGCTCGGTCTTGGCGGCCTTGATCTTGTCGATCATGGCTTTTCGGACCTGATCGAACTCCTCCTGGGACATCTCGCCCCGGGCCACCATCGCCCGCATCTCTTCCATCGTCGAAAACCCGCCGCGGTCTTCGTCGGCACGTCCGATCATGCGGCGCCGGATGATCAGCAGCACCACCGTGCCGATGACGACCGCCACGATGAGCGCACCGACCCAGATCAGGAACTGCCCGGTATCGCCACCGGAGGCGGCCTGGCCCAGGATGGCCGGGGCGCTCAGCTCCACGTGCTGGTCCCGCCCGAGGCGATGAAGGAGCGGATGGGCTGGACGAGCCTCGGCATGACCGAGCTCTCGATGATGCGCTCGCCGCAGCGGCCGAGGTCCGAGAACTCAAGCTTCGGCGTGGTGATGTCTTCCATGGGTCCGTGTCGGCGGACGGTGAGGTACACGCTGATGGGCTCGCCGTCCAGCCCGTTGCTGGCGCCGGCGGGCCTGGTCTTGACCTCGAAGTAGGCCTCGCTGCGCCGCGGGATGCCGTCGCCACGGAGTGCGACGCCCAGGATGGGCTGGGCGTCGATGGGCGCGGCGCCCATGTCCTCGACGAGGCTTGCCAGGGGCGAGCCTCGGAGCAGGGACTCGAACACGATCCGGTCGTGATCGCCCGAGGCCTCGATGTCGAAGCCGAAGAGGGTTTCGTAGTAGTCGATGTCCAGCGGGCTGATGCCCAGGTAGTAGGGCGCCAGCTCGAGGACGGCGGCGTGGAGCTGGTAGGCCTGCTCGAACGACTCGGGGTTGACCGCGCCGGCGCGCACGCAGTTGCCGCGGACGGCCACCCAGTGCTGCGGCGAGATGCCCGGCGCCGACTCGATCGCGAGTTCGTTCTGCACGTGGCGGAACGTCTGGAGGGCGGGGAACTCCTTGCGAAGGCGGTCGAAGAACTCGACGGTGGCCTGCCGGGTCGTGTCGATCTCGCTGTGGAAGGCCAGCTTGAGGTTGACGTACATGTCCGAGCAGAGCGCCTTGTAGCTTTCGATGTGCTGGCTGTCGATGGGCATGTTGGTCATTCCTTCGATCCGACGTGCGGGCCAGGATGTCGGCGACCCTCTCGGGACGCTTCGCTCGGACGGTGAGCGGGAATCAGCCGGCGATTCGGAAGCCCGTCTCGCCGACGCGGACCGGACGGTCCTCGTGGCGGGCCTGCGCGATGCGGCCTTGCATCGTGCGTGCGAGCGCGTCCAGGAACGCTTGGACGTCGCCGGGCTGGCCCTGGGCCTCGAGCCAGACGGTGCCGTCGGGCTCGTTGCGCACCAGGCCGGTGACCGGTCGCGGCTCGGCGATGGAGCGGGCGGTCGCTCGAAAGCCCACGCCCTGCACCGTGCCGAGATAGCGGACCGCCGTCCGGATCGCCATGATGGACAGCGTATCCATTCGATCGCCCGCGATCCCGGTCGATTGCAATCGGGGCGCGCGTTTGCGCGAGATCTCGGGCGTACCGTCACACCAGAACGCCGAGCAACGGAGTGCCATGAGCGATCGGGCGGACATCGAGCGGGTGCTGGCGGCCACCGACATCGTGCGGGTCGTCCGCGAGCGCGTGGAGCTGCGCGAGAAGGGCCGCGAGTGGGTGGGGCTGTGCCCGTTCCACGACGATCGCTCGCCGTCGATGTTCGTCTCGCCCGCGAAGCAGATCTTCAAGTGCTTCGCGTGCGGCGCGGGTGGCGACGCCCTGTCGTTTGTTCAGAAGTACGACGGCGTGGAGTTCCCGCAGGCCCTGGAGCACCTGGCCGAGGTCGCGGGCGTCGAGCTCACGGTGAAGGGGCGGCGGGCGCCCTCGGGGCCCGGCCGCAGCGAGCGCGCCAGCGCTTTCGAGGCCAACGCGATGGCGCAGGAGTACTTCCGCCGGTCGCTGGTCGACCCCAAGGGCGGCAGGGCGGCCCGTGCGATGATTGAGCGGCGAGGCATCTCGCCCGAGATGGTGGAAGCCTTCGGCATCGGGGCGGCGCCCGAGGGCTGGGACGGGCTGGTGCAGGCCGTGCTGCGGGCCAAGCGGCCGGTCGAGGCGTTCGCGGCGGCGCAGCTCGTGAAGGCCCGCGACCAGGGCGGGGGGCACTACGACGTCTTCCGCAACCGATTGATGTTCCCCATCCACGATCAGGGCGGGCGCGTGATCGCGTTCGGCGGGCGGCGGCTGAGCGAGGACGACCCGGCCAAGTACCTCAACAGCCCCGAGAGCCCGGTGTTCAAGAAGTCGGGCGTGCTGTATGGGCTCTGGAAGGCCAACGCCGGCATCCGACAGGCCGGCTTCTGCATCGTGACCGAGGGCTACACCGACACCATCGCGTGCCACCAAGCCGGCTTCACCAATACGGTCGCGACGCTGGGCACGGCCTTCACCGCCGAGCACGCGTCGCTGCTCCGGCGGCTGTGCAACCGCGTGGTGCTGCTGTTCGACGGCGACGAGGCGGGGCTGACGGCGGCGGACCGGGCCGTCGGCGTGCTGTTCGCCGAGCCGCTGGACGTTCAGATCGCGATCCTCGGGCAGGGCGAGAACGCGAAGGATCCCGACGAGCTGCTGAAGCAAGAGGGCGGCCAGGAGCGGTTTGCTGCCATGGTGCGCTCGGCGGGCGACCTGCTGTCGTTCCGGTTCGAGCGGCTCAAGGCTCGGCTAGCCGGTCAGGGGCGCTCCGCGCTGCTCAAGGGCGTGGAAGATGAGGTTCGGTGGCTGGGCGAGCACGGGCTGCGGCAGATCGAGCCGGCGCGGCAGGACCAGATCCTCGCGCAGCTCGGCAACCTGAGCGGGCTCGATCAGTATCGTCTGCGGGAGCTGGCCCTGAGCGCACCGCGGCGTGCTCGCGGCGCGGTCGAGGGGGCGCGCGAGGGCGGCCAGCCGGCGTCGCTGGCGGCCGCCGATCGATTGGTTGGCGTCGTGTTGCTCGAGCCGAAGGCGTGGGGGCTGCTCAGTGAGGACGACGCCATCATGCTGCGTGACGCCGTCTCGGGCGGGCCGAGCGAGCCGGTGGCGGCGGCGGTCGATCACCTGGCGGCCGAGGGCGAATCGATCACGATGGCGGTCCTCCGGGGCGAGCTTCCCGAGGATGCGTTCGAGTGGGCCAGCACGCTGGTGGCTTGGGCCGAGCGTCAGGCTGTCGTTCAGGGCGGTGCGAGCGGCAGCGGGGACCATGGGGCGGGCCTGCGTGACCTGGTCGCCGGGCTCATGCGGCAGGTTTTGGGCCGACAGACCAGCCAGGAGGTCGACCCGTTCGAGCGGATCCGGGCCCGTCGAGAGCAACTGGCACGCTTCCAGCATGACCCTGGACGCATTGCGAGGCCGTCGTAGCGGGTTCTCGGGCTTCCATCGGGGCCCGACGGCGTGCGGGCATGTGGGCGGCATCCAGGTTGGCCGAATAGAGTTTGATCGGGCGGTGGCAAGGTCGGGGCGGGCGGGGCAGGGCCCTGCCATGAGCGAGGGAGGATGGGGCCGACCGGGTCCGGACGTGCGATGAGCGGATTGCCTCCTTCCATAACCGGGATGCTGGAGACCGCGGCCACCCGGCGCTGGTTGAGCTTCGAGGAGATCAACGAGGCGGCTCCGGACGACTGGGTGGAGCCTCGTTCGCTGCACGTGCTGCTGGCCCGCATCGACGACCTTGGCGTGGAGCTGCTCGATGAGCCCAGCTATCGCGCCCGCACGCGGCACGCCAAGGGCACGGGCGATCGCAAGAGCGAGCGTCGGGATGCCGCCCCCCTCGTCGCTCCCGCGAGCGAAGAGTCGACCGACCCGATCGTGGCCGATCGCTCGGTCGAGGACCCGATCCGCAGCTACCTGGCGCAGATGGGCTCGATCCCGCTGCTGACGCGGGAGGGCGAGACGCGGCTTGCCAAGAAGATCGAGCTTACGCGGATCATGTTCCGCCGGCGCTGCCTGCAGAGCGACTACGTGGCGGCCCAGGCGGTCGACCTGCTGCGTCAGGTGCAGTCTCGCAAGCTGCCGTTCGATCGCACGCTGCGGGTTTCGACGATCACGCCCGAGGCCAAGGAGCGGCTCGCGCGGCGGCTGCCGTCGAGCCTGCCGACCATCGAGGCGATGCTGTCGCGCAATCGGCTGGAATGGTCCCGGGCCGAGCACGTGTACCGCGAGGGCCGGGGCGATGACGGCCGGCTGACACCGCGAGCGGTGCAGGAACTCGCGGCGATCGAGCGTTCGTTGGCGGCGCGGCGTCGGCGGGTATCGGCGCTCATCGAAGAACTCGAGCTGCGGACGAGCCGGCTGGTCCCGATCCTGCGGAAGCTGCGGGCGATCTCCGCGAAGATGCGCGAGATCGAGGCGTTGCTGGCTGAACACCACGAGGGCAACGGCTCCTCGGCCTCGTTCGACGAAGACGATCGCCAGGTCATGCGCGAAGAGCTCGAGGGCCTGCGCGGCCTGGTGCTCGAGACGCCCGAGGCGCTCGCGCGGCGCGTGGCGGAGCTCAACTGCGTGTTCTGGGAGTACGAGCAGGCCAAGCGTGATCTGTCGGGGGCCAATCTGCGGCTGGTGGTGTCGATCGCCAAGAAGTACCGCAACCGCGGGCTCGGATTCCTGGACGTGATCCAGGAGGGCAACACCGGGTTGTTGCGCGCGGTCGACAAGTACGAGTACAAGCGTGGCTACAAGTTCAGCACGTACGCGACGTGGTGGATCCGCCAGGCCATCACGCGGGCGCTGGCCGATCATGCGCGCACGATCCGGCTGCCGGTGCACATGATCGACACGATGAGCAAGATCCGTGCGATCCAGCGGCGGCACATCCAGGAGCACGGGCAGGAGCCAACGGACGAGCAGATCGCCGACGCGGCCGGGTGCACGCCCGCCGAGGTGCGCAAGGTGATGAACCTGTCGCGGAGCCCGGCTTCGCTCGACAAGCAGGTGGGCGACGACGACGGCTCGATGATGGAAGTACTGGAGGACGCGCGGCACGGCGAGCCGTCCGACGGCATGGTCCAGGAGATGCTCCGCGAGAAGCTCGAGCAGGTGCTGCGGACGCTGAGCTATCGCGAGCGTGAGATCATCAAGCTTCGGTACGGCATCGGCGACGGGTACACGTACACGCTCGAGGAAGTGGGTCGCATCTTCAAGGTGACCCGCGAACGCGTGCGGCAGGTGGAGACCAAGGCGCTGCGGAAGCTGCAGCACCCGCTGCGGTCACGCCGGCTCGAGGGATTCGTCGACCGGGCGTGAGGCCTTCTGGGCAATGACTTCTTCGTAGATCGATTGCACCTCGTCCAGGTGGGCGGGGTAGCTGGTCAGGTGCGGCGTGATGTCGTGGATGGTCCTGGCGCTGGGGATGGCGACCTGGCCGCGCACGAGGCTGGTGACGTGGTCGGCGAGCGACTGGGCGTCGCCCGAGGGGAAGAGCAGGCCATTGGTGGCGCCGCCCGCCTCGACGATCCACTCGGGCGGGCCGCCCAGGCGGCTGGTGACGACGAGCTTGCCGGCGTGCAGGTGCTCGAGCAGGACGAGCGGCGAGTTTTCCATCCAGATGTGGGGGAGCAGGCCGACGTCGTACTCGGCGACGGACGCGGCGCGCTGCATGAGGTCGTAGGCGCCGGCGAACTGGACCTGCGGGTAGCCGCTGAGCAGCTTGCGGAAGGCCCAGTCTCCGCCCGAGGCGCGGACGTGGAACATGCACCGGCGGCGGACGTCGGCGGGTAGCAGCCCGATCGCGTCGGCAAGCACGCGCAGGCCCTTGTTCGGGCGCACGGTGCCGAAGAAGGCCAGGCGCAGCGGGCGGCTCGCGTCGGGCGTCCAGGGAGATTGGTCGTAGCCGGGCAGCGCGATGGCGGCTCGGTGCATGCGATCGAAGTGGGGCTGGCCCAGGCGGACGGTGCGTCGTCGCTCGGGGTCGAGGCCCATCGATTCGTGCACGCGGCCCAGGAAGTCGCTGGGCGGCGTGACCAGGCTGGCGGCGTTGAGGGCGGCGATGCCGTCTTGGCGTCGCCGGCCGTAGTCGTTGAGCACGGTCAGGTGCAGGTCGCGATTGGCGAGCATGCGCTCGTTGGTATCCTCGGGGAGGATGGGGGCGGGCTTGGGCAGCTCGCGCGGCTCGGCGTGCAGGCCGTAGGTGCTGTCCTCGCCCTCGGCATTCTGCGCCGACTCGACGGCGCCGTTGTCGTAGCCGAGGTGGCGGAGCTCGTCGACGGGCGTGGGCTCTGTCCCGCCCACGCGTCGTGCGTGGGCGATGGACTTGGCCGAGGCGCGCGCGTGGCCGGTGATTGCCTGGCCGACGAGGCCCTGGGCGGCCTGGCCCAGGCGTCGCTTGAGGCGGCGCTTCGCGGGATGCGGGGCCTCGAGGCAGTTCGCGCAGCGGTTGCCGCCGTCGTAGTCGAGGCAGACCTCGTGCTCGCGGTGGAGCAGGTCGACCTGCGGGCAGACGCAGGCGTAGTTGTGCGTGGTGGCGACGACGGGGATGCCGGCAGCCTCGATGGCGGGGATGAAGTCGAGGCTCAGTCCCTCGAGCGTGTGGACGTGCGCGACGTCGGCGTTGATGTTCGTAAGCCAGTTCAGTACGAGCCGGGTCGTGCGATCGCAACGACGTTCGGTGTTCACGTTGCGCAGGTTGATGGCCGAGGGCGCGAGGTTGGGGCTGTTGACCAGCTCGAAGTTGCGGATGCCCTTCCAGGGGGCGATCTCTCGGACGTAGGGCCCCGGGCGGAGGTCGTAGCGCAGTCCCGAGCCCAGGTAGTGCACGTGGTGGCCGAGCCGCGCCAGGCCGATGGCAAGTTCGGAGGCGTTGAGGTTGTAGCCCGAGCCCTCTTCGGCCTGGCGGCTGAGGGTTGCCCAGCCCATGAGCGCGATGGTGCGGGGCGGATCGGCCTGTGGCGGGTGGGCGACGGTCATCCGAAGGGGGCCGATGGCGCTTGGGGCGCGTTACGAAGGACGTACCACGCGGCGCGCGCGGCGGTGGTCGACCAACGCGCCAGGAACGCGACGCGCGACGGGATGCGGTCGTGCTCGGCCTGGCATCGCTCGGGGTCGCGATGGTCGACGTGCAGCGTGACGGCGCAGCGGGCGAGCGGGAAGTCGTTGGTGTTATTGAGCACGACGCACGCGTCGGGTGGGTTGGTCAGGAAGGGGAGCTGCCGGGAGATGCGAGAGCGCGTGGTGGGGGCGTAGGTCACGTCGCCGGCGCCGGCGTCGTGGCGCACGATGGTGACGAAGATGGGGCATCGCGACGCGAGTCGGTCGCGGAGGGATGCCTTGATCGTGCGTGCCAGCTCGACCTGGTCATCGGTCATGCACAGGAAGGCGAGTCGCGCGTCGGGGCGGTCGAGGTGCAGGCGCGCGATGGCGTCGGCGATCGGCTCGTGCGGTGGCTCGGCGGCGTCGAGCCGGCCGGCGCGGTTGGTGATGGCGTCGAGCGCGGTGCGGCGGAGGATCTCGGCGTGGAATCGGCGGCGGCGCAGGCTGGCGGCGAGGCTGGCGCGGAGGACCGAGACCATCCAACGGGCGGTGCTGGCGCGTAGAGCGGCACCGGCCAGGCCCTTGCGCATCGTCCAGATGGCGTTGCGCTGGGCGTAGTAGAGGCGCGTGGGCGTGAGCTTCTGGAACCAGGGGGTGTGATAGACGACCGCGTCGAGGTCGCACACGACCCTGTAGCCCGCGCGGCCGACGCGGAGGCACCAGTCGGCGTCGTCGCAGTAGATGAAGTAGCGGCTGTCCCAGTAGCCGACCTCTTGAACGACGCTGCGGCGTGCGAGCATGCTGCAGGCCGAGACGACGTCGACCTCGCGAACGCCCGAGAATCGGTGGTCGCCGCGGCTGTTGCCGACGTCGGAGATCCAGTCGTTGTGCGCGGCTTCGAGGCGGTGGCCGGCGTGGGGCGTCTCGGCCATGCGGCCCTGGTGGGGGTCGTAGTAGATCGTGGTCTCGTAGGTCGTGCGGCGGTCGGCGATGTCGACGGCCCGCGAGCCGACGAGGCCGGCGTGCGGGTCTTCTTCGGCGGTACGCAGGAGCGAGGCAAGGGCGTGCGCGTCGGCGACGGCGTCGTCGTCGAGCAGCCAGAGGAAGTCGATGCTCGCGTCCTTGGCGAGGACCTGGTCGACGGCCTGGAAGCCCGTGTTGAAGCCGCCGGTGCCGCCGAGGTTGGCGGCGTTGCGCACGAGCGTAATGCTTGCCAGGCCGACGGTGTTCGAGTCGTCGGTGTATTGGATGTCGAAGGCGGGCTCGTGGGCGCTCTCGGTCTCGTTGCGGACGAGGCGCTCGGGGCGGAGCCAAGCGGCCAGGGCATCGGTGGTGCCATCGGTCGAGGCGTTGTCGACGACGACGAGGTGGATGGCGCTCGGGTCGACGCCTCGCTGTGCGAGGACGGACTCGATGGCGCGGCGGACCTCCCTTGCGCGATTCCAGGTGACCATGATGACGGCGGCGCCCGGGATCGCAGCGGAGGAGGCGGGCGCGGCGGCAGCGTGCTGGCGATCGTGTGCCTGAGAAGATGCGTGGGCGTGTTGGGTCAACGTCTGGTGGTGGGTCTGGAAGGCGGTGGGGGTTGGAGTCGGCCGTGGTTCGGGTCGGGCCGTTGCGGTCACGATACGCCTCTCGCGTAAACCGGCTCCATTTCCAACGCGTGGGCGGCCATCGTCTTGGGGGGGCGGACGTTCGATCGCAGGCGGGCGACGAGGGTTGGGTCTTGCACGCAGCGGGCGATGGCGGCGGCCAGGGCGAAGCGGTCGTTGCCGGTGAACAGCAGGCCGTTCACCTCGTGGCGGACGAAATCCGGGATGCCGCCGGCCTGGGCGCCGATGATGGGCAGCCCGCTGGCCTGCATCTCCATGACGGTCTGGGGGCCGTTGTCCCACCACACGCTGGGGACGACGCCGACGTCCTGGCCGCCGCACATCCAGGGCAGGTCTTGCGGGCCGTACTCATAGCCGAATCGCAGGGACGCGAGGCGGGGCTCGAGGCGGCGGAAGCGGTACTCGATGGACTTTCCGCCCGCGGCAAAGACCGAGAGCGCGACGTGGCGGAGCACGTCGGGCGTGGTCATCTCGAGCGCGTCGGCGAGCATCGACAGGCCCTTATACCAGTGGTTGACGCCGACGAAGACGAGACGCAGCGGTCGCGAATCAAAGGTTGGGCGCGGCGGCGGGTCGAAGGCGAGCTCGGCGTTGTGTTCGCGCAGGTGGTTGGCGATGGTGCCGATGGTGATGGTCTCGACGCGTGCGGGCTCGACGCCGTGTGCAATGAACTTGCCGGCGACGAAGCTGGAGACGGCGTGGACGGCGTCGCATCGGTTGAGCTGGTCGATGAATGCGGCGCGTCGAGTTGCGTAGTCGGTGGTCTCGCCTGCGACCGTTGGCTCGGCGCGCGGGACGTTGTCGAAGGGTTGCCACGTGGCGTCTTCGGGGATGCACCAGCGGCGGGGCTCGTGCCACGAGCGGAGCAGGGCGCTCGTGCCGCGTGGGTCGTCGGCGGGGTCGATCGCCCGGGGTCGATCGTCGAGATCGGCGGGCAGCACGGGGAGCGAGACCTTTGGTGCGGGCGCGGGGTTGGCGTCGAAGGGGGGCGGTTCGTCGGGATGGGCCTCGGCCCTGCGAGCGCGCTCCTTCTCGGGGTCGGGTGCGGGCACGCAGCCCTCGCAGGCGCGTCCACCCTCGTAGTTGGTGCAGATCGTGCGGTGGCCCTGCATCAGGTAGACCTGCGGGCAGAGGGCGTGGTAGTTGTGCAGGCTGTAGACGACGCGGCAGCCGTGGCGACGGGCGACGTCGAGGCAGCCCAGGCTGAAGCCCTCGAGGGACTGGACGTGGATGACGTCCGGCTTGGCGTGCTTCAAGACTTGCTCGAACGCGCGCTCGAGCTCGGGCGAGGCGACCTCGGCCATCGGCTCGTTGAATTGCAGCAGGCTCGGCGCGAGGACGGGGCTGTTGACGATCTCGTAGACGCCGATGCCGAACCAGTCGGGGTGTCGCTTGGCGGTGCAGGGGCCGGGCTTGCCGGGCTTGCTGCGTTTCGCGGGCGTGTAGGTGGTGCCGCTTGCGATGGTGGTGACGTCGTGCCCGCGGGTGGTCAGTTCGAGGGCGAGGGCCTGCATGTAGCCGGCGATGCCGCCCTTGCGGGCGCCGTGGAAGACCAGCGGCCAGTTGAGCATGCAGATGCGCACGGGCGAGGGTAGGTGCGCGTTCGTGGAATGCTCAGGCGGCGGGGGCGGGGCCGCGTGCATCGCGCCGTACGGTCTGGCGGCGGACGAGGCGGATGAGCAGCGTGAGGGTGCAGGCCATCATGAGCAGCACGAGGCCGCCGACGACGAGGCCGACCCGGACGGTGGCTTCGTCGAAGCCGCCCAGGCCGAACAGGCCGTCGGGCATCGCGGGCATGGTGCTGGGCTCGACCCACGCGGCGAAGAAGGCCGGGTGGGTGTCGGGGTGCTGGCCTTGCTTGAGGCGAGTCGTGATGTAGGCGGTGCGGGCGGCGTGCCAGGCGTCGGCCTCGGCGCGGGCTTCCTCATAGAACGCCTCGACGGGGTCGGTGTTGGAGAGGTTGGTGTGGGCGGCATCCAGGGCTTCGAACGATTCGGCTTGTGCGTCGGGATGCAGGCTGCGGCCGCCGTCCCGAGCGATCTCTTCGGCTCGGAGCCAGGCCAAGGCGCCGAGCGAGCTTTCGCCCAGGCCCTGCAGCGCGCCGCCGAGCGTGAAGAAGATATCGAAGCTGTTCCAGCCGTTACCCAGCGAGACGAGGCCGGCAAAGCCCTCGGCAGCGTCGTCGTAGCCCTTGTCCGTAAGCCGGTGCAAGGGGAACCGACCTTCGTAGGCGTTCAAGTCCGGATCGATTTCGAGGATCGAGACGTGCGAGGTATCGAATTCGTAGCGGGACGGCGGTTCGAGGATCCAGTCGATGGCCATGAGCTGATATCGCTCGCGGCCGAAGTGGGCGTCGGGGTTGAGGGTGATGGCCTGATCGATCAGGTCGCGGGCGCGCTCGACGTCGGCCATGTTTGATCGGTCGGCGCCGGTGGCGAGCCAGCGGTGGACGTGGAAGGTGCCCAGGTTGGCGAGGTAGCGGTACTCGTGGTCGGTCTTGGTGCCGGATTCTGGCGCAACGTCGAGCGCGGCGCGCTTCCTTGCCATCCACGCAATGGCCTCGTCGTACCGGCCGAGGCGATCGCATGCGACGCCTGCGTCGTCGTAGGCGGCGAGGTCTGTGGGATCGGCGGCCACGTCCGCGGCGGCCCGTTCGAGGCGCATCTCGTAGTAGAGCGGTGGGAAGCGGTCGAAGCGGCCGACGATCGTCTCGACCATGCCCGGCGCACCGGCGGCCTCGGCACGGAGCGTGTCGCGGTCCCAGAGGCAGCCGTTGCTCGTCGAGCCGCCAATCAGGAAGAGTGCGGCGGCCGTGGCGAGGGCGAGTGCGAAGGTGAGAGCCGTGCGTGCCATGCTTCTCTGTACGAACGACTGCTCGCGCGGTTCTCGTGTGTCGGGGCGTGTATCGTTGGGATCCCATCGGAACAACCACGATGCCCACGCTGCTCTCCGCACGCAACCTGACCAAGACGTACCCGTCAAAGACGCTCTTCGAGGGCGTGTCGGTGCACGTGGAGGACGGCGAGCGGATCGGGCTCATCGGGCCCAACGGTGGGGGCAAGTCGACGCTCATGAAGATCCTGGCCGGGAGCGTGGAGCCCGACGCCGGCGAGGTGGTGCGGCGGCGGGGCTTGCGGGCGGCCTACGTCGACCAGGACGACCGATTCGCGGAGGGCGCGACGCCGTTGTCGGTCGTGCGCGGTGGGCTGGCGAGCGATGACGGCCATGAGACCGATGCCATCACCGACCTGACAACGCGCGCCTCGATCGCGCTCACGAAGCTGGGATTCGAGGACTTGCAGCAGCCGGTCGCGACGCTCTCGGGTGGATGGCGGAAGCGGCTGTCGATCGCGCGCGTACTCGCCGGCGAGCCCGAGTTGTTGTTGCTCGACGAGCCGACGAACCACCTCGACCTCGAGGGCGTGCTATGGCTCGAAGGATTCGTACGGGCCTCGTCCATCGCGATGGTGTTCGTGACGCACGATCGGCGCTTCCTCGAGAACACGGCCACGCGCATCATCGAGTTGTCGGCCGCGTATCCGGGCGGGGCGTTCGAGGCCGAGGGCAACTACAGCACCTTCGTCCGGCGGAAGGACGCGTTTCTTGAGGCCCAGGCGGCGGCGCAGTCGGCCATCGCGGGCAAGGTACGGCGCGATACGGCCTGGCTGCTGCAGGGCGTCAAGGGCCGGGGCACGCGGAACAAGAGCCAGGTGACGGCTGCGGCCGAGCGACGAAGAGAGCTCAAGGACACGGCCGAGCGCAACGCCGCACCGACCAAGACGACGCAGATCGCCTTCGACGCGACCGAGCGGAAGACCAACAAGCTCCTGGCCTTGCACGGCGTCTCGAAGATGCTCGGCGAGAAGCGGCTGTTCGAGGGGCTGGATTTGACGCTGACCCCGGGCCAGCGCGTCGGCCTGATGGGCGTCAACGGCTCGGGTAAGACGACGCTGATGCGGCTCATGTCGGGCGATATGGAGCCCGACTCGGGCACGATCAAGCGTGCGGACGAGTTGAAGGTCGTCACGTTCAGCCAGCACCGCGAAGCGCTCGGCCAGGACCAGAGCCTGCGAGAGGCTCTGCGGCCGGTGGGCGACTTCGTGCATTACCAGGGCTCGAGGGTGCACATCACGGGGTGGGCCAAGCGGTTACTGTTCGAGCCCGAGCAATTGCCGATGAGGATCAAAGACCTGTCGGGCGGCGAGCAGGCGCGGGTGCTGATCGCGAACCTGATGCTCATGCCGGCGGACGTGCTGTTGCTGGACGAGCCCACGAACGACCTGGACATCCCTTCGCTGGAGGTGCTCGAGCGGGCGTTGATGGAGTTCCCGGGCGCGATCGTGCTGGTGAGCCACGACCGCTTCCTGCTGGAGCGCATCGCGACCGAGTACGTTGCGCTGGACGGCGAGGGCGGTGCGAAGTGGTTCGCGTCGATGGAGCAGTGGCAGGCGGCGGTGCTCAAGGCCGAGCAGTCGACGCTGCCACCAGACACGCCCAAGCCCGCGGCGGCCCAGCCAAAGAAGCCCAGCGCGCCCAAACCCGGCAAGCTGTCGTACAAGCTCCAGCGCGAGTACGACGGGATGGAGGAAGCGATCCTCGAGGCCGAGGCCGAGCTGGAGGAACTGCAGGCCAAGGCGGACGACCCGGCTCTGGCGGGCGACCATGCTCGGGCGGCGAAGGCGTACGAAGAACTCGGCGCCGGCCAGCAGCGCGTGCAGGCGCTGTACGCGCGGTGGGCCGAGCTCGATGCCATGCGGGGTGGGTGAAAGAACAGGCCGCCAGCGCAATGGATCGCGCGGGCGGCCGTGCGGATTGCTCGTGTGCAGCGGGGCTACTCGATGGTGTGGTTGCCGCCGGTCGTGGTGACGGTGATCGTCGTGACGTTGGTGGCCGTGACGGTGATCTTGTTCTTGACCGAGTCGTAGCTGGCAGTGACGCCGGGCAGGCCGTTGAGCCAGTCGGCCAGGTCGCTGCTGGTATCCGATTCGCTCGTGTCGCCCTTGTATGTTGCCTTGCGGGTGTGCGTGGTCTTCGAGCCGTCGGGATTGGTCATGACGACGACGACCTTCTGGGTGTCGCCGCGTTGGGCGTTGCCACTGACCTTCCAGCAGTGCGGCACGCCGGTCTTGACCGTCTCGGTCGACAGATCGACGTCGGAGAAGATCGAGAGGGCGTCCAGCCGCATGGCGTCGGTGTTGACCTGGAAGGCCGCCAGGCTCATGTCGTCGAATACGTCGCTGACGAAGGGCGCCGGATCGATCACCTCGCCGATGGAGATCACGACGGAATCGCCGCTGCCGACGCCCTCGGTCTCGGGCAGGCGGACGCGCAGCTCGGTTGGCGAGACGTCAAGTACCTCGGCCTCGACACCGCCGCGGCCGGCGTCGTCAGCGCCGAGCATTACGCGGATCTCGTCGGCCGCGTCGCCGAAGCCCGAGCCGAAGATGGTCAGCTCTTCACCCGGCCTGGCCTCGTCGGGCTCAACGGCATCGATGGCGATGGCCGAGCCCGGGCAGCCGGCGTCGAAGGTGTTCTGGAAGCAGAGGAAGTCGAACAGGTTGAGTTCGCCCGAACCGTCGCAATCGGCGCGCAGGTCGCCGGTGTCGAAGAGGTTCTGGAAGGCCAGGAAGTCGAAGAGCGTGAGCGATCCGTCGCCGTCGAGGTCTGGGTAGCAGCCGGGCTGCTCGTAGCCGAGCACCTGGACGCCCAGGCTTAGGCCAAAGCCCAGGTCGCGGATGTCGACGGGCTCTTCGATGCCACAAGGGCCCGAGGAGAAGTAGCTGGGCGTGGGCTGGTCGAGCGTGTTGCCGCCGATGAAGAAACGCCCGCCCAGAGCGGTGCCGGGGTCGGCCGGGCTCGAGCCGTCGTCGGACTGGACCTCCATCACCAGCGTGGCGTCGGCGGGCAGGCGCGCGCTGATGGGCAGGCTGATGGTCGACAATTCCATGTCGTCGGCGGACAGGCCGGCAGCTGCGAGCAGGTCGAGGTCGTCGATGCCCGGCGCCCCGCCGTCGAGGTCGAGATAGAGCCGAACGGTGATGGCCTGGGTGCCATCGGGATGAGCTGCGGCCTCGACGGGGATGATGACCTCGGTCGTGACGAACTCGCCGGCGACGCCCAGGTCTGCCAGCGGGAGGCTGCGCCACCAGCTCGTTGGGGCGGTCGTAAAGGGCTCGCTGCCGGTGTAGGCGCACGACACGCTGGCGAAGGGTTCGATGAACGCCGGGTCGGTGGCCGGCGAGAGCAGCGTGTCGCCCGTGCGAGTTGGTGGGTCGGCCGAGATGGTGGCGGCAAGGTGGCCTTCCTTGCCGTGGGTGGTGAGCGTCTCGTTGGTGTGGTCGTTGGCCGTCAGGTGGTCGCCGTCCTCGGTGGTGTAGAGCTCGGTCTTCTGGCTGGTCTTCGTGCCCCACTCGTAGTCGTCGCCCTCGGTGCTGTTGTCGATGGTGAGCTTGATGGTGGTCTTGCCGGCGGGGATCTCGCCGTCGGGCGAGTAGACGTTGACCTTGCCGTTGCGCACGTCGACGACCCAGCCATCGAGGACCTCGCCGTCCTCGGACTTGACCTCGACCTCGAGGTTCTCGAAGTTTTCTGGAAGCGCGCCCTTGGCGAAGTGCAGGTCTCGCACCGGCGTGTCGAGTTCGCTATCACGTTCGACGGTGAAAGTCAGGCACTGCTTGTTCGTCTTGGGGACGTCGCCGGTTACCTTGGTATCCGCGAGCACCAGGGGTGCTCCAGCCATTGCCATGGCTGCGATGATGGGAATGCGGCGGAGGTAGCTGGCGTCGATCGGGCGCTGTCGCATGGTGCACCTTCCTCTCTGGATGGCGCTTCGCCGGAAAGTCGCGCGGCCTCGGCTCCGTTGCCGGCGGCCGCTTTCGCGGTCGCGCGCCGACTGGGAACCATCAGCGTGAACGAGCCGGCGTACTCACGCGCCGTCGGAAATCGCGTCGCTCGGCCGACATCCGTGCAGACCTGGCGGTCGTGCAGTCGGTTCAGAGAGCCGTGGCTTGGACGCCGCCTACCCACACCCGGTCGACCGGGTTTATCCCGAACGAGTGGGCGAGTTCACGCTCGTTCGTGTGATGAAGAAGGATGGCGTCCGCGCTCGAGCCGGGCGCGAGCGTTCCGTGATCGTTCAGTCCCAGCATCTTCGCTGGCGTGCGGGTTGCTGCCAGGATGGCCTGCTCGGGCGTGATTGGCGGGGAGCCGTTGAAGCGGCAGGCCAGGGCAATGGCCATTGGCATGCTCGGACACGGCGCGCTGCCGGGATTGAGGTTGGTGGCGAGGCAGAGGCTGCCGCCGTGCTCCAGGAGCGTGCGGGCGTCGGCGTAGCGGCGATCGACATGGAAGCCGCTGCAAGGCAAGACGACGGCGTGGGTATTGCTCTTAGCGACGCGCTCGAGCAGCTTTGGCGAGCTTGCTTCGAGGTGATCGACGCTGAGGAAGTCGCGGTCGAGGGCGGCCTCGACCATGCCCATCGACGTGAACTGGTCGGCGTGGACGCGGCAGGGGTGGCCTCGCTCCATCGCCGCGTCGAACAGCTCGAGGCACTCTTCGAGATGCCAGGCGGCGGGCTCGGCGTAGGCGTCGATGGCGATGCCGGGGAACTCGGCGGTGACGGCCGGGAGTGTCTTATCGATCGTCGTGCGGACGAAGCGGGTGCGCTCCACGTCGGGGTCGAGGGCGTGGCCGATGCAGGCGGTCGCGATGATGGTGCCGGGGAAGCGGTCGTTCGCGTCGGCGATGGCGCGGAGCATCTTGAGCTCGTGCTCGGTGTCCAGGCCGTAGCCGGATTTGACCTCGACGGCGGTGGTGCCGTGGTCGAGCATGGTGTGCAGGCGTTCGAGGAGCAGGTCGGTGAGTGCTTGTTGGCTCGCCGCGCGCACGGCGCGAACGGTGCTCATGATGCCGCCGCCGGCCTCGAGCAGTTCGAGGTACGAGGCCCCGGCGAGCCGCGCGGCCCACTCGTCGACGCGATTGCCGGCCCAGCAGGCGTGGGTGTGGCAGTCGGTGAAGGCGGGCATGAGGACGCGGCCGTTGGCGTCCAGATCGGGTTGGTCCGGGCAATCGCCGGCGTGGACTGCTTCGATGCGGCCGTTTGAGAAGCGGACCCAGCCGCGGGCGATGAGGCCGAGTGGGCCCTCGCCGAGGGATGGGTCGAGGGTGAGGATCCGGGCGTTGGCGATGGTCGTCACAGTCTTTGGCCTTCCAACTGCTCGATCACTGCCAGCACGATGTACGCCGCAAGCCGGGTCGTGCGGTCGCGATCATCGTTCGGGGGGCTGAGTTCCATGACGTCGAAGCATCGGATCTTGGACGAGGCGGCCGCACGCCTCGCCCACCCAACGGCCTCGCGCGGCGTGAGGCCGCAGGGGTTCAACGCGCTGACGCCCGGGGCGTGTGCGGCGTCGAGAACGTCCATGTCGAGACTGGCAAAGAAGGGTGTCGGGGGTGGCGCGGCGTCCACCTCGATGAGTTCTCCCCCGTGCGCCCGGAACCAGTCGAGGTGTGCGGCGGTGTTGGCGATCGGGTCGAAACCCGCGAGGCGGAGCGATCGCACGCCACAGTCTTCGACGAGCCTCCGGAACGGCATGCCTGAACCGGTGGTCTCGCGGACGTCGAGGTGTGGGTCGAGGTACGTGCCAACACGCGGTCGCTGTTCCTCTGGCAGTCCATCGATGACGCCGCGAACGAAGGCGAAAGTGAGGTCGTGTCCGCCTCCGAGGCCGATAGGGAGTAGCCCCGCCCTCGCCAACGCTGCCGATGCTTCGCTCACCCGTCGGTGCGTCTCGTCGAGGTTATCGCCCGCGGGCAACACGTCGCCGGCGTCGTAGACGGTGGGCCACTCGAAGGTCGCCGGGCGATCGACGCCGATCCGCGATAGCGCACGCCGGATCGCGCCCGGTCCCTCTTTTGCCCCGGGCCTGCCGTTGTTGAGCTTCACGCCCGTGTCGTCGGGCATGCCGAGGATTACGACGGCCCGGCGGCCGTTGGGGTCTGGCTGGTACTCGCTGATCGGCTTGACCGTGCTGGAGAAGCGCGCGGCGTGTGGCTCGATCGGCGTCTGCGGCGGCGTGGCGTACGGCACTTCCATTGGCTGATCTCAGGGCGTGAAGTGCGTCGGGGCGCCCGGACCAACGGGAAGGCCGAGCGCGAACACCCAGACGTAGAAGAGGATCATCCAGCCGATGAGGAATGCGATGGAGTAGGGAAGCATCGTGGCGATCATCGTGCCGATGCCCAGCTTCTTGTCGTACCGCGCGGCGACGGCGAGGATGAGGCCGAAGTAGCTCATCATGGGCGTGATGATGTTGGTCGTGCTGTCGCCGATGCGGTAGGCCGCCTGGATGACCTCGGGCGAGTATCCCACGCCCATGAGCATGGGCACAAAGATGGGGGCCGTCGCCGCCCACTGGGCGCTGGCGCTGCCCAGCATCAGGTTGATGAAGCAGCACATGAGGATGAAGGGGATGAAGACGATGGGCGAGTCGATGCCCAGGGCGCGGATGCCGTCCGCCCCGACCACCGCGAGCATGCGGCCCAGTCCGGAGTAGTTGAACATCGCCACGAACTGGGCGGCAAAGAAGACCAGCACGATGTAGAGCCCCAGCGTGCTCATGCCGTGGGCCATCGCGTCGATGACGTCCCGGTCGTTCTTCATGCTGCCGACGGCCCGGCCGTAGACGAAGCCCGGGATGATGAAGAAGACGAAGATCATGGCGACGACGCCGCGGAGGAAGGGGCTGGGCATGAGCCCGCCCGTGTCCTGGTTACGCAGGATGCCGTAGCCCGGGAGCACGTCGAGCTTGTTGATGCCCGAGCTCGTCGGAATGCGGAGGGCCCGCTTGTCGACGGGTCCCGTGGCCTGTTCGACGAATTCGGCCTGCTGCTCTGGCGTTGCGTCCAAGTACTGGGTGATGGTGACGGCTGGTGGTACCTCGACCTTGTTGGTCAGCAGCGGCCCGGCGACGTAGGCGAAGGCGAGGATGGTGACGAAGGCCGCGACGGCGGCATGCTTGAGGCCGCGCCACTCCTGGGGGGTCAGCCTGCTGAGCGACGGGTCCTTCTCGACCGATTCGTCGGCGTTGGCGGGGTCGTACTTGCCAAGTCGGGGCTCGACGATGAAGGTGGTGACGGCCCAGCCGAGGATCGTGACCATCCCCACGCTGACCTGCATGAAGTACCAGTTGACCGCAGCATGGACCTCGTAGCCCGGGCTGACGATCTGGGCGGCTTCCTGCGTGATGCCGGCGAGCAAGGGGTCGATCGTGCCGAGCAGCAGGTTGGCGCTGTACCCGCCGCTGACGCCCGCGAAGGCCGCGGCCAGGCCGGCGTACGGATGGCGCCCCAGCGAGTGGAAGACGACCATGGCCAATGGGATGAGGACGACGTAGCCCATCTCGCTGGCGATGTTGCTCTGCACGCCGGCGAACACGACGACGAGGGTGACGAGCTTCGGCGGCGCGCCGAGGACCATGGCGCGGATGACGGCGCTAAGCAAGCCGCTCCGCTCGGCGACGGCGACGCCCAGCAGGGCGACCAGCACGGTGCCAAGGGGGGCGAAGCTGGTGAAGTTCGTGACCAGGTTCTGGATGAGCCAGCGGAAGCCGTCGCCGCTCATGATGTTGGTGGCGACGATGGTCTCGGCCTCGAACCCGCCGCCGGGCAGCGGACGTTCGAAGACGACCTGCCAGTTGGCCCAGGCGGCGACGCCGCTGACCAGCGCGACGATGAGCGCGAGCAGGGCGAAGAGCGTGACGGGGTGGGGCAGGCAGTTGCCCAGCCACTCGACGATGCGCAGGAACGTCGCGAAGGCGCGGCCGGGCGCGCCGAGCACCGACCTGGATCGTCCGCCATTGGAGGGTGCTGGTTCGGGCATGCCCGCAGGGTACGCCGGGCGATTCGGAGGCGAATAAACTACGACCTGCCGAGATTGTGATCCCACCGAGACCCCCGGAGCAGTGCATGCCCAGCGAGAGCCGGCCCGTCAAAGAGCATTCCGATATGCGGTCCGACCGCGTGGCCGAGATCCTGCATGCCGCCGCCGACCTGGCCGCCGAATACCTGCGTCGCAGCGACGACCCGCAGACACCGGTGACGCTGAACCCGCCGCCGAGCGCCATCCACCAGAGGGTGCCGCTGGCGCTCGACGGGCCGCCGGTGCCCGTCGACGAGCTCATGGAACAGGCCCGCGACCTCATGGAGCTCTCGGTCCGCACGGGCAGCGCCAATTTCTCGAACCAGCTCTTCAGCGGGTTCGACCCCGTCGCGATCGTGGGTGAGTGGCTGACGGCCGTCATGAACGCCTCGATGTACACCTACGAGGTCGCGCCGGCGATGACGCTGGTCGAGCGCGAGGTGATCGCGCGCATGGGCAAGGCCATCGGCTGGACCGGGTGCGAGGGCCTGTTCACGCCCGGCGGCAGCCTCTCGAACCTCATGGCGATGCTGATGGCCCGCCAGCGGGCGCTGCCCGGCGTCAAGAGCCACGGATTGGGCGGCTCGAAGCCGGTCGTCTTCACGTCGGCCGAGGCGCACTACTCGGTCGAGCGGGCGGCGGTCATCCTGGGGCTGGGGACCGACGGCGTCGTACAGGTGCCGCAGGACCGCTACGGCAGGATGCGCGTCGATGCGCTCGAGCACGCCGTGCGGCGGGTCCGAGCCGAGGGACGCCAGCCCATGCTGGTGGTGGCGACGGCGGGCTCGACGGTGCTCGGTGCGTACGATCCGATCGATGTGATCGCCGACGTGACGGAGCGCGAAGGGCTGTGGCTGCACGTCGACGGCGCGTACGGTGCCAGCGCGCTGCTGAGCGAGCAGCGGCGGGAGCTCATGGCGGGTGCCGAGCGGGCCGACTCGCTGACCTGGTGCGTACACAAGATGCTGAACGTGCCGCTGAGCGCGTCGGTCATCATCGTGCGTGAGCCGGGGCTCTTGCACCAGTGCAACGCGGTGCACGCCGAGTACCTGTACCACGCCGACAACGACGCGCCGGACCTGGACACGGGCGAGATGAGCATCCAGTGCGGCCGGCGGGTCGATGCGCTCAAGGTATGGCTTGCGTGGAAGGCGCGGGGTGATGCGGGCATGGCCCAGATCGTCGATCGCAAGTTCGAGCTTGCCTCGATGATGCGCGACCTCGTGCGAGAGCGAGAGCGGTTCGAATTACTGAGCGATCCGGATGAGGTCGGCGGCGGGTGCAACACCTGCTTCGTGTACCACGCGCCTTCGCTCGACGGGTTGCCGGCCGATCGGCGGCTGCGGGCCATCGATGCGAGCACGCACGTGCTACGCGAACGCGTCCGGCTGCGGGGACGCGTGCTGACGAACTACGCGCCGGTGTTCGGCGTGCGGGCGTTCAGGCACGTTTCTGCTAACGATCGGGCGACCGAGGCCGAACTGGCGTTGATGCTCGACGAGATCGAGGCGGTGGGGCACGACCTCGATCTGCGTCCGCTGGCGGATGCCGAGACCCGGCCAGCACCCTGATATCAACGCGAACCACAGACTGATCGTGTGATAACCACGCGAATTGCCGGCGTGGCGTGTTGCGCGGCGGGCGATGTTGCTGTATGCTGGGTTGCGGACGCGAGGGAATCCCGCGGCCGCTTTCGCGTGCAACACCGATCTCGACGAGAGCAGAGGAGATGAGCTGATGCCCAGCACGAAGACCGCGCCGATGGCGCGCCCGTGGAAGTTGTTCCTTGCCGCCGGCATGGCGCTCGGCCTGGCGGCCGGCGTCGCGACGGCGACGCCCGAGTGCCCGCCCGACATCGACGGCGATGGCGAACTGACGATCTTCGACTTCCTGGCGTTCCAGAACCTGTTCGCCGCGGGTGACCTCGCAGCCGACTTCGACGGCGATGGCTCGCTGACGATCTTCGACTTCCTCGAGTTCCAAAACCAGTTCGACGCGGGCTGCCCGGTGGGCGGCGTCATCGAGACCGAGCTTGCCGCGACCATCGTGGGCGGGTATCCGTTCTCGAGCCACGTCGACGCGTACAACACGGGCACGACGGTGAACATCGCGGTCGACCCGGGCCTGTTCCCCACCGTGGCGGGCCAGACGGCCGACGTCTACGTCGTGGCCAACAAGAGCGAGGCCGAGTGGGACGCCGACCCGAGCCTGACCGACGTGCGGGGGAGCGCGCAGTCGGTCGACTTCGTGTCGGGGACGATCCAGGACAACACGTTCGCGCTCGATGATTCGGCGACGCTGGCCGGGCCGGCGGGCGACGACATCGCAGGCATCTACGACCTGGTGATCGACCTCGACGGCGACGGCACGCTGAGCGACGGCGACCTGATCGATGGCCGCGGCGACCTGGGCGGCTTTGCGATCTTCAAGAACCTGACGCAGCTCGGCCCGTACGCTACCGCGCCGGGGCTCGACTATGCGGTGAGCTGGCCGGGCATCGTCGCAAGCCGCAACCGCCAGCTGACGGTGTATCCGGAGAACATCGCCGACCTGCCGCCGCTGCCGCTGGTGGTCATCAGCCACGGCAACGGACACGACTACCGCTGGTACGACTTCCTCCAGCAAAACCTGGCGAGCCACGGATTCGTGGTGATGGCCAACCAGAACGACACCGTGCCGGGCATCGAGACGGCCAGCACGACGACGTACCTGCACACGGACGCGCTGCTGGGCTCGCTGGACACCATCGGCGGCGGCGTCTTGCAGGGCCAGATCGACACCAGCCGCATCATGTGGATCGGCCACAGCCGCGGCGGCGAGGGCGTGGCTCGCGCGTTCACGCGCGTGCGCGATGGCCTGGTGATCACGCAGAACTACGACTCGGACGACATCGTGCTGGTGTCGAGCATCGCGCCCAACAACTCGCTGGGATCGGGCAGCACCGAGCCGGGGCTGGTGAACTTCCACCTGCTGTGGGGCTCGGCCGACGGCGACATCTCGGGCGCGCCCTCGGCGGGCGTCAGCTCGTTTGCCATCCACGATCGGGCCGAGGGCAACCGCTACAGCACGTACATCCACGGCGCTGACCACAACGACTTCAACTGCTGTGGCTTCAACGACTTCCGCGGACCTCCGGGCACCGAGATCGGCCGCGAAGAGGCCCAGCGCGTTCAGATGGCCGTGTACCTGGTGCTCGCCAAGCTGCACGCCGAGGAGAGCATTGGCGGCCGCATGGCCACCGAGTACCTCTGGCGCCAGGCGGAAAGCCTCGAGAGCCTGAGCGTCAGCCAGACGACGACCGTGGTGCGTGAGTATCGCGAGACGCTGGACGGCGACGACTTCTACATCGACGACTTCCAGACCAACGGGGCCATCGACCAGAGCAGCTCGGGCGGCTCGGTGACGCTGACCGTCAGCAACGCCCAGGAGGTCCTGCAGGCCGACTCGGACGGCTCGTACAGCTGGACGGGCACGCAGCCCAGCAACGGCATGACCCGCTCGACCGGCGGCGACGACTCGCGCGGCCTGGTGTTCGACTGGACGAGCGACAGCTACATCGAGTTCGCCGTCATCCCCAGCGAGCAGGACTTCACCGACGACTTCTTCTTCAGCTTCCGTGCGGCCCAGGGCACGCGGCACCCGCAGACGGCCGCCCAGCTCGGCGACCTGACCTTCACCGTGAGCCTGCGCGACGGCAGCGGCACCACGAGTTCGATCCAGACCGGCGTCTACGGCGGCGGCGTCGAGGAGCCCTACCAGCGCACCGGTTCGGGCTCGGGCGCCGGCTGGCAGAACGAGTACGAAACGACCCGCATCCGCCTGCAAGACTTCCTCGTCAATGGCAGCGGGCTGGATCTTTCGAACATCGAGGCCGTTCGCTTCGACTTCGGCCCGAGCTTCGGGTCGTCGGTTGGCCGCCTGGGCCTCGACGACATCTACGTCAACAACAACCGCGCGCCGCTGGGCGTCGACTTCGACGTGGAGACCCTGCTCCCCGACATCGTGGCGCCGGGCGAAGCGGTCACGTTCGAGGTCGAGATCAAGGCCAAGGACGGCGAGGCACTGGTCGGCGGCTCGGAGGTCCTGCGGTACCGCTTCGACGGCGGATCGTTCATCGACGTGCCGCTGGTGAGCCTGGGCGGCGATTTGTACGAGGGCACGGTGCCGGCCGCGGCCTGCGGCGACACGCCCGAGTTCTTCCTGGTGGCCGAGGGCACGGTGAGCGGGGAGGTGGTCTTCCCGCCGACGGCGCCGAGTGACCTGTTCAGCTACCAGGTGGCCAACCAGACGTTCGTCGTCGATCTCGACTTCGAGACGGCGGTGGGCTGGACGGTCGAGAACATCGATCTGACCGATGGTCAGTGGGACCGCGGCGTACCCGCCGCCGGTGGTCGCGGCGATCCGTTTGCCGACTTTGACGGTTCGGGCCAGTGCTGGGTGACCGACAACGTCGCGGGCAACAGCGACGTGGACGGCGGCCCGACGATCCTGATCTCGCCGGTCTATGACCTGAGCGCCACGCCGGACGCGCAGCTCAGCTACGCACGCTGGTTCACCAACGACGACCTGGACATCGACACCATGGACGTCGAGGTCTCCAACAACGGCGGGCTCGACTGGGTGACCATCGAGAGCACGGGCGACGCGGCGGGCTGGGTCAAGAAGACCTGGACCATCAGCGATTTCGTGCCCGTGACGAGCCAGATGCGATTCCGATTCCTGGCCACCGACAACCCCAACGACTCGGTGACCGAAGCGGGCCTGGATGCGTTCCAGATCTTCACCACCAGCTGCCCGTAGTCTCCGGGAAGACGGCAGCGTGAGGTTCGTTCCCGGCGGGGCGCGTGCGATGCACGGGCCCCGCTCTTTGTTTGCTCGCGTTGCTAGATGGCGCTGGCGACGATCGACGAGACGCCGAGCGTACGGCGGGCGCGCTCCGCATCGCCCGCCGTGCGGAATCGACCGACGTGCACGAGGTAGAGCACGCGGCCGTCGCGGGCGGCCATTTCGATGCGGGGTTCGCCCAGGCCGCTGGTGCGCGCGGCCGAGCGCACTTCGGTCAGCCGTTGCGTCGCTCGGCTGCGCGTGCTGTAGGCGCCAAGCTGCAGCGTGAAGCCGCCGGCGACGAAGGTGGCGTCGCCGGGCGTTGCCGGCTCGAAGGTGCCGGCCGACCGGCGGCGCATGCGGTCGGCATCGCTCTGCCGGCCGGCCTGCTCGTAGGCCTGGGCCGCGACGCGCGCGGCCTCGCGCGAATCGGTCCCGGTGAGTTGGGCGCTGGCGGCCTCGAGCTGGCGTGCGGCCCGGAGTGGGTCTCCCGTGCGCAGCTCGATGAGCGCCAGCCCGGCCTGGGCCCGGGCGGCCCGGTCTCCCGAGCCCCGGGCGATGGGCTGGAGCCACGCCCGGGCGGTCGCATCGTCGCGCAGGGCCTCGGCACTCAGGCCTGCGACGAGGGCGGCGTCGGAGTTGCCGCCAGGCCGGCCCTCGGTCGCCTGGGCACGCGCCAGCGCGGCGCGGTACTGACCGGCCTCGTAGTACTCGCGGTAGGAGGACTGGCCGCCGCCGCTGGCACACGCCGTTAGCGTCAGGGCCGCGAGCATCAGGACCAGCGTGCATGCCGCCCGGCTGGCCGTCGGCTTAGTTAGTGGTTGGTCTACCATGCCCTGATCCTTCGCGGCTCGATCGCTCCGGGCAGGAGGCCCGGGGGCGCGGTCGCGAAACGGGGGCCGAGCCTTGAGCATCCAATGGTCGCTGCTGCGGAGCCTGGTCCGCCACGGACGAAAGACGCTGGTGGTCGATGACCGCTCGAGCTACTCGGGCCTGAAGATCCTGGCTGCGAGCTACTTCGTGGCGTCGGAGATCGAACGCCGCTGCAACACCGACACCGTGGGCGTCATGCTGCCGACGAGCGGCGGATTCCCGATCGCCGCCCTGGCGGGCTGGATGCACGGCAAGACCGTCGTACCGCTCAACTACCTGCTGAAGCAGGAAGAACTGCAGTACGTCGTCGATCACTGCGGCTGCGACACGATCGTGACGGCGGGCCCGATGCTCGACTTCCTGGGCTACGAGCCCCGGTGCAAGCACCTGATCAGGCTCGAGGAAGTGAACTTCAAGGGCGTGCCCGAGCTGCGCTGGCCGGCCCGATCGAGCATGGATGACCTGGCCGTGCTGCTGTATACCTCGGGCACCAGCGGCCGGCCCAAGGGCGTGATGCTCACGCACGACAACCTGCTGAGCAACATCCGGCAGATCGATCGATTCGTGCAGTTCACCCGCGACAACCACACGTTCCTGAGCGTGCTGCCGCAGTTCCATAGCTTCGGGCTCACGGTCATGACGCTGCTGCCGCTGCTGCTGGGCCAGCGGGTGGTGTACACGGCCCGCTTCGTGCCGCAGGCGGTCGTGAAGCTCTTCCGCGAGCACCAGCCGACGGTGTTCGTGGGCATCCCGTCGATGTACGGTGCCTTGCTCACCGTCAAGTCGGCGTTGCCCGAAGACTTCGCGAAGATCCGCTACGCCGTCTCGGGCGGCGAGCCGCTGCCCCAAGACATCTTCCGGCGATTCCAGGAGCGCTTCGGCGTGGCCATCCACGAGGGATACGGCCTGACCGAGACCAGCCCGGTGACGCACTGGTGCCGGCCGACGGAGTTCCGGGCCCACTGCGTGGGGCTGCCGCTACCCGAGGTCGAGCAACGCATCACCTGCGTCGAGCGCGGCCGCACCCTCCGGCCGGGCGAGGACGGCGAGATCCGCGTACGCGGGCCCAACGTCATGAAGGGCTACTACAAGCAGCAGACCGAGACGGCCCGCGTGTTCGACGGCGAGGGGTTCTTGCGCACGGGCGACATCGGCCACGTCGACGAGGCCGGCCGCCTGCTCATTACGGGGCGGCTGAAGGAGATGATAATCGTCGGAGGCGAGAACGTCTTTCCGCGCGAGATCGAGGAGGTGCTCAACCATCATCCCGATGTGCACGCTTCGGGCGTCACCAGCCGCATGTGCCCGACGCGCGGCGAGGAGATCGTCGCCTTCATCGAGCCCGAGGAGGGCGCGACGCCCGATGCGATGGCCCTCAAGGGCTGGTGCAAGGACAAGCTTGCGGGCTACAAGGTGCCGCGCGAGATCCGCGTGATCGAGGCCCTGCCGCGGAACCCGACGGGCAAGATCATGCGGCGGGAGCTCAAGGCCGTGCTGGAGCGCGAGGCGGCGGCTACCGTGTCGGCCTGACCGGTCGGCGTCTCCGACGAGCCCTCGCCGTGAGGCGGGGGCCCCTCCGAGGGCCGGACGCCGCTGGTTGGAATTGCCCCCCGCCTCACGGCGGGGGCTCGTTTTTGGGAAGCTCGATTCGCGGCTCTTGACGAAGGAACCACGCGTGGAACTGTACATCGACACCGCCAACCTCGACCAGATCCGCCAGGCCCACGAGATGGGCGTGCTCGACGGCGTCACGACCAATCCGACGCTCATCGCCAAGGAGGGCGTCGACTACGGCCAGCGCCTGAAAGAGATCTGTGAGGTCGTTTCGGGCCCGGTCTCGGCAGAAGTCATCGCGACGAAGTTCGACGAGATGCTGGCCGAGGGCAAGGACCGCGCGGGCATCGCCGAGAACATCGTGGTGAAGCTGCCCAGCACCGTCGACGGCCTGCGCGCGTGCAAGGCGCTCAGCGACGAGGGCATCCGCACGAACATGACGCTGTGCTTCCAGTCGCTCCAGGCCCTCATGGTCGCCAAGGCGGGAGCGTACCTGGTGAGCCCGTTCATCGGCCGTATCGACGACATCGGCGAGGACGGCATGGAGTTGATCGTCAAGATCCGCCAGATCTACGACAACTACGGGCTTGCCACCAAGATTCTGGCGGCGTCGATCCGCCACCCCAACCACCTGCTGCAGTGCGCGATGGTGGGGGCCGACGTGGCGACCGTGCCCTTCGACGTCATCGGCAAGGTCATGAACCACCCGCTGACCGACTCGGGGCTCGAGCGATTCCTGGCGGACTACAAGAAGGCGTTCGGCTGATCCGAGCCTTACTCGACGGGACGCTTCAAGCGCGCCATCACCTCGACCTCGACGGGCGAAGCTAAGGGCAGCGAGGTGCAGCCCACCGCGGCGCGTGCGTGGCGGCCGTGCTCGCCGAACACCTGCTGGAAGAGTTCGCTCGCGCCGTTGCCGACCTTCGGGTGGTCGGTGAAGTCGGGGCCGCACGCGACGTAGATGCCCACGCGCACGATGCCGGCGATGTTGTCCAGCCCGCCGGCGTACGCGTGCAGGGCCGCCAGGGCGTTGACGGCGCAGGTGCGCGCCAGTCCCTGGGCCTGCTCGAGGCTCAGGTCGACGCCGACGCGGCCGGTCTGGGGCAGGGCCCCGTCGACGAAGGGAAGTTGGCCGCTTACGTAGGCGTGATTGCCGTCGACGCGGACCGGCACGTAGGACGCGACCGCCGGCGGTGGCTTGGGCAGTTCGATGCCGAGGTCGGTGAGAATCTGGTGAAAGTTCGGGTTTTGCGACATCTGGGGAATCCGTTTGGAGTCTGAGTGGGTATAAATGGCGCGAATTTCATGGAAAACGGGGTTGATCGCAACCTTGGGGCTTGACTGGCGAATCAGATCCAGTAATCTGTACGCGCTACGCGTAGCGGGAAGGGGATCCAAGCGGGTATACGCAACACCGTTCTGATGGGACGACATCGCTCGCCCACGTCATCAGCACCCGCTCCAGTCACTCTTCCGACATCTTGACGATCGCTCCGGCCGGCCCCACGGGGGCCCGCATCAGGCCGCCGGCGATCAGCCCCGCCCAGGCGTTGCACCTTCGCAGCGCTCCTGGCATGGCCGAGACCGGGATCGGCGGGTGCACGGAAACATGACTCGGCTCCGCTTGGTCCGCACGGTATTGCGGACCGCTGATGATGACCGGTCGTGGCGCATCGATGATGCGACGCGACCGGGAAAGCTTGGAGCAACGTTCCATGAAGACGATCAAGAATCGCAAGGCGTTTACGCTGATCGAGCTGCTGGTGGTCATCGCGATCATCGCGCTGCTGATCGGCATCCTGCTGCCGGCCCTGGGCAAGGCTCGCGCCACCGCCCGCCAGCTGAAGGATTCGACCCAGGTCCGTGGCATCGTTCAGGCCATGGCCATCTGGGCCCAGAACAACCAGGAGCAGTACCCCATCCCGAGCCGCGTCGACCGCAACGGCGACACGCTGGGTGGCCCTTCGCCGACCCCTGACTTCAGCAAGGACACCACGGGCAACGCCCTGTCGCTGCTGATCTTCAACGGCTTCTTCCCCACCGAGCTCGCGATCAGCCCGGCCGAGGCCGGCGACGTCGAGCTGATGGAAGACTACGAGAGCGCCAACCCGTCCGAGGCCCAGACGCCCGAGTCGGCGCTGTGGGACCCGCGCTTCCGCGGCACGACCTTCGACGACAACGACGGCGTCTCGTACCCGCAGGGCACCAGCGGCCCGAGCAACAACTCGTACGCCCAGATCCCCTACTTCGGCGCTCGCAACCGCATCTGGAGCAACACGTTCAGCTCGACCGATGCGATCCTGGGCAACCGCGGTCCTGGCTACGAGCTCGACGGCTCCGGCGAGACCGGCACCTGGCGCCTCATCGAGGACAGCGACTTCGGTGATCGCTCGGTCACCCTGCTGATCCACGGCTCGAAGACGCAGTGGGCCGGCAACACTGGCTACAACGACCAGCACGTCGAGTTCCACACCCGTCCCGACCCCGAGAACCTGACCTTCACGTTCACGGGCAGCGGCGGCGGCTCCAGCACCGCCTTCACCCGTCCCGACAACCTGTTCGTGTCGGAGAACGACGAGACCGGCGCTGCCGCCAGCGGTCGCCCGTCCGCCACCGAGCACACCATCCGCTCGACGAGCACCGGTGGTACGCAGGCTCTGGACATGAACAACAACTACCTCCGCCCGGTTGGCACCGTCACGCGTGCGGGCATCACCTACACGGTCCAGGTGTGGGTCGACTAAGTTCGATTCTTGTGATCGAACGTTCGGGCTGAATTTTCGGCCTGAAGACTTGATTCTTGACGCCGCGGGCCGCCTGGCCCGCGGCGTTTTTTCGTGCGCTGCGGCACCAATCGGAACCGGATCACCCGCCGAACGTACGATTTGTGGAAGGGTTCGAAGGGAGATCGCATGACGCATCGACCACGCACGACATGCACGGACCGCCGCAACGCGTTTACGCTGATCGAGCTGCTGGTGGTCATCGCGATCATCGCGCTGCTGATCGGCATCCTGCTGCCCGCGCTGGGCCAGGCGCGGCTCGTCGCCCGACAGGTGAAGGACGCCACGCAGGTTCGGGGAACGGCGCAGGGCATGGCCGTGTGGGCCCAGTCCCACAACGAGACCTATCCGCGGCCGAGCCAGGTCGATCGCAACGACGCAACCGTCACGGCCACCGAAGACGAGTTCAAGGACAACACGGGCAACATCCTGTCGCTGATGATCTACAACGGACACGTGCCCGTCGAACTCTTGGTGAGCCCGGCCGAGGTCAGTGACCGGATCCAGGTCGATCCGGGATACGAGGACAAGCTGCCCAAGGCCGCGATCGATCCGGAGTTCGCCGTGTTCGATCCGGGCTTCGCGGGCGTGCCGAGCGAACGCTCGGGCAGCGCCGGCGGGCCCGCGCGCCGGCTGGACGGGCAGGTCGGTTTCACGTCGTACGCGCACTCGGCACCCTTCGGCGATCGCGAGAAGATGTGGGCGTCGACCAACGAGTCGGGCGAGGCCCTCATCGGCAACCGCGGGCCGACCTATGGCGGCGACCCGGGCGACTGGTACCTCGCGCCGGGCTTGTTTGGCAAGCAGAGCAAGACGCTGCTCATCCACGGCCGCAAGAACCAGTGGTCGGGCAACATCGCCTACAACGACATGCGCGTGATCTACGAGCAGCGGCCCGATCCGCAGTCGCTGACGTTCGTGTTCCGCGAGTATGACAAGCCCACCCAGGCGGACAACCTGTTCGTAAACGAGGACGACGTGCGAGGATCGCCCGCCCAGCCCGACCAACGTTTGGGCGTGGGCGAGAACGCCTTCCTGCGTGCGTACAAGAACGTACGCCGAGAGGGTTCGGTCCTGATCGCCGACCCCTTCTGGGACTGACCGTCCTGCTGCAACAGGCCGCTAGCTCTCGACCTTGAACGCCTTGAGTGCGCGCTCGCGGGCTACGTGGTGGTCGACGATGCGCTCGGGGTAGCCCGTGTCGTCGAGCAGTCCTTCCTGTTCCCACGGTGCGTGGATGTCATCGCCCTTGACGTCCGACAGCTCGTCGACGAACGTGCGGATGTACTCGCCGTCGGGGTCGAACTTCTTGCTCTGGCTAATGGGGTTGAAGATGCGGAAGTAGGGGGCGGCATCGGTGCCGGTGGCGGCCGACCACTGCCAGCCGCCGTTGTTGCTGGCCAGGTCGCCATCTACCAAGTGTTCCATGAAGTATCGCTCGCCCCAGCGCCAGTCGATGAGCAGGTCCTTGGAGAGGAACATGGCGACGGCCATGCGCGAGCGATTGTGCATCCAGCCGGTCTGGTTGAGCTGCCGCATGGCGGCATCGACGATGGGGTAGCCCGTCTTGCCCTGGCACCACGCGGAGAACTGGCCCTTGGCCTCGGCGTCGTCCCGCCAGGGGATGTCGTACTTCTTGTTGAATGCGCGATGCTTGCTGACGCGCGGGAACGCGACGAGGATCTGGCGGTAGAACTCACGCCAGATGACCTCGCTCATCCAATGCACGGCACCCTTGCTTCCGCCGTCGATCTTTCCGTTGTTGGCGTCCAGCGCCGCCTCGATGCACTGGCGGGGCGAGACGGCGCCGATCGCGAGGTAGGGGCTGATGGTGCTGGTGCCGTTGATGGCGGGGTAATCGCGTTCTTCCTTGTACGGATCGAGGCGGCCCTCGATGAAGCTCCGCAGGCGCGACAAGGCGTGGTCTTCGCCGGCCTTCCAGAGGTCCGGACGGCCGGCGTCGGCGTCGAAGTCGCCCAGCGAGTCCGGGACGGCGTCGGACGACGACACCATCTCGGGCTGTTTCTTGGCGAGGCCCTGGGCCTTGGGGACGAGCCCGTCCTTGAAGTGCTGGTACCACTTGCGCTTGAAGGGCGAGTAGACGGTGTAGGGCTTGTCTTCCTTCGTGCGGAGCTCGCCCGGCGGGACGCAGGTCTGGTCGTGGAAGCTGCGGACCGAGAGCCCGGCCTTGGCGAAGGCCGCGGCCACCGCCGCATCGCGCTTGCGCTCGTTGACCTCGTACTCCTCATTGAAGAAGAGCGCGTTGCAGTGGTGCTCCTTGGCGAGTTCGAGCAGGTCGTCTTCGATGCCATCGAACGAGTCTCGCTCGATGAACTTCAGCGCGATGTTGCGGGACTGGAGACCCTCGTGCAACTCCTCGAGGTTGCGGCGGAGGAAGTCGACCTTCATGTCGCCCCAGTCGTGCTCGCGCCACTGCTTGGGGCAGATCGTGAAGACGGCGAGCACGCCCTTGGAGGCAGCCGTGCAGGCAGCGCTGAGGGCCGTGTTATCGCGGGTTCGCAGGTCGGCGCGGAACCACATCAGGGGTCGCATGGGGCGGGCCTCACTTCTCGATGTCGCCGATGCCGAGCTTCTTGCGCACGGACGTAGCGCTGACTCGGATGGAGATCTTCTCTTCCTTGGACATGTTCTTGACGTTCTTCATGATGAGCGCCATGCGGTTGTTGCCGGCGAACCGATCCTCGTTGCGGATCAAGAAGTCCCAGTAGAAGGTGTTGAAGGGGCAGGCCTGGCCCTTGTTGGTCTCGCCGGTGCGTGCCTTGTTGTCGTATGGGCACTTCTTGCAGAAGTTGGACATCTTGTTGATGTAGTTGGCGCTGCCGGCGTAGGGCTTGGTCGCGACGACGGGGCCGCCGTCCTCGGTGCCGTCGGCGTACATGGCCATGCCGATGGTGTTGGGCGTGGTGGCCCAGTCGACGCTGTCGGCATACATGCCGAAGTACCAGTCGCCGATCTTGCGGGGATGGACGCCCGCGATGAGCGCGAAGTTACCGGTGACCATGAGCCGCGGGATGTGGTGCATCCATGCGTAGTCGAGCACGGGGTCGATGCACTCCTTCATGCAGCGCATGTCGGTGTCGCCCGTCCAATAGAAGTCGGGCAGGTCGCCGTGCTGGTCGAGGTAGTTTCGGTCGCGGTAGTCGGGGCCCTCGCGCCAGTAGACGCCGCGGATGTACTCACGCCATCCGATGAGCTGGCGGACAAATCCCTCGACCGAGTTGATCGGTGCGTTGCCCTTCTCGTAGGCCTCCAGGGCCGCATCGATGCACTTCTTGGGGTCCAGCAGCTTGAGGTTGAGCGGCACGCTGAGGTGGCTGTGGTAGAGCCAGGGGCGACCGGTCCACATCGCGTCTTCGAAGGGGCCGAACTCGCGGAGGCGATACTTGATGAAGTGGTCGAGCGATTTCTTCGCGTCCGATCCCGTCACGGGCCAGCCGAAATCGTCCAGGTTTCCCGGGGCGTCTGGGTAGCGCTTCTCGACGAGCGCGATGACTTCCTTCGTGACGTCGTCCGGGTCGAACCGCAACGGCGGGGGAGACTCGGGGCCGCCCTTCTTGAACGACTCTCGGTTGTCGTGGTCGTAGTTCCACTGGTCGCCCTCGGGCTTGCCGTCGCCGTCGACGAGGATGCCTAGGGCCTTGCGACGCTCGCGATAGAAGTACTCCATCGTGAGTTCCTTGCGGCCGTCGGCCCACTCGTTGAACTCGTCGAGCGTGCAGGTGAAGTGGGTGTCTTCGAGGATCTCGGTCTCGACGCCTGTAGCGTCTTCCCAGCCCTGGGCTTCTTCGTAGACGCGCCAGTCGCCGGGGTGGACGACGATGATGCGGTCGGGCTTGAGCGCCTTGGCGGCTCGCTCGATCTCACCCGTCAGGCTGTGGGTATTGCCCCGCTGATCGACCGGGGTGTAGCGGACGCGGTAGTCCTTGTCGCGTAGCTCGAGCGCGAAGTGCCGCATGGCCGAGAAGAACATGGCCGTCCGCTGCCGATGGCTGGGACCCAGCGAGGCCTCCTCGTCGACCTCCATCATGAGGACGGCGTCGGCCTCCTTGTCGAGCCGGCGGAGGGCGGAGCTCCGCGGGTCGAGCTGATCGCCCAAGATTACTGCGAGTGTGCCCACGCTGCCGCTGACGTCGCTGGGCTGCATGTCGAAGGCGGAGCTTGCCATGGCGGAGGCTACCGGGCTTGTCGGGGCCGGGTGGAAGCCACATCGGGGAAATCGGGCAAGCCGTCGCGCTGCCCGGGCCCGCCCGTATCAGGGTCGGGAAGGCCATATGCTGGGCCATGGATGCCGCAACGCCGTCGGAGCAGCCTGAGCTGGCTATTTCTGCCTCGCGACACCTCATCGAGTGGATGGCGTCGCGGGCCGTCAGCCTGGGCCTGAGCACGTACCAAGCCGGGAAGCTCTTCCTGGTGGGCGTGCAGCCGAACGGCCGGCTGAGCGTCTACGAGCGGACCTTCAACCGCTGCATGGGGCTGCACGCCTCGGCAGACGGCCAGACGCTGTGGATGGCTTCGCTCTACCAGCTCTGGCGGCTGGAGAACTACGTGCCCATGGGACAGGCGACGCCCGAGGGCTACGACGCGCTCTACGTGCCCACGCTCGGGCATACGACCGGCGATGTCGACGTGCACGACATCGTGGTGCCACAGGGTCAGGCTCCGGTGTTCTGCGTGACGGCGTTCAACTGCATCGCGACGGTGAGCCACACGTACAGCTTCAAGCCCGTGTGGTCGCCCTCGTTCATCAGTGCTCCGCTGTCGGCGCCGGTGGGGGAGGACCGCTGCCACCTCAATGGGCTGGCCGGAGATCCGGCAACCGGGGAGCCTCGGTACGCCACCGCGGTCAGCAAGAGCGACGTGGCCGACGGCTGGCGCGACCGACGTGATGGTGGGGGTGTGCTCATCGATGTGCGTTCGGGCGACATCGTGGGCGAGGGGCTCAGCATGCCGCACTCGCCGCGGATGCATCCCGACTACCCGGACAAGGTATGGCTGGTCAACGCGGGGACGGGCTACTTCGGGTTCGTCGATCTCAAGAGCGGGTCGTTCGAGAACGTGGCGTTCTGCCCGGGCTTCGCGCGCGGCCTGACGTTCGAGGGCGAGCACGCCGTCGTCGGGCTCTCGGCAGCGCGGAAGAACAGGACCTTCGAAGGCCTGCCGCTGCAGGAGAACCTCAAGGCCAAGGACGCCGAGGCACGGTGCGCTCTGCACGTCATTAATCTTGGAACGGGCACCACCGATCACTGGCTGCGGCTCGAGGGCGTGGTGCGCGAGCTCTACGACGTCATTACCCTTCCGGGCGTGCGGCGGCCGATGCTGCTGGGCTTCAAGACCGACGAGATCCGTCGGATGCTTCGGATCGAGGAGCCTTGAGGCGATATCCCTAAGGTGGTTCAGCAGCCCGCGTCGAACTCGTTCTGGAAGGCCAGGAAGTCGAAGATCGTCAATGCGCCGTCGCCGTCGAAGTCGGCCGCGAGGTCGCCGGCATCAAAAAGGTTCTGGTACGCGAGGAAGTCGAAGATCGTCAAGTCACCATCGCCATCGAGATCGACGCGGCAGGCATCGACCAGCACGAGCACGAGTTGCGGGTGGAGCGCCGGGTCGGCGAACTCGAGGCTGCGGAAGTAGCCATAGCGCGAGGCGCCGGCGGTGCTCTCGCGGATCTGTGCGACGGCGAAGCCGTTGTTGGCGGCCCCGTCGGCGATGGCCTTGACCAGATCCGTTACGTCGTAGTCGAGCCATCCTGTGCTGAAGCTGTCCCCCACGCGTCGGCTGTCGTTGCCCGCGCGGTCGCCGTTCTCGGGCCTCGTGTCCCAGGTCACTTCGTCGGCGTCCCAATCGCTCATCAGGGTGAAGACGTCGTCGCCCAGGCCGCCCGCGGCTGGCTCGGTGCGGTGCTGGAACACGCGGAGCGTGGCGCGCTCCACGGCGTCGGGATCGCTCAGGTCGCTCAGGTCGAACTTCAGGTACAGCCGGGCGAAGCCCAGCCCCCAAGAGCTGCCCTTGCCCGCGGCGAGCTCGTCGGCCGAGCCGAAGTTCGCGGCCGGCATGGAGCTCTCGACGTAGGTGTCGGCGGTGGCGATGCGGGTCTCTTCCTGTGCGAGCGCGGCCGCCGAGACCACGGCGAGCGTTGCGGACGTGACGAACTTCGAGATTCTGGCCGGCATGGTGCATCCTCCTCGAGCGTTGATCGCAATACTCTGTCTGAGGAAATACACGCGGCCGGCTCGCGGCGTGACGGGTCTTGGCGGCGATTCGAGCTTCAAGCGAGGTCTGCACGATGGAGCGAGGCGTACGAGCGAGCGTGGCGATCCTGCTGGCTCTTTGCTGGGTGGCATTGGTCGCGTGCCCGGCCGTTGCCCAGCTCAACGCCCTTCAGGCGAAACTTTCGCAGGGTCTCTCGGACGTTCGCGAGCGGGCGCAAGCCGAAATCACCCAGGATGCATCGCGGGACGAGCTGCTCGCCGAACTCGACACGATGCTGGCGACGATGGCCGTCAACGGGACGGTGCGCGATGCGTCCTTGCTTTCAGATATCGCTCGCTTGCGGCGCACGATCGCCCTGGCAGGCGCGGCGACCGTTGACGAGCGGGCCGACTGGCTGGCGTACCTCTCGGCCGACACCGGTCCGGGCGCGGCGCTCGTGCACGCGGTGGTGCCGGCCGACCGGGGGGCAGGGGTGCTCGAGACGCTGGGCGACCTGCGCCAGACGTTTGGTGACGAGGCGGTGGGGCGGTATCCGGCGCTGGTGGCGGCGCTGTGCGTCGTGCACGACGGCGAGGAGACGTTCGCGCGGAGCGTGAACGAGAACACGGCCAAGAGCGCCGGGCCCGTCGCGCTCTTCCGCTACTACACGGGCAACGAGCGGCACATGCTCTTCGGCCTGCGAAAAGTGCCGCCGGAGTTGCTGGTGTACGTGGTCGACGCGGCGGCGAGCGTCGACGAGCTCGAGTGGGCGCTCGCAGAGCACCGCGGCGACCGGGCCGTGGGCGAGCGATTCTTCGACATCGAGTACGACCACGATCACGCGCGCACGGGCAGCGCCAAGAAGGTCACCGAGCGCGGCTTCACCATCCAGAACATCCGCAAGTACGGCGGCGTGTGCGCCGACCAGTGTCACTACGCCGTGACGGTCGGCAAGGCCATCGGCGTGCCTACCGCGTACGTGGTGGGTCGCGGCGGCGAGGTCGGCCACGCGTGGGTCGGGTACCTCGAGTCCCAGGGCCGCCGGGCGCGATGGAACTTCGACGTCGGGCGATACGACGAGTACCAGGGCGTGCTCGGCGTCGTCATGGACCCGCAGACGCGGGGCTCCATCGGCGACGACGAGCTCGGGCTGCTGGCGCGGCTGGCCTCGGTAAACGAACGCCAGCGGCACGCCGCGACGGCCTGGCTCGACGCGGCCGAGGCGCTAGAGGCGGGCGTGGAGCCGCTGGAGATCGAGCACAAGCGACGCGGCGCGACCGAGCGCCGCGGCCGGTTGGGCGTGCTCGAGCTGGCCGAGCTGGCGTTGCGGCAGAATCCCGCCGACCGCCGGGGCTGGGCGATCGTCGCCAAGGCCGTGAACGATCCGGCGATGCCCATGGCCGACCGCGTGCAGTGGTCGAACGTGATCATCCGGCTGTGCAAGGACGCCGGGGCCGAGCACTTCATGGTGGGCATGCTCGAGCCAATGGTCGCGTCGATGGAGGATCCGAAGGATCGCATCGCGACTTGGGAGCGCGTGCTCGACCACGTCAAGAGCAAGAAGGACCTGCGGGCCCGCATCCGGCTGCGGCAGGCGGCCGACGCGATCGAGCGCGGCGACAAGCACGGCGCGTACCTGGCGTACCAGGACGTCATCGATACGGCGCTCAACGCGACGAGCATGTCGCGATACGCCGTGGCCGGTGCGGTCGGCATGCTTGAGCGAGACGGCAAGCACCGCGAGGCCGCCACGCTGCTGGGCGACGTGCTCAAGCGGGTCGATCGGCCCACCCACGCCGCCGCGTTCTCGGCCGGCAGCAACTACAACGCAATCCGGATGATGGCGCAGGTTTACTCGGCCCGGCACGGGGTCGCGGTGGCGGGGCTCTGAGCGAGCACGCTCCTACCCTGCACGTAGCCACGCAGGAGACCCCGCATGACCGCAGCGACGACGACCAGGCCCTTCAACGCCCGCACCGACGACATCCTCGCCCAGCTCGAGCAGGGCGGGCAATACAAGCACCTCCAGATGCTCACCGGGCCGATGGGGCCGACGGTCATGCTGCGCGACGATTCTGGCAAGTCCAGGGAAGTCATCTGCATGTGCTCGAACAACTACCTGGGCCTGGCCAACCACCCCGAGGTCGTCGAGGCCGGCATCGAGGGGCTGCGGAAGTATGGCGCCGGCACGGCGTCGGTCCGATTCATCTGCGGCACGTTCGACTGCCACGAGACCATCGAACAAACCATCGCAAAGTACATGGGTACCGAAAGCAGCTACACGTTCGTGAGCTGCTGGACGGCCAACGAGGCGCTGTACCCCACGTTCGCCGAGCCGGGGGACCTGCTGCTGTCCGACGAGCTGAACCACGCCTGCATCATCGACGGCATCCGCCTGGCGGCCGTCATCAAGAAGGGCGTCCACAAGGGCGTGTACAAGCACAACGACCTGGGCAGCCTTCGTGAGAAGCTCGAGGCGGCGCGGAGCAACCCGGAGGTCACCGGCCAGATCTGGGTCGTCACCGATGGCGTGTTCTCGATGGAGGGCGACATCGCCGACCTGCCGGCGCTGCGCACGCTCTGCGACGAGTTCGACGCGATGCTCGTGGTCGACGACAGCCACGCCCACGGCGTGATGGGCACGACCGGCCGCGGCACGCACGAGCACTTCAACATGTGCCCCGGTGCCCCCGGCCACGACGCGAGCCGGGGCGAGGTCGACTTCTTCACCGGCACGCTGGGCAAGGGCCTGGGCGGCGGGGCCGGCGGCTTCATCGCGGGCAGCAAGCGCGGCACGGAGCTCATCGTGCAACGCGGGCGGCCAACGCTCTTCAGCAACGCCCTGCCGTGCACGGTCGCGTGCAGCGCGAACAAGGCGATCGAGATCGTGCTCCGCGAGCCCGAGCGTGTGCAGGCCCTGCGCGACATCACGGCCTACGCCCGCCAGCAGATCGGCGGTGCGGGCTTCGAGGTCATCGACTCGCCGACCGCCATCTGCCCGATCATCGTCGGCGAGACGGCCACCGCCATCGCGATGAGCAAGCGGCTGCTGGAACTGGGCGTCTTCGTGATCGGCTTCGGCTACCCCGTCGTGCCCGAGGGCGAGGCGCGGCTGCGGCTGCAGATGTCGGCGGTGCACACCAAGGAGCACGTGGATCAGGTCGTGGATGCACTGAAGAAGCTCTAGGGCTCGCCGTGAAGCGCACCAACATTTCCACCGGCGGCCCCTGGGAAGCGACCAACGGCTACAGCCGCTGCGTTAAGATCGAGCACGCCGATCGCACGGAGTTCTTCTTCGCCGGCACGACGGCCGTCAACGCCGACGGCACGATCGAGCGCGAGGGCGACGCCGGCGGCCAGGCCTCGACCATTATCGAGCGTATCGGCGCCGTCCTCCGCGAGCACGGGGCCGGGCTCGCGCACGTCGTGTCGACGCGGCTGTACGTGACCGACGTGGCGCACGCCGAAGCGGTGGGGCGGGCGCACGGCGAGGCGTTCAAGGACGTCCGGCCGGCCGCGACGCTGCTGGTCGTGGCGGCGCTGGTCGATCCGCGGATGCTCGTGGAGATCGAGGCGCACGCGGTGTCGCCGAACGACTAATGAATCGAAACTCTACTCCTGGGAACCACGCTCCGGATCAAATGGCCTTGCACTGAAGGTCGTGATCTGGTAACTTGGTCAAGACAAGGGAGGGCCACATGATCCACGATCACGCGTCCGGTGGGGCTCGAACCGCGCTCGCACGGCAACTGGCGGCGACGGCCTTGGTGGTCCTGCTCATGGCCATGCCCGGCAAGGGGCAACCCTGTGATCCGCAGTGGGCCGAGGGCGTGTTTGGGTTGGTGGGCGTCAATCGCGACGTTCACGCCATGACCACCTGGGATGACGGCCGGGGCGAGGCGCTGTACATCTGTGGCAACTTCGAGACGGTCGGATCCGTCGAATCGAGCAACATCGCACGGTGGGACGGGCAGGCATGGGCGCCGCTGGACTCCGGCACCAACCTCTTCACGTACGCCATGGTCGCGTTCGACGATGGAACAGGCGAGAAGCTCTGTGCCGGTGGGAACTTCTACCGAGCCGGCGGGGTCGACGTGGACAACATTGCTCGTTGGGACGGTGCGCGGTGGGGTCCCGTGGGCGCCGGTTTCTTTGGTTCGGTCCACTCGCTGGCGATCTACGACGATGGCTCGGGCCCGATTCTGTATGCGGGGGGTAATCTCAACCGCTCCACGGGCGGGGCACACTCGCTCAAGGGCATCGCCCGCTGGGACGGCGCGGCGTGGAACCCCGTGGGCGTCGGCCTTGGCCTCTATTTCGTTGAGGTGCGCGCCTTGGTGGTGTTCGACGATGGAAACGGCCCGGCCTTGTACGCCGCGGGCGACTTCGGCATCCTCGGCGACCGCCGCATCGCCAATCACATCGCCAAGTGGGACGGCGTCGCGTGGCAGCCGCTCGAGGGCTCCGGCGGCATCGGGCTCGACGACACCGCATTCGCGCTGGCCGTCTACGACGACGGCGCGGGCGAAGCACTCTACGTCGGCGGACGATTCCAGCACGCCGGCGGCGTTCCCGCCCGCGGCGTGGCCAGGTGGGATGGGTCCGAGTGGTCGGGCCTGGCAGACGGTTTCGACGGCGTCGCGCTCGACATGCAGGTCTACGACGACGGCTCGGGTCCGGCCCTCTTCGTCGGCGGACGGCTCGCTTCCAGCGGCGAGCCGGTGGAGTCGGTCGCCAAGTGGGACGGCCGCCGGTGGACCGGCCTCGACGCCGCGATGGACGAACGCGTGGACGCCATGGCCGTCTACGACGACGGCACCGGGGAACGCTTGTTCGTGGGCGGTCGATTCAAGACGGTCGCGGACGCCTTCATGGGCGGCCTGGCAACGTGGGACGGCGCGGCGTGGGCGAGCATTGCATCTCCGGGGGACGGCGCGGGCATGGACCGAGAGGTACGCGTGCTGGCCACCCACGACGACGGTGGGGGCGAAGCGCTCTACGCCGGCGGCTTCTTCGAGTATGCCGGCGGCGTGCGGGCCAACCACGTCGCGCGGTGGGACGGACTGCGCTGGTCGGCGCTCGGCCAAGGGCTCGACGCGGGTGCCCTGGCTCTGGCGAGCTTCGACGATGGCTCGGGCCCCGCGCTCTACGCCGGCGGATACTTCAGCACGGCCGGCAGCCAGCCCGCCCGCGGCGTCGCGCGATGGGACGGCGCGGCGTGGTCGACGGTGGGCACCGGCGAGGGCTGCGACGGGCTGGTGAACGCGCTGGCGGTCTTCGACGATGGCTCGGGCCCGGCGCTCTACGCAGGCGGCGACTTCCTGCGTGTCGACGGCCAGACCGCCAAGTACGTGGCGCGCTGGGACGGAAGGACTTGGAAGGCCGTCGGCAGCGGTGCGAGGGCCGAGGTATTCTGCCTGCACGTCTTCGATGACGGCAAGGGCCCGGCGCTCTACGCGGGCAGCGACGACTTCACGCTGCCGGGCGTGCCCAACAACTGCGTGCTCAAGTGGGATGGACGCGTGTGGTCGGACCTCTCGACGCCGCTCAACGGTGAGGCCTTCGACATGGCCACCTACGACGACGGCCGCGGGCCGGCGCTCTACATCGTCGGCAGGCTGGGCGTGATTGGCCGGCCGGAGACCAGCGGCGCGGTCCGCTGGGATGGGGCGCGCTACGAGCCACTCGGCGGAGGACTCTCGAACATCGCGTACGCCGTCGACGTGTTCGACCCAGGCGGGGGTAACGGCCCGGACCTCGTCGTGGGCGGCGCGTTCTCGAGCATGTACGGCGGACCGGGCAACTACCTCGCCCGCTGGGATGGTCGCACGTGGTGGCCGCTGGGCTCGGGCATGGACGGCTCGACGCCGCGGGTCTATGCGCTCCATGCCCACGACGACGGCTCGGGCGCGGCCCTGTTCGCCGGCGGGCGTTTCACGAGCGCGGGCGGCCACGCGTCCAGCCGCATCGCACGCTACGGATGCGTGCGCCGGCCGTGCCGGGCCGACGTGGACGGCGACGGCGAGCTGACGGTCATGGACCTTCTCGCGTTCCAGTCGTTCTTCGATGCCGGCGATCCGCGGGCCGACTTCGACGGCGATGGCGAGCTGTCCCTGTTCGACTTCCTGGCCTTCCAGAACGCGTTCGCCGCCGGGTGTCCGTAGCGCGGGGGCGCCATCGGAATCTCGCATGACGTCGCTGCAAGAGCACGCCGGCACACGCCGCAGGGTCAGGATCGAGCGAAGCCGCCCGAGCAACCCCAGGCTCAACGGCTACGTGCTCGACGCCGCCAACGGCCTGGCCCTCGTGCACCCCTTCGACGACTTCGAGCCCAATGGCTACGCCATCATCCGCGAGCGTGACGTCGTGTCGGTCCGCCAGGGCGACTACGAGGCCTTCTGGGATCGCATGCTCGAGGCCGAGGGGCTGCTGGGTGGCTTGGACGAAGCGCCGAAGATCGACCTCAGCAGCATGGCCATGGCCATCGGCGACGCCGCGGCGCGGTACCCGTTCCTGGCGATCCAGTGCGAAGACGAGGATGAAGCCATCCAGGACTTCTACTTCGCCAAGGTGAGGTACGTCACCGACTCACGCGTGGACGTGCGCTGCGTCGACGGTTTGGGTCGATGGGAAGAGCCCGGCCCCTTCCCGCTCGAAGACGTCACCCTGGTCGAAATGGGCACGCCCTACCTCACGCGCTTTGCGCGGTACGTGGAGTGAGCGGGGCCGTGCCAGGCGGGATGGCCTCGTCATCGAAGGCCAGCCGAGTGACGGCGACGGCGATCAGCGCAGGTGTGGCGGCACCCTCCGCTCGAGCAACGCGATGAGCGCGGGGTCCATCTCGCGGTAGTCGTCGGGGATGTCCAGGCAGACGACGCGGGCGTGCCCGAGGTGGTCGCGGAATCGCGCGGCCAGCTTCTTCTTGTGCACCGGCTCCATGACGAAGATCACGTCGGCCCACTCGACCAGGTCGACCGAGACGGGCGTCGGCGCATCGTTGCTCAGGCCGGCGGAGAGGCACTCGAGGCCGGCATGGTCGGGATGGTCGGCGAAGACCTGTTCGGCCGTCGGGCTGCGCCACTTGTTCTTGCCGCACACGAAGAGCACACGGGTGGTCGACGGCGGGGGAGGGGGCGATTCCATCGGGTCAACGATGCCTCAGCACCCCGCGTCGAACGCGTTCTGGAACGCGAGGAAGTCGAAGATGGTCAGCTCGCCGTCGCCGTCGAAGTCGGCGGCCGGGTCGCCGGCGTCGAAGAGGTTCTGGAAGGCCAGGAAGTCGAACACGGTGAGCTCGCCGTCGCCGTCGAGGTCGGCCGGGCACGGGGCGGCGAAGACGTAGGCGGCGCCGGCCCGCACGCCCGCGCTGTCGTCCTGCGGCGCGCCGACGGCGAGTCGCCGGCCGGTGAAGTCCAGGCCGGTGCCGAAGCGAGCGCCGAAGCTGGGAGCACCGGCGCGGATGGGCTCGAGCGGTGCGCCCGTGCGCGCGTCGTAGACGAACACCGCGCCTGCATCGGCCGCGCCGGCATCGTCGTTGGGCGCGCCGACTAGGACGGCCCTGCCGTCGGTCGCCACGTGCAGGCCGAAGTTGCCCAGCACGCCGACGTCCGCGTTCGCGAGGATTGCGACCTCACGGGGCTCGCGCGGGTCGGTCAGGTCGAAGAGGTAGGCGGCGCCGGCGCCGTTCGCGCCCGGCTGGTCGGCGTCGGGAGCGCCGACGATCGCGACCGTGCCGTGCAGCGCGACCGACTTGCCGAAGAAGTCGAACGCCTCGGCGTCGCTGGCGGTGAGCTTGGCGAGCTCGACGGGCTGTCGCGGATCGGAGACGTCGAAGAGGTACGCCGCGCCAGCGGAGGCGGCGATCTCGTTGTCACGTGGTGCGCCGACCAGGGCGAGGTTGCCCTCGATCGCTACCGAGAATCCGAAGCCAGAGCCCTGGGCGCCGTCGCTGGCGGACAGGCGGCCGAGCTCGTCGACCGCGTCCGGGGCTCTCACGTCCAGCAGGTAGGCGGCGCCCGAGGCCAGCCGAGCGCCGTCGGCGTTTGGTGCGCCGGCGATTGCGACGCTTCCGTCGGCGTCGATCGAGAAGCCGAAGCGATCGCCGAACTCGGCGTCGCTCGGCGTGAACGTGTCAACGAGGCTGCCCGTCTGGCGATCGTAGAGGAACATCGCGCCGGCCGGTCCGTCCCCGTCGTCGAAGCCCCAGGCGGTCACGATGGCCGCCGCTGGGCTCAGCGCGGCGGCGTACCCGTACCAGTCGGTGCCGACCAGGCCGGGCTCGGCGAGCGTGCGGACGAGCGCGCCCGATTCGGTGTCGAACAGGAACGCGACGCCGGCATCGGGCCCGACGTCGTCGTCGGCCGGGGCGGTGACGAGCAGCCGATCCTCGAGGATCGCCACGTCGGTGCCGAACTGGTCGAACACGCGGGCGTCCGGCGGCAGGAAGCGATCCAGCGGCACGAACTGGGCCTGGGCGGCCTGGCCGAATGCCGCCAAGGTTCCGAGAACGAGGAGCCTCGTGCCGGGCCGGGGGGTGTGGTTCTCTCTCACGATCGATTCCTCCGCCCCAATCATACAAGAAACGCGCCGGCGAGCGGCGCGGATCTGGGAGAGGAATCTGCGGGCGGGCGTGCGCCTCAGCAGCCCGCGTCGAACGCGTTCTGGAATGCCAGGAAGTCGAAGAGCGTCAATTCGCCGTCGCCGTCGAAGTCGGCGGCCGCGTCGCCGGTGTCGAAGAGGTTCTGGAACTCGAGGAAGTCGAAGATGGTGAGCACGCCGTCGCCGTCCAGGTCGGCCCGGCACTGGCACTCGTCGGGGATATTGTCGAGGTTCAGGTCGAGGCTATCGCCGTTGGCGATGTCGACCAGGTCGTGCACACCGTTGGCGTTGCAGTCGACGGGGATGGCGCCTTCGGATTCGATCGAACCGCGCGATTGCAACTGCGTGCCCGCCGATCCGCCGGGGGCTCCGCCGTTGCCAGGATCGCCGAGGTCGTAGCGTGCGTCGACGAGATCGACGGACGGCCCCGAGACCCAGATGCCGATGCTCGGCCCGCCAGCGCCGCCGCCGCCGCGTCCGCCGTTGCCGCCTCGCCCACCGTTGCCGCCCATGCCGCCGTTGGAGCCGTCGTCCTGCTGGCTGGCGCCGCCGTAGAAGTTGCCTGCGGTACACGTGGAGACGGCGCGACCGCCAAGGCCGCCGGCCCCGCCCTGTCCGCCATTGCCGCCGTTGCCGCCATTTCCGCCGCCACCGGTGGCAAAGTTCGCACCGTTGATGACGACGTCGGTCGACGACGTGACGACCAAGCCAACCGAAGCGCCACCGCCGAGCCCGCCCTGTCCGCCGCGACCACCGCCGCCGCCCGAGCCACCACCAGCGCCGCCGCCGCCGAAGCTGTTGCAACTTGCGGTGCCGCCGCCGCCACCGCCACCGCCGCCTCCCCCAGCGCCGCCCTGGCCATCGGCACCCTGTCCACCGCGCTGTGGGACATAGAAGCCGTCGGCCCCGAGCGAGCCCTCTCCGCCAGCCGGCCCGTTCACGCCGTTAGATCCCGGGAAGCCGTCGCCGCCGATCGAGTCTCGCCCGCCGAAGAAAAAGGGGCACCAGTTGCCAAGGCCCGGGAAGGTTCCGTCGCCGCCGCGCCCGCCGCCGGGGCCCTCACCCGCTTCGCCAGGCCGGCCGAAGTCGCCATCGCGTCCCGGCCGCCCGCCGACGCCGCCCGGGAAACCGCCGCCGGTGCCCGCGACGCCCCCGAGCGGCCAGAGGCCCTGCGTACAAAGAGGGATGCTGGTCCCCGGGATGGTCTGGTCGTCGCTCTCGACGCCCGGCATGCCGAGCCCGCCATTGCCCCCACGGGCTCCGCTCGAGCCGGTCGAACCGTTCGCGCCGCCCATGGCGGTCTCGGCGACGAACTCGCAGTTGCTTGCGAAGAAGTCTTCGACGCCGCGGAGCACCAGCCCGTAGCGGCTGATCCCGGTCGACGGCTGCATGGTGAATCGGATGCCGTCGGCCATGACGCCGACCGCCGCGGTCGTGGGTATGGAGGTCCGCACGATCGTCGTGTTGAGCGACGGATCACGGCTCCAGCCGTCGCCGGCGTCGAAGCCGCCGAGGAGCGCGGTGCCGCTGGTCAGCCGCAGGTCGGTGTACTCGCCCGCGTCGAGGTAGATCACCCCGGAACTGGCCAGCGTCCGCGCCGCGGCAAGCGTCGCTACGGGTTGGTCGGGGGTGCCTGGGTTGGCGTCGTCGCCCAGAGACGCCGAGACGTGGATTGGCGCCTGGGCCAGCGCGTTGGTCGCCGCGAGGGCCGTGAGGACGCAGGCGACGGTCCGGGAGTTCGCAAAGATCGTGGTCATGGTGGGGCTCCTGTCTACCCTTGTTCGTGCATCGGTCGGGGGTGCGAGCGAACGGGCTTGCACCACGCTGCCCGGAACGCGACAATGCCTCGCACCACCGGCAACGAAAAACCGAGGAAATCGTCATCGAGCCCCACGCCGACCAACACGGGCAGGAACACGGGCCGGAACACGGACCGGCTCCCGAGCACACGGTGCTGCTGCTGGCCGCGGCTGGCGGCGACGCGAAGGCGGCCGACCAACTCGCCCCGCTGGTCTACGACAACCTGCGACGCCTCGCGGCCGCCCGGCTCGGCGGCGCGGGCCAGGCCGACTGGACGTGCCAGCCCACCGCCATCGTGCACGAGGCCTACGTGCGCATGGCCGACCAGGACCGGGTCGACTGGCAGGGCCGCACGCACTTCTTCGCGATCGGGGCCGAGATGGTCCGGCGCGTCATCGCCGACGAGGCGCGGCGACGCGGGCGTCAGAAGCGCGGCGGCGGCTGGGGCCGCGTGACGCTCGATGGTGCCGCGCTCGACGCGACGTCGGCCCCGATCGATCCGCTCGACCTCGACGACGCGCTGACGAAGCTCTCAGAGGTCGACGACCGTGCGGCCAGAGTCGTGTCACTGCGGTTCTTCGGCGGCCTGACCGAGCCCGAAGTAGCGGCCGTCCTGGGCGTCAGCGAGCGCACGGTGCGCGGCGACTGGCGCTCGGCCAAGGCCTTCCTGCGGCGCACGCTCGCCGGCCCGGACGCGACCGATGACCAGTGAGTCCCTCTACCAGCGCGCCAAGGACGCCTTCCTGCGCGTGTGCGACGCCGAGCCGGCCGAGCGCGTCGCGCTGCTCGAAGAGATCTGTGCTGGTGACGAAGCGCTGCGGGCCGAGGTGCTCAGCCTGCTCAGCCACGACCTGGACGACGGCGCCTTCGGCGACCACCTGCCGCCGGGATCGACCCTGGGCGACTTCGAGGTCGTCCGCGTGCTGGGCGAGGGCGCGATGGGCGTGGTCTACGAGGCACGCCAAGCGCATCCCGAGCGCATGGTCGCGCTGAAGGTCGTGCGCGGCGGCGCGGCGTCGGCCTCGCTTCGACGGCGATTCGAGCACGAGTCGGCGGCCCTCGCCCGGCTGCAACACCCCGGCATCGCCGCCGTCTACGAGGCCGGCTTCGATCGCGCGACCGGTGCGCCGTTCTTCGCGATGGAGCTCGTGCAGGGCCGACCGCTCACGGCGCACGCGGCCGAGCTCTCGCTCGCCCAACGCGTCGAGCTGCTCGCCCAGGTCGCCGACGCGGTGCACCACGCCCACCAGCGTGGGGTGATCCACCGCGACCTGAAGCCGGGCAACATCCTCGTCGACCAGCAGGGCCGGCCGCGCGTGCTCGACTTCGGCATCGCCCGCCTGACCGCCGACGACGGCACCGCCGCGACGATCCGCACGCTGCCCGGGCAAGTCGTGGGCACGCTGGCGTACATGAGCCCCGAGCAGGCCTCGGGCGACGCAGCCGCCATCGACGTGCGCACCGACATCTACGCGTTGGGTGCCGTCGGCTACGAGCTGCTCTCGGGGCAGCTTCCGCTGGCCGTACGAGACATGCCGCTGGCCGCCGCACTCGGTGCGATCCAGGACGACGAGCCGCGGCGGCTGGGAACGCTCGACAAGCGGCTGCGGGGCGACCTGGAGACCATCATCTCCACTGCGCTGGAGAAGGACGCGTCGCGCCGGTATCCGTCCGCCGCGGCGCTGGCCGACGACCTGCGCCGGTGGCTGCGCGACGAGCCCATCACGGCGCGTCCCGCGACCACGCTCTACCAGCTCCGCAAGTTCGCCAAGCGGCGCAAGGGCCCGGTCATCACCGGCGGGGTGATCGCGGCGATGCTCGTCGTCGCCAGTATCGTGAGCGTGGCGTTCGGCGTGCACGCGCAGCGGCAACGGACGCTGGCCGAGCAGCGGCTCGTCGACGTTCGTGCCCTGGCGAACACGATGCTCTTCGACCTGCACGACCTCATCGAGCCGCTACCGGGCGCCATCGAGGCGCGACGCCGGCTCGTGCGCACGGGCCTGGAGTACCTCGACCGCCTCGCCCAAGACGCCGGTAAGAATCCCGAGTTGCTGGAAGAACTGGCCGAGGCCTACTTCCGCATCGGTGACATCCAGGGTAACCCCAGGCGGGCAAACCTCGGCGACGCCGAGGCGGCGCTTGCAAGCTATGCGACGAGCATCGATCTCCGCCGCCGGCTGGCGGAAGCGGTTCCGTCGGAGGCTTCGACGATCGCCCTTGCGCGCACCGAACTGGCGATCGCCGAGACGCTGACGAGCACGCCCCGCGCCGACGAATCGGCCGACTATGCGCAGCGGACGCTCGACACGCTGGACGGCCTGGAGACCAACGCGGCCGACGAGGTCCGTTTGCTCGCCGAGCAGCGCCTGGGAACGGCGATGCTCAATCGAGGCCAGCCCGACGAGGCGCTCGAGCACTTCAGCCGGGCGCTCGAGGCGTCAGAACGCCTGGCTGCCGGTGGCGATCCGGTCCTGGTGCGCCGCCTGACGATCGGCCTCAACGAGATGGGCCTGACGCTCGCCCGCCTGGGCCGGGCCGACGAGGCGCTGCCCTACCTCGAACGGTCGGAGTCGCTCCGGGCCGCAGCAGCCGAGGCGAACCCCGGGAGCGTGCGCGCCCAGCGCGACCTCGCCCTTGTGCAGCATCGGTTGGGAGACGTGCGTGGCGACATGGGCGAGAAGGACGAGGCGGTCAGGCTCTACGCGAGTGCCCGCGATGCGCTCGCCGGCATCGCGCAGGCCGATTCGAGCGACGCCCGGGCCCACTTCGACTGGTCCGTCGCGGAAGAGAAGCTCGCCAACGCGCAGCTGCGGGTCGACCGCATCGAGGAGGCGAAGCAGGGGTTCGCCAATGCCCGTGACCTACGCACCAACCTGGCCGACGCCAACCCCGAAAACCGTTTATACCGCATGGCATCGGCAATCGCCATCGAGCGCGTCGCGCACTGCGATCGCCTGCGTGGCAACCACGACGCCGCACGCCTGGGCTTCCACGACGCCATGGCCATCGCGCGGGACGGGCTCGAAGATAACCCCAGCGACGTACGCCTCTGGACGGTCCTGGGTATCTCCCAGCGTGGTCTGGGCGAGAGCTTTCTCGACGCCGACGACGCGAACGCCGAAGATGCTCGGCGATGGCTGAACGAGGCGAGGGCCACGCTGGACGACATGGCCGCTCGCGGGATGACGCCGACCCGCTCGACGCTCAGTGCCGAGGTCATCGACGCCCTGCTCTTGCGCTGCGGCTAGGTCGTGTTTCGGTACGGGTGCCCCTATCATCTTGCATGCCCGCTCGCCGTCGACGATCGCAAGCGTCCGAGAACGGCACTCCGGCTGACACTCGGGAACAGCTCGTGGGTGGACGCGGTTTACCGCGCTCCCAAGGTGAGACCATGCCCGACCGTCCGCTCGAGATCGTGGATTCCGACAATTGGTGGTCGCCTGACGACGCCGGTCTGCCGGTGGGCGCCGAAGCCGAGCCCGAGGACGAGGACCGCCCCATCCCCGGCCGCCGACTCTTGATCGCTGGCGTGCTGATCTTCGTGCTGACCACCGTGACGGTGGTGTTCCTTCCCAACATCGTTGCCGTGCTGACGCCAATGGGCGCCATGGTCGCGTTCGGCGCGATTGTTGCTGCCGCTGTCGTGACCGCCGCGCCGAAGAAGCCATCGCAACGACCTCGTGAGGCCGAGGGCAAGGCCATTTCGTGTGGCGGCCCGCGGCCCGTGGGCGAACTCTCGCGGCGCATGGCCGACAACAAGGGCCGCGACTCCTGCGGCCCGGGCGGCTCCTGCGGCTGCTGAGCCTGCGCGAGCGGGCTATCACTGTCGATGACGCACGCGTTCGATCTGGTTATCGCTTGCGATTGGTCGGCTGCCAAGGGCCGCAAGCCGGAGCCCGGCGAGGATCGCTGCTGGCTCGCCTGGCGGAGCACCGAGCACGCCAGCCCGGACCCTGAATACATGCCCACGAGGCTCGAGGCCGAGGCCCGCATTCATGGCTTGCTGGCCGAGCACGCGGGCGCCCGGGCGATCGTTGGCTTCGACTTTGCCATCGGTTATCCGCTCTCGGACTCGGGCGAGCCGGTGCTGCCCGTGGGTCGAGAGCTTTGCGCCTCCTTCGCATCGCGCATCACTGATGACCCTTCGGGCGTGAACAACCGCTTCGAAGTCGCGCGCGATCTCAACGACTCGATCCGGCAAGCAACCGGTGCGCCGCACGGGCCGTTCTGGGGCCGACCGAAGGAGATGAACCACCTCGTCGGCCTGCCGATGGGCCGCGAGAAGCCAACGGGCGTGCCGCAGTTCCGGGCGGCGGAGGAGGCGGCTCGCGGCGTGGGCGGTGGCAGGCCGCAATCGCCCTGGAAGCTTGCGGGCATCGGTAGCGTGGGCTCCCAGAGCCTGATGGGCCTGCCGACGATCCACCGGCTGCTGACCGATCAGGCGCTCGCTCCGCGCACGCACCTGTGGCCCTTCGAGCCCGCACCCGATCGCCCCGACGCGATCAGCATCGCCGAGATCTACCCCAGCCTGTTCCCCAAGCGTGCGCCGAAGCACTGGTACCGCGACGCGCGGCAGGTCGCAAACTCTCGCGACGCCATGTGGGACATGAAGGAACTGCTCCAGCCTCCGCACGAGCGGGCGATGCTCGAGGGCTGGATCCTCGGCGTCGATGAGCGAGCGCCGTAGGCGATGCCGCGCGTGCTCGTCGGCGAACTCATGGACGATCCGGCGCTCGACCCCGCCGAGCACGCGCACGCCCTGCGCGGACTGGCGAGGCTCAACGCCCTGAGCGGCGTGACCCGACAGTTTTATCCGAGGTTGAAGAGGCTCGCATCAAGGCTCGATCGGCCGCTGACTATCGTCGACATCGCCACCGGGAGCGCCGATCTGCCCGTCGCGCTGCTGCAGCGGGCGAGGCGTGACGGCGTTCGCCTTGCGATTACGGCCTGCGATATCAGCAAGGTCGCGCTCGAGAACGCGAGCGAGCGTGCGAGGGCGGCGGGGGTGGAGCTCGCGACGCATCAACTCGACGTCCTCAACGAGGACCCGCTGCAAGCCGACGTCATGACCTGCGCCCTCTTCCTGCACCACCTCACGGACGACCAGGTCTGCACGGTGCTGCAGAAGATGGCCGCCGCCGCGAACGAGCAGGTACTCGTCAGCGACCTCAGGCGCGGCCCGTGGGGTACGGCGCTGGCGATCGTCATTCCCCGACTGACGACTCGGTCGTACGTGGTGCACGTCGATGCCGTCCGATCGGCCCGTGCCGCCCTCAGCGTGGGGGAGGCCCGTTCGATGACTCGGGGAATCTCGGAGGGCGGTTCGTGGCGGATCGATCGCGCCTTTCCGGCGCGTATGCTCATCCAATGGTCGACAGACGCCACTACGACGCCGTCGTGATCGGGGCGGGCCCCGCGGGCGCGATGGCTGCACGGACCATGGCCCTCCGCGGCGCGCGAACGCTGATGATCGATCGGGCGTGCAAGGGCCGCTGGAAGGTCTGCGGCTGCTGCCTCGGCGCCGTCGGCATCGATGCGCTTCAGGATGCCGGGCTCGACGGCGTGCTCGCACATGCTGGCCCGATCGAACGACTCACGCTCTCGGCCCGTGGCGCACGCGTCAGTGTCGGCATGTCGGGCTTTGCATCGATCTCTCGCGAGGATCTCGATACGGCGCTCGTCGACGCTGCCGAGGCTGCTGGCGTCGAGGTGCGCTGGAGGCAGTCGGCGCGTGCGACGCCCGACGGCCGCGTCCACCTCGGCGGTGACGAACTACTGGCAGGGGTCGTCATCGATGCGTCGGGACTGCGCAGCCATGCGGATCGTCCGCCGCGCGGCGGACGCATCGGCCTGGGCCTGACGACGGATGCCGCGTTGTGCCCCACGAAGCAGCTCACGATGGCCGTGGCGCGGGACGGCTACCTCGGCCGCGTGGCCCTGCCGGATGGGCGCGTGGACTTCGCGATGGCGGCAACGCCCGAACTCGTGCGACAGGCCGGCTCGCCAACGGAGGCGGCCCGCGCGATCTGGGCCGAGGCTGGCCTAGACGCGTCGGAAGTTCCCGATGGCCGCTGGTTCGGCACGCCCGTCCTGCGCCGCCGCGCCCAGGCACAACAAGGCCGGATCTTGCGCGTGGGAGATGCCGCGGGCTACGTCGAGCCCTTCACGGGCGAGGGCATGTCGTGGGCGTTGTTGGGTGGATCGGCCGTCGCCGGTGACGCCATCGCCTGCATCGAGCACGGTCCTGATTCATCACGTTGGCCTCGCACGCTGCACGGCTTGCTCGCCCGGCGTCACACAAGGTGCCGGGCCGTCAGCAACGCCGTTCGCTCGCCGACGCTGGTCCGCGTGGCCATTGCGTTCGCCGGCGTGGCGCCAAGCGTGAGCGCGTCGGCAACCGCAATGCTCAGCGGATCTCGGAGGAGCGTGGCATGACCGCCCGCATGCTGGGCATCGGCACCGCGACGCCCCGTGGTCGGCTCGATCAGGCAGCCGCCGCCGAGATGGTCGCGGCGATCGGCAAGGTCACGCCTGCGCGCGCCCGGGCCATGTCGCACCTGTACGCCCAGTCCGGAATCGATGAACGTGCGATGGCGATCGTCGAAGGCGAGGGGCAGACCTACTACAACGGCTCCGTACCAGACACGGCGCACCGCATGCGGTCGTTCCATGTGCTTGCGCCGCCCATCGCCCACGAGGCCTGCACCCAAGCGATCCAGCGCTCCGTCATCGATGCTCGTGAGGTCACCCACCTCGTGACGGCGAGTTGCACGGGCCTCGCCTCGCCGGGCGTCGATATCTCGTTGATTGGCTCGCTCGGGCTTGACACCACGGTGCAGCGCGTCAACATCGGCTTCATGGGCTGCCATGCCGCGCTCAACGCGCTCCGTACCGCGCGGGCGATCGCTCTCGCCGAGCCCGGGGCACGCGTCCTCGTCTGCTGCGTCGAGCTCTGCTCGCTTCACATCCAGGCGTCACAGCAAGACGGCTGCTCGGTCGCCGACGCCCTGTTCGCCGACGGCGCCGCAGCGTGCGTCGTTGCCGGTGGTGGTGGCGGATCCGCGCCCTCGCTGAGACGAACGGCGTCGATCCTGCTCCCAGACAGCCTCGGTGCCATGGGCTGGCGAATCGGCGAGGCTGGCTTCACCATGACGCTCTCGCCCGCCGTGCCGGACATCCTCTCGCGATCGGTCTGCGAATGGGTCGATGGGTTGCTTGCAACGGAAGGCTTGCAACGCGCCGACATCGCCGCATGGGCCATCCACCCGGGCGGTCCCAGGGTGCTCGCGTCGGTTGCCGACGCGCTTGGTCTGGACGACGGCGCGACGCGCGCCTCGGGCGACGTGCTGCGCCGTCACGGCAACATGAGCAGCGCGACCATCCTCTTCATCATCGCGAAGCTGCTGGAGGAGCATGAAGGCGGACCGCTGCTGGCACTCGCCTTCGGGCCCGGCCTGACCGGCGAAGCCCTGCTCATGGCTTGACTACGGCGCCCCGGCGGGAGCCATGCCGAACACCATGAGCCCGGTCGCCGACCGTCGCATCGGTGCGAGCAGCACGAACGGTCGCTCGGTGCTTGCGGTGCGCCGCGGGAGGTAGTCCTCGCTGAGCACGCGAGTAGCCGTACCCCGGCCAGCCTGCGGGCCGGGCGTCCACAATACAAGGCCGTCGGGCGTCGAGCAGATCGCCCGCCCATCCCCGGCGTCGACGGCGGCCACGCTCTTGGGCGCGAGCGCGACGAGCGTTCGGCGCGAGGCATCGACGGCCGCGCAGCGGTCCATCGTCGGGTGGAACACGATGGGCCCGAGCGATGCCTCGGTCGGTGATGCTGCCATCTCTTGCATGGCGTCGGCCTGTGAAACGCCACGAACGGCCGATTGCGAAGCCGCCACGATCTGCGACGCGCCCACGATGCCTCCGCTCGCCGCCAGCCGCCAGCGTCGCACCACGCGTCCGAGGTCGCCGCCGCTCGCCGTTGCCAGGTCGATCAGGAGCAAATCGATCGCCCCGGCATCGTCGACGGCCAAACACGTCGCGTGCCGTTCGTCCGGCGCGAGCAGCGGAAAAACCAGGTCGGCGTCGGGGAGCGAGAGCGTATGCGTATCGCCATCGCGATCGAGCAGCACGAGCGCGAAGCGTTTTCCGCCCGCGCTCCGGCGGCTGTAGAGCAATCCATCGTTGCCGGTGAACACGGCGTGCGCCGCCACGGAACCGTCGCGAACCAGCCAGCGGATGCCCGCTTCAGTCTCGCTCCACCGGGCAACGCCGATCCAGCGCGAGCCGTCGGGGCGCGGCGACTCTACCAGCACGCCCTCGGCACTCGCGTCCCGCCCCAGCAGGATCGGCGCTTGCAGGTCGAACAGCTCGACGCTCGCCCGCAGCCCGCCGACGCCCGGCCGCAGGGGCGAGATCGACACGGTGCCGAATCGGCTCCGATCGGGCGACGCTGACTCGATCGCGAGCCGCTGGGCTCGCGGCGGGGCCGGTACGTCCTGCGTCGCGACGAACCGGCCGTCCGGGCTCACCATCGGCACGCTCAGCCCGTCGTACTCGATCGTGCCGAGCGACTCGATCGACACCGAGACGCGCGACGCCGTCGTGCCGCTGATCACCGGCCGGGCGATGGGATCGCTCGGCAGTTCGGGCGGCGCGCTCGCACGCTCTTCACGCAGTGCCTGCGTGCGCTCCTGGTCGACCACGCACCCACTCGCGCCGATCATCAGCGCGAGCGCGGTGACGACCGACCGCTTAGCCCGGCTCGCCGTCATCCAATGCCTCCGCATCGTCCAGCAGCTCGCCCTCGAGCGGCTCCTCGATGCCCATCTGCTCGCGCTGCATGCGTAAGCGAAGGCGGTACGCCTCGTTGATCGCATCGGCCTCTTCGGCATTCTCAACGATCACCGGCGTGATGAAGATGAGCTGCTCGGTGCTGCTCACGCCCGTTTCGCGAGAGCGGAAGAGCCAGCCCAGCAGTGGAATGTCGCCCAGCAGCGGCACCTTCCGCACGACTTCGGAGTCTTCGTTGCGCAAGATGCCCGAGATCACCAGCGTCTGCCCGCTGCGCACGATGAGCTGCGTCGTCGTCTCGCGGCGGTCGACAACCACCTGCCCGCTCGCCGTGGCCTGCCCCGGCGCCACCGAGCTCAGCTCGATGTTAACGCGCAGGTCGACGTCCTTGTTGGGCGTCAGCCGCGGGCGCACGCGGAGCTGGATGCCCACGGCCCGGTACTCGAATCCCTGCGTCGTTCCGCCCGTGTCGGTCGTCTGGGCGTTGGTGATGAACGGGATGTCTTGGCCGTCAAAGAACTCGGCCTCCTGGTTGTCGCTCGTGAAGATGATCGGCCGGCTCAGGATGCTCACGTCCGTCCGCTCGTCGAGGGCCTGCAGTACGGCGTTCAGATCGACGCCCACGTTCAAGACGCTGGTGTCGAAGAGATTCCCGAAGATGCCGCCCTCGCTGGCCGTCGTGCTCGAGACGAACGAGATCGAGTTGTCGGTGCGCGTCAGGTTGATGGGCGAGCTCGACCACCGCAGCCCCAGCGCCTCGGCATCGTCTCGGCTTACTTCAGCGATGACCGCCTGGATCAGCACCTGCCGCCCTGGCTGGTCGAGCTGCTGGATCAGGTCGACCACGGCCGTTCGGTACTCCGGCGGGCTGAGCACCATGATCGCGTTCTGCCGCCATACCGGGACGATGCGGAGCTTGCCGATGAGGTTGCTCGGCCCCGCGCTGTCGGTCTGCTCGCGAGCCGTCTGCCACCAGAACGTGATCGTTCCGGGGTCGTTGTCGGTATCCGCCGCGGCGGTGTCGGCCGCGTCGTCGGCAAAGGGGCTGTCGCCTGCGCCGGCACCGGTCGAGAGCCCGCTCTCGCTGCGAGGAATCGTCGCCAGCGTGCCATCGAGCGCGAGCAACGCGTTGAGCTGCTCGGCGACTTCCTCGGCCGATACGTGCTTGAGCGAGACGATCGCCGGCAGCCCGACGCTCTTGGGCTGGTCGAGGTCGCGGATGATCTGATCGATGACGGCCAGGTTGTCCGGGCTCTTCGCGACGACGGCGATCTGGCCCGCCGACGGGATCGCCTCGAACGCGAACTGCCCCGCGAGCCGGCCGACGCCCTGCGACGAGCCGCTGCTGCCCTGGTTTCCCTGGTTCCCCTGGCCGCCGCCGCCACCACCACCGCCCGCCGCCGCGTCTGGCTCGCCGAACAGGCCCACAAGTAGGTCGCGGACGGCGATCGGGTCGCTGTTCTCCAGCGTGTAGATGCGCGGCGTCACGGTCTCTTCGGGCAGCGGCAGATCCCACTCGGATTCGATCAGGTCGGCGATCTGGTCCATCACGCCTTGCTCGGCCGCGACCGTCACGCCGTTCTGCTGCGTGTTGGCGGTCACGCGCAGCTCGGCGGTCGAGGCGCCGCTCGAGCCTTCGTCGTCGCCGCCGCCGCGGCCGAAGAAGCGGTTGAAGTTTCGCCCGCCTTGCTGCTGGCCCTGCGTGGTCGCGCCGTCCTGGCCGAACAGCTCGGTGATGTTCTCGGCGATCAGTTCCGCATCGGCGTACCGCAGGCGGAACGTCCGCGTCACCAGCGCGCGCGAGCCCGGCTGGTCCATGCCCGCCAGCAGCCCCTCGACGCGACGCAGCAGGCCGATGTTGCCCAGCACCGCGATGTGATTGCTAGCCTCGTCGACCGTCACCTTCGCGTAGTCCGGCACGATCTCGCCCAGTGCCTCGGCCAGTTCGGATGCTTCCGAATTGCTGATGCGGTAGATCTTTTCGGCCATCGTGCCCAGGTCGGTGCGGTCCATCACGCTCTCGCTGGGGCCGATGACCGGCACGTCTTGGCGGATGACCTCGTTGATGTCGCGCAGGATGATGATGTCCTTGGTCTCGACGACGGCAACGTTGTCCTGCTGCAACGCCAGGATGACCAGGTCGAGCGCCTGCGACTGCGGAATCGGCTCGTCGCTCATGAGCGTGATGTCGACGTTGAGCCGCAACTCGGGGACGATGACGACCTTGCCCGTTGCTTCGACGAGGAACGGGATCAGGTCGTCGAGGTCGGCGCCGCGGAACGACAGCGTCGTCGGCGGGCCGTCGAGCACGCGTCGTCCGTCCGGGCCTCGCTCGATCGGCGCCGGGACTTCCTGGGCCTGCCCCTCCTGCTCTACCGTCTCGGCCGGGTCAGCGTCCTGGGCGATGCTCGTCGGCGGCGCAAGACCGGCCATCGCGACGAGCGCCGCGACCGTCGACCGAACCACCAGGCTGCAACGAATGTCTGCCTTCATCAAGTACCTCGCTTCAGCCCGTGGGCGACGAACCCTCGCCGCGATCCGGCATCACCGTGCGATCCCGGTCCATCAACGGAACATCGAACTCGATCCCCTTCCACATCACCCGGATCGACCACGGGGCCGACGCCTCGAGTACGCGGAGCTCGTCTGACTCTCCTTCGCCCACGGCCAGGGAGGTCTTGTCGTCGAACAGCACGTGCCCGTTCACGAACGCAACGACCTTCGGCCCGCCGTAGGAGCTCGGCGGAGGCGGCGGTGCGGGCGGCGGCGGAGGAGGCGCCGGCGGCGAAGCGGGAGGCGGCGGCGGTGGGGGAGGCGGCGGTGCACCCGGCACGAAGAACGGCGACCGCCCGTCCAGCTGCGCCCGGTGCCTCGCGGTCACGTCTCCCAATTCGCTACCAGTGCCGATGTCGGTCTCGGCGGGTGGCAGCGAGAGCGTCGCCGACTGGGCGATCCCGCCGAGTGAGACGATGAGCGCCACGCTCGCGGCCAGGCCCGCGGCCCCGACCAGCACCCACGCCGTCGTCGGAGCGTTCATGAACTGCCTCCAGCGCTGCGGCTGGCCGATGCCGACAGGGCCCACGCCTCGACCGTCAGCGTCGCCGAAACCTGCCGCGAGCCGTCGTCGGCCCGCCGCACGATGACCCGCGTCACGGCTGCCACGTCCGGGCTGGCCTCGAGGGCGCCCAGCACCTGGCTGAACGCCTCGGGCGACGCATCGAAGCTCACCGTGCTGACGAGCTTTACGAGCGAGCCACGCCCACCGTAGTAGTCGGTCGCAGGCCCGTCGGCCAGGTTCTGCTCGGTTGTCTGCGTGCGCGCCCCGCGTACGCCCGCGTCGCGGAGTGCCCGATCGACGGCGCGGTTCAGCGCCGTCGCGCGCTCGCTGCGGGGCCCGGGCAGCTCGACCTCGCCGTGCAGGCGAGAGCCGATGGCGATTCGCTGCTGGTGGTCCTCGGCCCGATCGCCCATCGCCTGGACGGCCCGGATGCGCGCGGCCATCGCATCGGCTCGGCCCGAGGCACCGACCGTCGTGTCGACCACGGGCTCGACGATGAAGAAGTACGCGACGAGGCCTACGACCGCCCACGCCAACCACCGCGCCGATCGTGGCAGCCGCGCGTATCGATCCAGGATGCCGGCCCGCGTGGGGCTTCCGGGGTCGCTCATCCGCCGCTCCCAACTTCACGATACCGGGCGATCAGCTTGTCGGCTTCTTCCTTGAGCCGTGCCCTCGTCCCTGCATCGTTCGACTCGTCGCGCGACGCGCTGTTGCGGATGCGCCATTGATTCAAGAGCTCGCTGCGATCGAGCTCTGCGATCTGCGCGTCGGTGATCGGCGTCGGAACGCCGTCTTCCGAGGCAGGTCCGCTCTCGCCCGAGGGCCGCCGATCAGCCGCCGACTCCCGGCTACTCTCGATCGCACTATCCCTCGACGCCCTCTCCGCTTCGCCCCGGCTGCTCGATCCAGACGAGGGCCGCGAGCGACCCGTGGGCGTGCTGGCGGATGCCACGACGGGCGTGGTCGTGTTGCTCGCACCCTCGCCGTACAACACTTCGGCCAGCGACATCTCGGCGAAGTCTTGGGGCAGGCTGGCGCGGGCGATAGCGCTCCGCACGCGGGCGCTGATCTGGAACTCAGCCGCGTCGCCCACGACCTCGCGCCGCACGACCGTCACGGAGCCAAGCGTGCCAAGCTCGTTCAACGCGGTCTCGTATCGCGTCAGGAGCGATTCGGGTGGGCCTTCCAGCACCGGTCCGCCGGCCGTCACTTGCACGAACCCTTCGATATCGATCTGGGCGTTGCTGTCCATCCGCACGCTCTCGAGCACGACGTGCACCGGCGCCGCAGCACTGACCTCGGCCAGCATCTTGGTCATGGGCCACACGCGCTCGTTAAGTTGGCCGTAGATCGCCGCGCGCCGGGCGTCGGCCTCGTATTGCTCGCGCAACGTCTCGGCCCGAGCCACCATCGCACCAAGCATGGCCTCGCGCACCAGGGCGCCCAGCAGCGGCGTAAACAGCACCACCAGCACGCACACGGCGCACGCGACGGCGACGTTTCGACGCGACGCGAGCCACGCGTTCATCCGCTCGCCAGTCGACGCCTTGGTCGCCGGCTCGTCTTGGCGCAGCGACGCGAGCGCTCGCACGGCGGGGTCGTCGCTGAGCGCCAGCATTCCGGCGCAGGCCGGCAGGAGCCGCTTCGCCGCTTCGCGGGCATCGCTTGGCCAGCCCTCGATCTTCTGCGCGAGCGCCTCGCCGATCCCGGCCGACCAGCCCGCTCGCCGGCCGCGCCCGGGCTCGGCCGACGCTCGCAGCGTCGAGCGGGCCTGGTCCTCGTGCAGGCCCACCGCCGAGGCGGCCTCGAGCAACCGGCGCTCGACGTGCGCATCGGTCGAAACGACGTCGGGCGACTCGCGCAGCGATCGCACCAGCACGCCCTCGGGCCCGCGCGCGGCCACGATGAGCACGCCCTGCGCCGAATCGCTGGCGAACGCGCACCCCTCGGCCAGCGAGACCGCCAGCCCGAGCGCCGCGGGCGCCGTCGCGAACCGTGCATCGCCGGCTTCGTCGTCCGCTTCGCCGCCGGGCATCCACGCCGTCAGCAGCGCTGTTCGCCCCTCATTGCCCACGGGCAGCGCCCCGCAGGCGCGTCTCCACGCCGGCACGCGCTCAGGAAGCTCGCCGTCGCCCAGGATCGCGAGCACGCTCAGGAGTTCCTGCGGCGGCAGGTCGTCGACGCCGCGACACCGCACGAGCGACTGTCCCCACGGAGCCAGGCCGACCTGCGGACGCTCGCCGGCGTCGGCAACCGTCGTCAACCGGAATCGCTCGCCCGATCGCTCGACGAGCAGGCGCACCGCGTCGCCGCCGACGCGGTCGGTTGCCACGACGCCCTGGCTCATACTCGTGTCGCGTTGCCTGGCCAAAGGCTCCCCTTCCCAACGATCCTTCGAGGAACGAACCTTATCGAACGATGACGTCCCGGATCACGACGGGCAGTCGCGATCGGTCCACGGTAGCGATCATCTCGACGCGCATCCCGGATGCCTCGTCGATTCCCACGCTGCGGATGACGAATGCCGAGCTGCGAAACCCGAACGCCTGCATCAGCTCCTGCACGCGGCCCCTGGTAAGGCCCGGGGACTCCAGCAGGTCCGCCGCCGTCCGGAAGCCCAGCGGACGCCCGTTCCGCTCGCGGATGATCGTGTCGGCGATCGAGCTGGTCACGCCCGGTGCGTAGGCCAGCGTGTCCTCGGAGATGGTGTTGATGTTGATCCGCCCGGGCAGGAGTGGTCCGGTCGCGTCGAGCCAGGGAGCGTCGATCGCCGCCTCTTCGAGCAGCAGGCCGATCTGTGCATCGGTCAACGGCTGGGCCTGCGGGTCGATCGGCTGGCCGGTGAGGCCGGGCAGGGACCGTAGCGGCGTGGTGATCAACGCCTCGAGCGTCGCCGCGTTCGTGCTGGCGTATTGGGCGATCACGTCGGCCTGCTCGGCGGTGATGCCGACGCGACCGACGAGCTCGCCGCCGCCCAGCCCCAGCCCGAGTCGCACGCGCGGCTGCCCGCTCAGTCCATAGGCGCTCTCGCTGCTCACCACCGTGAGGATGCCCGACCAGTTCGCTTCCAGCACGCCATCGCCATTGTCCGGCGGCCACGTCTCGTCGCCGTCGTCCTCGTTGGGGTCGAGCACGTTGTTGAGGTTCCAGTCTTCCTCGCGCACGTCGATCGGCAGGATGCCCAGCAGCAGTTCCATCTCCTCGATGGTCTGCATGGGCCCGTTGCGCGGCTCGTACGCGTGCTCTTGCGACAGGTACGAGCCCACCTCGGCCCCCAGCGGGCTGACCTCGTCGTCTTCGTCTGTCCAGTCGATGATCCGAGAGATCAGGTCCTCGGTCATGTTGGGCAGCCAGAACAGGTCGTCGGAGGTCATGCGACCGACGTGGATGCGCGCGTTGGCGTCAGCCGGCCCGTCGAACCGCTCGCCGCCCTCCCAGTGCTCGATGCGGTACGAGCCCGTGCCGCCCACCGTGCCGCGCGCCGCCTCGGCCATGCGGTCGTACACGTCGAATGCGTCGGTCGGGTGCGGATCCTCGGTGTCGTCGGCCAGGATGGCGATCATCCGTTCGACGCCCGAAACCGCGGCCCACCTCGCACGAGTCTCGGCCAGGCTGTCGCGGGCGCCGAACGCCTGGCCCAGCCCCGCAGACTGCACGCCCATGACCAGCACCGCCGCCAGGCCGATGACCCAGAGCGCCAGAACCGTCGCGAAGCTCTTGCGAGCGTGCCTCACGGGGCGCCCCCTTCCGCCGCGGCTTCGATCTCAGCGGGCGTCGGCTGCGCAAATACGCGCGGCAACGCCGCCACGCGCCGTGCAACCGCCGAGCCGCGGCCATCGGGCGTCGACGTCCGAACTTCGATGATCACCATGTACGGCAGGCCGGTCTGGTCCGAGTCCCACGAGGCCCACACGCCTTCGTCGTCGCCGGCCGTCACCGAGAAGCTCACGATGTCTCGGGCGACCTCGTCGGCCACGCCGCCGGAGTCCTGGTACTCGTCGAAGGCCATATCGCGACGGCGCCACAGCGACGAGCCATCCTCGCCGGCCTGCACCTTGAAGCCGACCTCGAACTCGCCGCCCTCGCTCCGCAGCGCCTCGTTCTCGACCCGCCGAACCGGCTCGAGCCCCCGCGCGACGACGTAGATCGAGTCCCTCGACGCCTCGCCGCGACCGCCGTCGCGGATCACCAGCCGCGTCTGCGCGAGGTCCTCGCGCCGCAGCGTCTGCAGCACGGCACGCTGCACCATCTGGGCTGCCTGATCGGCGCTCGACCACGCCCGGGCATGCGCCCGAGACGCCTCGCGGGCCGAAGCCAGCCGCACGACCGAGGTTGCGACCAGCCCCGTGATGAGTGCGATAACGCCCGCAGCGGCGATGGTCTCAACGAGCGTGAAGCCGAGATGCCGACGCGCCCTCCCGCTCATCGCTCGATCGCCTCGGGCGGCATGCGGTTGGGGTCGGGCTCGTCGCCAAGCCGGGGCGCGATGAGCGCATCAAGCTCGAGCGAGCGAGGCTGCCCCGTCGCCGACCGCCACGTCACGAGCACGTTCACCTCATCGGGCTCGCCCGCGTTGCCCGTGTCGATATCCACGCGATACTCAAACCGCTCGAAGGGCTCGCTCGCCTGGCCGCTCGCTCGAATGACCCGCGTGTATTCCTCGGTGCCGTACGCGTAGACGGTCGACATCACCTCGTCGGCCACCATGCCCGCCTGGCGCAGCGAGGCCGCTTCGCGCTGCATCGCGAGGGCTCGGGTGGACACCACGAGGATGCCCCCTAGCGCGACGCCGAGCAGCACCGTGCCGACGAGCACGTCGACCAGCAGGAATCCCGTGCGTCGCGGCGATCGTCCTACCAAGGCGTGCTCTCCATGCCGCTGGCATCCAGGTCGACGCGGCCCGGCGGCTCGATCATCCGGTCGCCCTCGACGACCACGGCGCGGAGCGCCCCGGGCATCAACGCGACGTTCACCGGTCCATTGCCCCCGATCAGGTCGATCTCCACGCTCGAGCCCGCGGCCAGTTCCACGATCCACGGCGACCCTCGCACCGCGAAGCCATCGGCGTGCACCGAGCCCACCGTCGAACGATTCAATCGAACCTGGGGCATGAACGGGTCGCGCTGCCACACCCACGATTCACGCCGACCTTGCTCGACCAGTTCCCGCCGCTCGACGACGACCGTCTTGGCCTCGGCCCGCACCCGCAACGGCTGCGAGCCGACGGCCGCTCGGCCCGCCGCATTCGAGAGCAAAGACGCCACCGCGTCCGCCTCGGCCGACACGCCCCGCCCGGCCAGCGTCGCGACACGCGGCACCGCCAGGCCCAGGACGAGGCCCACGATCACCAGCGTGACGATCAACTCGACCAGCGTGAAGGCGCGATGCATCGCTACTTAAGACCCTCTCCAGACGCGAAACGCCGCGACGCTTACGGCTTGACGATGTCGGCGTCCTCGCCCTCGCCGCCGGGCTGGCCGTCGGCGCCATAGCTGACGATGTCGAAATCGGTGTTCTTCTCGCCCGGCGCGATGATCACGTACGCATTGCCCCACGGGTCGATCAGCATTTCGTCGTTGGTGATGTACGGCCCGTTCCAGGTGCCGCTCATGCCGCTGGGCTCCTTGCGCAGAAACTCCAGCGTGCCCGTGTCGGGCAGCTTGCCCATGTCGATCAGGAACACCTGCACCTGGCCCGCGATGCTCGCGGCGTTGCTCTCGGCGGTTGCCTGGCGGCTCTGTCCGATGCGGCTGAAGAGCCTCGGCACGACCACGGCCGCGATGATGCCCATGATCGTGATGATCACAAGCACCTCGATGATCGTAAATCCGCGCCGACGCCGGCGTGCGTTCTTCTTCATTGCACTCGCTCCATGTCCAAAACCATCCATCACATCGCGCTCCCGGCCACGTCCTGCAGCTCGAGCATCGGCAGCAGGATTGCAAGCACGATGAATCCCACGACGCCCGCCATCGTCACCACCAAGAGCGGCGGCAGCAGCGTGGTCACCAGCTTCAGCGTCGCCTCGGTGCGTTCTTCCATCGCCCGGGCCGCGTGGCCCAGCAGTTCTTCGAGCCGGCCGCTTCGCTCGCCCATCGCCACGATCTGTACGAGCATCGGCGGGAAATACCCGCTCTGCTCCATGGGCGTCGCCAGCGTCTTGCCCTGGCTCACCTGGGTGACGACATCATCGATGACGTTCTCGAGGGCGCGGTTACCCAGCGTCGCCCGCGTAATGCGCAGCGCCTGCAGCAGGCTGATGCCCGAGCCCGTCAGCGTGCCGAGCGTCCGCGTGAACCGGCTCACCGCAACGTCGCGCGCGAGCAAGCCGATCAGCGGGGTCGCGAGCAACGCCCGATCCATGCTCAGTCGTCCCTCATCACTGCGGCGGATGGCAACAAACCCGGCGATCAACAGTCCCAGCAATGCCAGGATCAGCCACCACCAGCCCAGCACGAAGTTCGCAAATGCCTGTACCACCAGCGTCGGCCAGGGCAGGTTCTCGATGGCGCCGGCGGCCTCTTCGAGGATCTTCGGTGCGATCACCGTCGACACGAGCACGATCGACGCAAGGCACAAGACCAGCAGCAGGCCGGGATACGTCGTCGCGCCCACGAGCGCACGCCGAAGGCGGACGTCGCGCTCGAGCAGGTCGGCGAGTTGGCCGAGCACCTCGGCCAGCTTGCCCGACGCCTCACCTGCCCGCACCATGTTGACGCTCAGATCGTTAGCCAGTTCGGGCGACGCCTCAAACGCTTCGGCGAGACCCCGGCCGTGCTCGACCTTATCGATCACGCGCTCCATCACGGCACGCTGTGCCTTGCTCTTGCGCTGCCTTGCGATCAGGCGCAAGGCCTGCACCAGCGGCAGGCCCGCGTCGAGCCCCGTCGAGAGCTCGCGGACCACGGCAGCCCGCTGCGTGCCGCTGAACCGCCCACTCGACAGCGAGAAGCCCGGCCGCGCCGCCGCGTCGCCCGCACCGTCGCTGCCAACCTTCGTCGACGCCGTAAAGGCATCCATCGGCTCGACGACCAGCGGCGTCAGCCCGCGTCGCGACACCTCCCGGATGGCCGCCGCCCGCGTCGGTGCATCGATGATCGGAGCGTCGCCGCCGCCGGCGCACTGCACGCGGAAGCTGGGCATCAGTCCGAACCCTCGTCGGCCGGCTCGCCAAGCAGCATCTCGGTGCCACTGTCCTGCGTCGCGCGGAGCACCTCGCCCACGGTGGTCAGGCCCTGCGAGGCCTTGATGAGCCCGTCGCGGCGCATGGTCTGGTGCGTCGGGTGCGCCGTCTCCAGCAGCTTCTGGGCGTTCACCCGCTCGCCGATCGCAGCCCGCATCGCCCGCGTCACCGTGAGCACCTCGTAGAACCCGATGCGACCCTTGAAGATCGAGAGCCCCGCGTCGTGAGAGTCGATCGCCTCGCCCGTCGCGTCGGCAAACATCGACCGCTCCTCGGCCGTCAGCCGCAGCATCTCCGCGTCGGTCGGGCGGTGGGGGAACGCATAGCCGGCCGCCAATCGCCGGCCGAGCCGCTGGGCGATCACGGCCTCGAGCACGCTGGCCAGCAGGAAAGGCTCGATGCCCATGTCCAGCATCCGGCCGACGGCGCTCGCGGCGTCGTTGGTGTGCAAGGTGGACAAGATCAGGTGGCCCGTCATCGCGGCGCGCACGGCGATCTCGGCCGTCTCGCCATCGCGGATCTCGCCGACCATCACCACGTCCGGGTCCTGACGCAGGATCGACCGCAAGCCCGATGCGAAGCTCAGGCCGCGCTTGGGGTTCACGGGGATCTGGTTCACGCCCTCGAGCTCGTACTCCACCGGATCTTCGATCGTGATGATCTTCTTGCGTGGGTCGTACAGCTTGCTCAGCGCCGCGTACAGCGACGTCGTCTTACCCGATCCGGTCGGCCCCGTAACGAGCACCATGCCGTGCGGGATGGCGATCAGCCGATCGATCTCGCGCCGGTCGGTCTCCCGCATGCCCAGCGTCGCGAGGTCGAGCTGGAGGCTCTGCTTGTCGAGCACGCGCATCACGATCGACTCGCCGTAGATCGTCGGCGCCGTCGACACGCGGATGTCGATCTTCCGCCCATCGAACCGCAGCGTGATGTGCCCGTCTTGCGGCGCGTATCGCTCGGCAATGTTCATGCCGGCCATGATCTTGATGCGGCTGGTGATCGCCGGCTGCAGTCGCTTGGGCGGCGGCTGCTGTTCCACCAGCACGCCGTCGATGCGGTACTTGACCTTGAGGTCGCGCTCGAAGGGCTCGACGTGCACGTCGCTCGCCCCGAGACGGATCGCCTCGAGGATGAGCAGGTTCACGAGGTTGATCAGCGATGGCTGCTCGGCCATCCGGTGCAGGTCTTCCGCCTCGATCGACTCGAGGTTGGCCAGCACCTCCTCGTCGCCGCCCAGGCCCAGGCTCGCCGCCATCGCCGCCGCAGTCGTGCCGTACTCGCGCTGCACCAGCGCCCGGAAGGCCGGCTCGGCAATCGCTACCGGTGTCACGGGCCGTCCAACGATGAGCGACGCCTCGTCGGCCGATGCCCAATCGCCCGGGTCGAGCATCGCCAGCACCACGCGCCCGTCGCGCTCCTCGACCGGCGCGGCGTGCAGGCGCGCTACGTCGTCGCCGCCCATGAGCCGCGAGAGCGACCGTTCGACCGACGGGGCCTCGTTGATCACGGTCGGCGTCTTCTCGACGGGTTCTCCGTTCGACGAAGCCACGTGGCCGTTGTGCGCGCCCTCGCGCTCAACCCGATCTGTCGCGGTCGTTCGCTCCACGCGCCTTAGCCTCCCCCGAATTCGCGCAGCACTTCGTCGGCGTCGAAGCCCGACTCGCCAACCGAGGGCATGGACTCGAGCTGCTCGGCGGTCAGCAGCCCCCGCACGCGCTCCACGAATCGATCGTCGAGCTCCTTGCGCGCTTCCTCGGCCGCGTCGGCTTCCTCGGAATCCTGGCCCCAGCCCCACCAGTTCATCTCATCGCCCGTCTGCTGCTCGTCGATGGCCTTGGCCCAGCGATCGTTGATCGGCGCCGCCTCGCGCTCGTACGTCTGGCGAATGGCGTCCAGGCCCTCGCGCTGCTGCGCCGTCAGGCTGTCGAGCTTGCCCGCGGCCTCGATCTGGCGCTCGGCCTTGCTCTGGCGATACACCGTGGGCCACGTCCGACGCTTCACTTCGGTGTCCCACGCGGCCTGCCGCTCGGTCGGCAGCAACTGCATGATCTGGCGCGCGTACCGGGCGTTGATCGACTTGCCCTGCGACCCGAGCTCACGCATGTCTTTCATAGCGTCCTGCATCTTCTCCATGGCCTCTGCGTCGAAGCCCATCGATTCGTCGTCGTCGTCCATGTCCTTCATGCGCTCCATCTGGTCGCGCATGAAGCCGAACGAGCGGTCGATCAACCGCTTGTACACCGGATCGATCTCGGCCTCATAGGCGAGCAACGCCTCTCGGGCCGCTTCATTGCCCGAGACCTCGACCTCACGGGCGATCTCGTGTAGGTCGATCGTGCCGCCGTTCACCACGCTGATCTGGCCGGCCGTCTCCACCTGCTCACGCCGGCGAGCCCGTTCAACCCTGACAAAAGCCTCCTGCTGGCCGGGCTCGATCGCGATCATCTTCAGGTCGTCGAAGAACGTCGCCTCGAGAGCTTCGAGCCGATCGAAGAAGCCCAGCATGATGCGGCCCATGGGCTTCATCATCTTTTGCCAGTCGCCGCTCTTGCCGGCCTCTTCCTGGAGCCGTTGCATGGCGTCCATGAGGGTGTCGTTGGCCTGCTTGAAGCTGTCCAGATAGTCGCGGTGGAGCATCTCCGCGGTCTCGCGTTGTACCTCATCGAAGCCGAGGAGGTCGGAATAGCGGTCCACGGACGCCCGACCGATGGCCATCTGCATCGCGTCGTTGCCCATGCCCATGCCCCATTGGGCGTGGGCCGGGGCCACGACGGCGCCGATGCCGAGCAACAAACAGATCAAATACCGAACGTAAAACTCGCGATTCATCTCGCGCATGCTCACCGAACTCATGGTTGCTTCCCCTTCGTGTCCGCCGTGACGCCCTCGAGCGGGGCGATCGACTCCGGCAGCACGACTCCGATGTCCCCTTCTTTGGGATGCCCGCCAAGAGGTTGCACGTGCACCAAACACGCGATCCCCACCCTTCATGGTACGGGCTAGCGGCGGATCCGGATCGATCGACCCGCCGCCGCCGGCGCATCGACCTCGAACGCCCGCTCCGGGGCCGAGGGCGCGGGCAGTTCGGCCATTTGCTGCTCGTTCAGGATCGACGCGATCCGCGCCTCCAGCCTCTCGTTCAAAACCTCCACCGCATCACGGGCCTTCTCGCTGTCGGTCGGCTCCTGGCCCTGCACCACGATCATGACGCCCGGAGGCATCCGGTCGTCTTCCTCCCGCTCACGCTCGGCGGCGACCCATCGGTCGCGTGCCGGGCCCACGTCCCGCGACCACTGGTCGGCGGCGGCGTCGAGCTGGCCGCGCTGTTCGTCGGTGAGCGACGCCAGCGCCTGGGCCGCTTCAAGCCGCCGTTCGCCGTCGGTCTGTCGATACACGCGCGCGAACGCCCGGCGTAGAAACGCAGCCTCGAACGCATCGTCCCCGAGCACGCCCGCAAGCGACCGCGCGGCCTGGCGACTCGCACCAGCGATTCGCCCGTCGAGCGATCGCAACGGCTTGTACGGATCTTCCTCGGCCTCGATGAAGAACACGCCGCCCTGGAAGCCCGGACCGCCGATGCCCTCGGCCTTGCGCGCTCGCTCGACCAACAAGCCATCGACTTGCAGCGCCCAGGATCCGAGTGCATCGAGGACACCGTCTTCATTGGCCCGCTCGACAAATTCTTCACGGACGAGGTCGTCGAGATCGACGCGTGCCTCGGCGCGCGTGAGCGTCCCGAGATGCTTGGCGCGTCGATGGATCCGCTCGGCCCGCGGCCACGCGTTGGCCTGTTCTGCCGACAAAATCGCCTGCACGTCGCCAAGGAACGTCGACTCGAGCCGTTGAACCGCCTGCTGGTGCTCGCCGGTGACCTCCTTGAGCGTGGCCATCATGGCAGCGAAGTCGCCATCTTCCACGTCGTTGCGAGCAGCCTCGAGGTCCTGCCGCAGACGATCACCGAGCCTCTGGCGTTCAGACGCGAGTTCCTTGAACATCTCCAGCGCGATCTCGAGCTGCACCTCGTCGAGTCCGAGCGCTTCACCCATGCGCTGGACGGTTTCGCGAGACAGCGAGTTGCTCGAGCCGCCGGAGCCCATCGGGGCGCTCACCGACCCCACGACGACACGCTCGCGCTCCTGCGCCAGCACGGCCGAACCGGCCGCCAGCGTCATGCCCAAGACCGCCACCCCAAGCACGCTCGTTCGCATCACGCAGCCTCCCGGGGGCCAAAGACCGCGACGCAGCGCCCCCGACCAAGGGATGCGCCGCGTCGCTCAGGCCGTCATGCCGGCCAGACCCCACGAACTCGAAACGCCGGACTAGAACTCGCGCTGGCGAGTCCGCTGGGCCTGATCGCCGCGGCCGCCACGCCGGGCCCGATCCCCCCGGCCCTCGCGCTCCTCGTCGGAGCCCATCGCGGCGTCGATCTTCGCGGCCTGGTCCTCGGTGAGCACCGCGCGGATCTGCTCGACGGTCTGGTTCACGACCTCGCGCTTCTCGCTGAAGAGTTCGCGGGTGCCGTCCTCGTTTCCACGACGCCCGCCACGCATCATGTCGCGCAGCGTCATGCTGACCTCGTTGCTTTCGATCGTGTCGGCCAGCTTGCGGTTGACCTGCACCATCCGTCGCTCGGTGGTCAGGCCGATCGCCTCGATCCGCTCACGCTGGTCGTCGCTAAGGTCTTCCAGGCCCTTGGCGGCCTCGAGCGCACGGTCGGCCCGGTTCTGCCGGTACACCGACGGGAAGCTCGCTCGCTGGACGGCCGATTCGAACGCGGGCAGCTTCTCCTCGGGCACGACGGCCTCGAGCCGGCGAGCAAACGTCCGGTTCGTGTCGCGGACTCGGATGCTGGCCTCGCGGGCGTCCTCGAAGTGGCTCTGCAACGACTCAAAATCGCGCTGGCGGAACATCTCCAGGCCCTGCTCAAACTTATCGTTGCGGGCGACCAAGACTCGGTCGAGAGCCATCTCGTAATCGGTGAGCAACGCCTGGGCCTCGCTCGCGGGCTCGCCCTCGAGTTCCAAGCCCTTCACGATCTCGAACAGGTCAACACGCTCGCCGCTCATGAGCCCGCGGGGGAGCGTCGTCGCCCGGCGATGCGCCATCTCGACCCGGGGCCAGGCCTCGCCCTGCTCGGGCGTGAGCATCGTCTGAAGGTCGGACATGAGCTGGGCCTCGAGCGTCGCGACACGCTCGCGTGTCTGCTCGCTCATCTCCCGCAGTTCGCCAAAGGCCGACCGATCGCGCGTTTCCTCGTACTCCTGGCGGGCCTGCTGGGCGGCCTCGCGCATCGCGTCCGTCGCCGTCTGAACCCCGTCGATGTACTCTTCGAGCATCATCTGGGCGATCTCACGCTGGTCCGCGTCCAGCCCGAGGATCTCGGCGTAGTCCTCCAACTGCTCGCGGTTGACCCGCGGGCCCTCGGCACCGCCGAATCCGCCGCCGCCAAACTGCCCGAACGCCGGCGCCGCGGCCAGCCACAGGGCCACGCACGACATCCCGATCAAAACCCGATTAAATACCCTGCTCATGGTCGGCAACCTCCGGTAGTGGGGGCGCACCGCGCCCGCCGCGATCAACGAGCGGGCAACGCCCGTTATTGCCCGCTCGAGACGCACGATTCTTGCGGTCGAAACCGCACGCCTCCTCTATCATCCCCTTCCCATGCTCAGAAAAGTGCTCCATAGCAAGATCCACATGCCGGCCGTGACGGCGGCCCGGCCTGACTACGTGGGCTCGATCACCATCGACCGCCGGCTGCTGCGGGCCGTCGGCTTGCGGGCGAGCGACGCCGTCGAGGTCGCCAACGTCGCCAATGGCGAGCGCTTCGAGACCTACGTCTTCCTGGGCGACGACGGCGTCATCGAGGTCAACGGCGCCGCCGCCCAGCTCGTCACGCCGGGCGACAAGCTCATCATCATGCACTATGCCCTGATGGACGAGGCCGAGTACGTGGCCCATCAGCCGAAGGTCGCCCTCGTCGCCGACGCCAACGTGCTCGACCGCGTCGTGTCGTACGAGCCCTGGCCCTAAGTCCGGCCCCGGACCTCGCCCCGACCTAGGCGCCCTGGAGCGCAGGCTCCCGCACGAGCGCCTCGTGCGCCGCCCAGAACTTCTCGAAGCTCGCCGAGATCGAAAAGTTCTGCGACCACGGCACGCCCGCCGCACCCATCGCCTTCCGCTTGTCGTGGTCGATCACCAGATCGCTCACGGCGTCGACCCATGCGTGCGTCTTGTGCCCGGGCAGCACCAAGCCCGTGCGGCCGTCGTCGACGACCTCCTTCGGTCCGCCTTGATCCGCCACGATGACGGGGATGCCGCTGGCCTGACTCTCGAGCACCACCTGCCCGAGCGTGTCCGTCAACGATGGGAACACGAACATGTCCGCCGACGCGTACAGCGTCGCCAATTCGGTGCCGTGCTTGAAGCCCGGGAACACCGTGCCGTGCCCGCCGAGGGCCGACTTCATCTCGTCGAGGTAGGGTCCGCCGCCGACGATGACCAGCCTCGCATCGACGCCCGCCGCCTTCGCCCGCTCGCGAACCTTGGGCCAGATAGCCGTCAGCATCGGCAGGTTCTTCTCCGTGCTGATCCGCCCGACGTACAGCACCTTCACCGAGTCACGCGGCAGGCCGTACTCGTCCCACGCGCCTTCGTCCTTGTGCTTGGCGTCGAAGTCGTCCAGCTTGATGCCCGGCTCGAGCTTGGCCATGCGATCCCGCGAAAAGCCCAGCTTCTCGAGCGACTCCATGTACTGCTCGCTGCGAGACAAGATGAGCTCGAAAGGCTTGTAGAAGAACTTCATGTACTGGGCCGTGATGGTGCCGTACATCTCGTCGTTGAACAGGTGCTCGAGGTACGCCGGAAAGTCGGTGTGGTACACGCCGGCGATCGGGATGCCGCGCTTCTTGGCGTAGTCGCGCCCGACCTTGCCCACTGAGCCGGGCGTCGACACGTGCACCACGTCGGGCTGAAACTCGTCGGCCCTCCGGACCAGATCACCCTTCCGCGGGATCACCATGTCCAGCTCGGCGTACTTGGGCATCTTCATCGCGAACTTCGGCGCGACGTTGTAGAAGCACGGATCATCGGGCACCTCGAACCGCGTCGAAGTGGCGATCAAGAGCTCGCGCCCCGCCGCCAGCGATTCGTGTCCCATGTTGCGAATGAATCGGCTCACGCCATTCACGTCGCCAAGCGTGTCGGTGAACAGCATGAGCCGCATGGTGCTAGTCCTCTTGATCGTTCTGTTCGTCGTCGGGCGGGAGCAAGAGTTGCCAGAGATCTTCGACCCGGTCGCGATACGCCCTCCAGCCGGGCGGGAGGCACGCGACTTCCGCGATGGTCGGGTCGAGCCTGAACACCTCTTCCAGAGCTACCACCGCAGCGTCTTCCTCCGAAACATCGCCACCATCGAGGAACTGGTATCCTCCGTCGTAGTCGTGGCAGACATACAGGATCGGCTGGTCTTCTGAAAAGATCCGCTTGAGCGACAGTGTCGGCGACATCGAGTCATAGAGAAAGGGCCACCGACCCTCGAACTTCTTGGTCATGCCATCTTCTCTACCACAGCCTCGCCAAACTCGCTGCACTTGAGCAGCGTCGCACCCTCCATCAGCCGCTCGAAGTCGTACGTCACCGTCTTCGCGGCGATCGCACCCTCCATGCCCTTGATGATCAGGTCGGCCGCCTCGTTCCAGCCCAAGTGCCGAAGCATGAGCTCGCCCGACAGGATCACGCTGCCCGGGTTCACCTTGTCCTGCCCGGCGTACTTCGGCGCCGTGCCGTGCGTGGCCTCGAAGACGGCGTGGCCGGTGTCGTAGTTGATGTTCGCCCCCGGCGCGATGCCGATGCCGCCCACGCAGGCCGCGAGCGCGTCGCTCACGTAGTCGCCATTGAGGTTCATCGTCGCGATCACGTCGTACTCGGCCGGTCGAGTCAGGATCTGCTGCAGGAACGCGTCGGCGATCACGTCCTTGATCACGATCTTCTTGCCGTCGGGTGCGGTGAACTCGTGCCACGGGCCGCCATCGAGCGGCGTCGCTCCGAAGTGCTCCGCCGCCACCTCGTAGCCCCACTTCATGAAGGCGCCCTCGGTGAACTTCATGATGTTGCCCTTGTGCACCAGCGTCACCGACGGCCGTTCGTGGTCGATCGCGTACTGGATCGCCGCCCGGACGATCCGCTCGGTGCCCTCCCGCGACACCGGCTTGAGACCGATGCCGCACGAGTCGGGGAAGCGAACCTTCGCCCATCGATCGGGGAACGTCTGGCTGAAGCCCTGCTTGAACTTCGCCAGGTCGTCGCTGCCGGCCTCGAACTCGATGCCCGCGTAAATATCCTCGGTGTTCTCGCGGAAGATGACCATGTCGGTCAGCCCCGGGTTCTTGAGCGGGCTGGGCACGCCCTCGAACCAACGCACGGGCCGCAGGCAGGTGTACAGGTCGAGCTGCTGCCTGAGCGCAACATTAATGGAGCGAATGCCGCCGCCGGTGGGCGTGGTCAATGGCCCCTTGATGCCGACGAGGTACTCGCGAAACGCGTCGAGCGTCGCGTCGGGAAGCCACTCACCGGTCTCGTTGTGGGCTTTCTCGCCCGCGAGCACCTCGTGCCAGTGGATCTTCCGCTCGCCGCCATACGCCTTTTCAACCGCCGCATCGAACACCCGCACGGAAGCCGCCCAGATGTCCGGTCCCGTCCCGTCACCCTCGATGAACGGGATGATGACGTGGCTCGGCACGTTCAGGCGGCCATCCACGGTCGTAATCGGCTCGGCGGTCGCGGGCATGAGGCAAGTCTCCAGAGTCGGGCATCGTGCTCGAAACTCCCAGTGTAGGTTGCCAGATGCCGAGTATTGGTCGCTACTGATAGACCTTGGCCAGCTCCGCCCAGAACCCCGGATACGTCTTCCGCACGCACCCCGGGTCGGCGATGCTCACGTTCGGTCGGTGCAGCGCGATGAGCGACAGCGCCATCGCCATCCGGTGGTCGTCGTACGTCTCGAACACCACCGCCGGAGCCGACTCGGACCGGTCCAGCCCGCCGGTCGGTGGCTCCACGCGAACGGCGCCGTCTTCGCCGTGAACGTCGAGCTCGACATCCACGCCGACCCTCGCCAGCTCGGTCTTGAGCGCCTGCAGCCGATCCGTTTCCTTCACGCGCAGCGTGTGCAGCCCGCGGATCATCGACCCGCCCTTGGCAAGCGCCGCAAGCACGACCAGGGCCATCGCCGCGTCGGGCATGTCGCGCATGTCGGCCATCACTGGCATGATCGTGGCCCCACCGCGAACGCCGAGCTTCGATCCGCTCGGCGAGTCATCGGCCGAAACCGACGTCACTTCCGCACCCATCCGGGCGAGGACCGATGGAAACCCCACGTCGCCCTGGAGGCCAGACTCATCGACGCCGGCCATGGTCACGCGCGAGCCCGGAGACGACGCCGCGGCCGCCCAGAATACCGACGCCCCGCTCGCATCCGGCTCGATGTCCAACTCGAACCCGTCGATCGCGCCCCCGCGTGACGCCACGCGGAGCACGCGGAGGTCTGCCGACGAGCGAACGCTGACGCCCAGTGCATCCAAGAGGCCCATCGTCATGCGGACGTACGACGCGCTGGTGACCTCGCCATCGATCTCGACCGCGAGCCCGCCCGGCAAGAAGGCACCCAGCATGAGAACGGCCGACACGAACTGGCTGGATGGAAGTTCATCGAAGAACACCTGCCCGCGCTCGGGCACGTCCGCCGGCGGTGTCACCCGGATGGGCGGGCAGCCCGGTGTTTCGAGGCTCTCGATGCGTGCGCCCAAGTCTCCCAAAGCACCGGCAAGCTCACCGATCGGCCTGGCACGCATTCGCGCGTTGCCGGTAATGATGATCGGCGCAGGCGAGAGCACGCTCGCCGCAGCCAGGAACCGCGTGGCCGTGCCGGCGTTCTCCAGATCGAGGGTGACCTCGCTTCCGCCCGCGGGTGACCAACGCCCGCCAACCCCCGACACGCGCATCACGCCCGCGTCAACTTCAATCTCTGCGCCGAGCGTGCGCAGCGCCGCGATCATCACGCGCGTATCCGTTGCATCCGTCAGCGCGCCGCGAAGTTCGCTGCGGCCTCGCGCCAGCGCTGCGAGCAGCAACGCGCGATTCGTCAGACTCTTGCTGCCCGGTGGGCGGAGCGTCACGTCGAATCGATCATCGCCGATCACGGACCGGAGTGTCGGCACCGCCAGCGGGTCGGCCAGCGACTCCAGCGGCGCCGCCAGGTGCGACGCCATCTCCTCGGGTCCGGCGTGGGGTGCATGATCGGGCATCGCGTCGAAGGTTCCTACGCGCCGCCGTCGGCGTCCGTGTCATCCCCGGCGGCCCGGAACACCGCCACGACGTCGGTGATCGGCACCACAAAGAGCCGGTTATCGCCCTCAAAATCGACCGGAATCGCCTTGCCGGGATGGAACAACACCCGCTGATACTGCCGGACCGGGTAGTCCTCGTCGCTGGCCACCTGGCTCGAGATCGCCACGATCCGCCCGGTCAGCGTGGGAATCTCCATCTTGTCGGGCAGGTGCAGGCCGGCCTTGGTCTGCTTCTTGTCCTCATCCTTTCGGATGAGCACACGCGCGCCGATCGGCTCGACCGTCTCGATACGCTTGGTCGAACTTGCACGAGCCATCGACTGCCTCCCGAACCACCCATTTCACTCGACCGGCCGCCGCCGCAACGAGGCCGGCCCAACGCGCCGCTATGCTAGGTCCGCGATCGCCAAGCTCCGGACACCCCTGGGACCACCCGATGCAAGCCAACCTGCTCCGGTTTATCAAGGACGTTCCAGACTTCCCAAAGCCCGGCATCGTCTTCAAGGACTTCACGCCCTTGCTCGCCGACCCGGGCGCCCTCGCCCTCGCGGTCGAACTCATGGTCAACCCATTCCGAGGCAAGCGGGTCGACCTCGTTCTGGGCGCCGAGTCTCGCGGCTTCATCTTCGGCACCGCCATCGCCCAGGCGCTCTCGGCCGGATTCGTGCCCATCCGAAAGGCCGGAAAGCTGCCGCGCGACGTCCACCACGTCGAGTATGAGCTCGAATACGGCGTCGATCGGCTCGAGATCCACGCGGGCGACATCCCCGCGGGCAGCAGCGTCCTCATCGTCGACGACCTGCTCGCCACGGGCGGCACGCTCGACGCCTCGGCCAAGCTGGCCACCATGGCCGGTGCGACCATCATCGGCGCCACCGTGCTCATCGAACTCGAGGCACTCGGGGGACGTTCGAAGCTCGGCGCCATCGATCCGCTGCACCACGTTCTGCGGTTCTGAGCCAGTCGACGTTGCCATCGACCGGTGAACCGAGATTACGCGGACCTTCGCCGCCGTCGAAAGCCAGCGATGAGCCCCGCGCCAAGCACCGCCGCCCCCGATGGAGCGGGCACCACGAAGATGCCGCCTCGAGCTTCGGTCAGGTCGGCCAGCCGGCTCTCGCTGGTCGCCGAGCCACGCGAGACGTACACGTCGAAGCGGCTGGTGACCGTCGACACTTCCAGGTCGAACGCGCTGCCGACGATGGCCGGCGATGTGTACGTCGCCCGCCAGAACGCGATCGGATTCGAGCCGTCGGCGTAGATGCCGGCGATCGGGATGTTCAGCTGACCAGCGATGATTCCGTCGATGCCGGTCGCTGAGGGCGCCCCGGCGGTCGTGCCAGGCCCGTCCATGGATGCAACGAGCTCAAGATCGCTCCATCCATCGGAGCCGCTCGATGCAATCAAGTCGGTGGCGATGCCGGCGATCGCGTAGTCACCCGAGCCATAGCTGGCCGACAAGGTCACCACGGTCGTTTCCCCAGGATTCAGCGTCGGGTTGGCAAACTGGATCTGGAGCGATTGGCCGAGCGCGGCCCCACAGGTTCCGGCGACGACGATGAGCACCATCCCACGCATTTCTCTGCTCCTCTCGCTTGCAACGTACCGAGACTCGTCGGCATCGTGCGTGAATTGCTCGATCCGGTCCGCACGCGAGCCGAGCAAGTTCCGCGTCGGTCGCTCGTCCGGCCTTGTTCGCGCCCCAAAAGAACACGGGCCCGACTCTCGTCGGGCCCGTGCAGATTCAGAATTCAGCCTGTCGCTGAAGCCGGATTAGCGGCGACGACGGGCGGCGGCCAGGCCACCGAGGCCGAGCAGCGCGAGGCTGGCGGGAGCGGGAACCACGTTGATGGCGCCCTGACCCTCGCGGAGGTCGCCGAGGCGGCTCTCGCTGAGAGCGGCGTCACGGCTGACGTAGACGTCGAAGCGGCTGGTGTCGGTGCTCAGGTCGACGGTGAAGGCGTCGGCAACGACGGCCGGAGCGGTGTAGGTGGCGCTCCAGAAGGCGATCGGGTTGGTCGGATCGGCGTAGATGCCGGCGATCGGGAAGTTCAGCTGGCCGGCGATGATGCCGTCCACGCCGGTGCCCGAGGGGGCGCCAGCGCTGGTGCCGGGGCCGTCCATGGGGGCGATGAGCTGGACATCGCTCCAGCCGGTCGAGCCGACCGAGCTGATGAAGTCGGTGCCCACGCCAGCGATGGCGTAGTCGCCGCCGCCGTAGCCGGCGCTCAGGGTGACGGTGGTGCTCTCACCCGGGTTCAGGGTGGGGTTGGCAACATCGATGGAAATGCTCTGGGCGGTGGCAGCAGCGGCCACACCAGCAACAGCAAGAATCGCAGCAGTCTTCATCTTGGTCTCTCCTCTTGAGCTCAAGAAACCTTGTTTCAGGAATTCACACAACAACTTTTCATCGATCCCGAACTTGCTGACCCGTGGATCGACGCGTCGAGTGTAACCGAACCAAAAGGGGCCGACAAGACCTTTTGCACGTTGGAACCACGCTTTTGCGCGGATTTCGCAATCGAAAGGTCCTATAAGACTCAACGCCGGCTTCTTCTGATAGGATAATGATCGGTTTTCTCCGAAGAGAGATCGAGGCAAACCCTGATTTTCCAGCGACTTACGTCGATCGGAAGGGGTTTTGCCGCAAACGACACGAAAACGCGGTCTCGATTCTCATCGAGACCGCGTGAATTCAGATTCGAGCCTGTCGCAGGAGCCGGATTAGCGGCGGCGGCGAGCGGCGGCCAGGCCACCGAGGCCGAGCAGCGCGAGGCTGGCGGGAGCCGGGACCACGTTGATGGCGCCCGAACCCTCGGTGAGATCGCCGAGGCGGCTCTCGCTGGTGGCCGAGTCACGAGCGATGTAGACGTCGAACTTGCTGGTGTCGGTGCTCAGGTCGACGGTGAAGGCGTCGGTAACGACGGCCGGGGCGGTGTAGGTGGCGCTCCAGAAAGCGATGGGGTTCGAGTCGTCGGCGTAGATGCCGGCGATCGGGAAGTTCAGCTGGCCGGCGATGATGCCGTCCACGCCGGTGCCCGAGGGGGCGCCAGCGCTGGTGCCGGGGCCGTCCATCGGGGCGATCAGGGCGACGTCGCTCCAGCCGGTCGAGCCGACCGAGCTGAGGAAGTCGGTGGCAACACCGGCAACCGCGTAGTCGCCAGAGCCGTAGCCAGCGCTCAGCGTGACCGTGGTGCTCTCACCGGGAGCCAGGGTCGGGTTGGCGACATCGATCTCGATGGACTGGGCGGTGGCGGCAGCGGCAACACCGGCAACGGCGACGAGGGCGAAAGCCTTCTTCATATCTACATCTCCTCACGCGACCGGGGCCGTATGCCCCGAAAGCCTTGGTTCAACAGTCGTCTGCTTGCGACCTATCACCCACAACCTACCACCGATCCCAAACCCCGCCAGAAATCAGGACGCTTTTTTTCTCGAACCCAGGCCCACAACGGGGCGTACGCGCCTCCAGGGCCCGTTCCTTCGCCCGATAATCTAAGTGAAACCCCTGCCACGGCCCGTTAGGGCCGGTCGCCGACGAACACGAGCGTGCCCCACACGTCATCCAACGGAAGCCCGTACAGCTGCGCGATGGCCCGGCAATACAGGTCCAACTGGGCAGGGCCTCGTTCGCCGGCCTGGCCGGTCTTGAAGTCGATGACCGAGCATCGGGCGATCCGTCCACGCTGGCGGCCGATGACCAGCCGATCGACGCGGCCGCGGACGAGTGTCGGCCGACCCTCCACCTCGACGACCACCGAAATGGGCCGCTCCCGCTCGACGGACAGCTCCAGCCCGGGCCACGCCTGGGCCATGGTCGAACGGGACAGCACTTCGGCAAGCGTTCCCTCGCGGAGGGCGGCCTCGATCCGCCGCGCCGCCTCCGTCGTCAGCGGCCCTGCATGATCGACCCACCCGAGTGGGTCCGCCGGTGCGTCCTCGAGCCACTCGACCCCTTCCAGAAGGCGGTGGATCTCGGCGCCGAGGTCCGCCGCTGCCGCGTCGGTCGCCAAGAGGCTGGCTACTTCGGGCGCTTCGCCCACGTCAGATGGCCTGACCGTGGCGATCCGCCAGGGTTGCCTTGGGCCGCTCCAGCGCTCGGGCACGGTCTCGGGCCGCGACCACGCCGGCGAGGTCGGCGCGGCCGCGACGTGCGTTGCTCCGAAGCCGTCCATCCACTCGAGGCCGCCGTTGTGGATCTCCTGGCCTTGCCCGCCAATCCCCCGCCAGGCAACGCTCCCAAGCCCCTTGGCGTCCGATCGCACGAACACCTCGAGGTGGGCCTTGGCTCGCGTCATCCCGACATACAAGAGGCATAGCTCGTCGTACACCGCACGCACCCGCCACTGCTCGTACATGCTGGCGAGCTCGGGGCAGTGCGTTCGCAGCTCCTTTCCTCCGGGCAGGCTCAGGCGGGTCGGCGCAGCCGTCGGATCGATCGCTTCCGCGCCCCCGGCGTCGGAAAGGAAGCTGGGCGGGTGTGAGGCAAGCGGGCCGTCGATGTCCATCAAGTAGACCGCGTCGAATTGCAGGCCCTTGGCCGCGTGGAGCGTGAGCACGCGCACGAGCCCGCCTCCGCGGGGCTGAACCCGGCTGGCACGTACGGACGCGATGAAGTCGTCGATGCCGCCGGCCTCCGGCGCCTCGGCCTCGTATTGCTCGGCGAGGTGCACCAGGTCGGCCAGCCGCGCTCGTCCGCGGGCGTTCGTCGCCTCACCGGCCGCACGCGCCAGCCACTCCACGGTGCGCGAAAGCCCGTCCTCGAAGATGCGTCGCGCGAGCTCGCCCGAGAGCCGCCGGGCCTGCCCCGCGTCGTTCCACGCCGTGAGTCCGACCGACACCCCGAGCGGGCTCGTCGCGATCGAGAACCGGCTCGGCCCATCCCCCGGGTGGGCCGCCAGGTGCAGGGCCGACAGCACGGCCTCGACGACCGGATGGTCGCACGGGCTGGCCGAGGTGTTCGAGACGGCCGGCACGCCCCGATCGGCCAGCGCCGCCACGAGCCGACCGATCGCACGCCGGCGGCGCACGAGCACGGCGACCTGCGCGTCGGGGCAGGCGTCGTGCGTCCGAGCGACGGCGTCGGCGATCGCTTCGATGGCCCCGTCCTCGTCGTCGGGCTCGTCGAGCACCGCCGAAAGGTCGACCACTCGCACGAATCCCTCGCCTTGCACCGCCGACTCGTGTGCCTCGAATTGGTCGGCGAATCGCTCGGCGGCCGCCGCATGGGCCTCCATGCTCGGGTTCTCGCAGAGCCCGCCGAAGATCCGGTTGACCGCTTCCACGATCGTCCCGCGGCAGCGCCAGGTCTTGTTGAGCGGACGCGTGTGCATCTGCGGCCAGCGCTGCGCGACGTACGGCAGCAGCCCGGCCTGGGCGTTGCGCCAGCCGTAGAGGGACTGCTTTACGTCGCCCACGACGAACACCGAGCGTTCACGCTCGCCGCCGGCGACCGCTTCGTCGATGAGCGGCTCGAGCACGCGCCACTGGTCGATCGAGGTGTCCTGGAACTCGTCGAGCAGCACGTGGTCGAATCGGGCGTCCATGCGGTAGGCAACCTGCTGGGTCTCCAGGTCGCTCTCGGCCAACGCACGCCACAGGTCGCCCAGCGAGTAGGCACGGTGCTCGCGGCGGACGTCGTCCTCGATCTCAACGGCGCGCGAGAGCAACGTCCCCGCCACGAGGTTCCGTTGGTGCAGCGACGAGACCTCGTGGCGAACCACGCCCTCCAGAATGGTCCGCAGCTCGGGCAGCCATTCTGCCGGAGCATCGACACCGGAATAGGCCGGCGACTGGTCATTGCAGCACGTCACGAGCTTGGTGTCGATCGCTGCAGCGAATTCGCCCCGTTCGATGGCCAGGACGAGCTTGTCTCGCGCCTTCGTCCACTTCTTGTTGGGCGTTCCGCCCTTGTTATTGGGCAGCGGCAGGTTGCGCACCCGTTCCGCCGCCTGGCGTACCTCATCGAGCGTCGGGCCAGACGACGCTGGCGCGGCGAGGCACGCCCATGCGTCGGGGTGGGCTCGCCGCAGTTCGGCGCCCGAATCTGCGAGGAGCTTTGCCAGCCGCTGGTCGCCCGTCGTGCTGCCCTCGCGGCCCGTGAGCATGCGAATCGGTGCGCGCTCCTCGGGCGTTGCGAGTTCTTCCAAGAGCCGTTCGACGACTTCCGCGCGGAGCTGCTCTTCGACGTGCTCGAACGCTTGCCTCCACGGCGAGACCAGCCCGAGCTGGGGTGCGAGCGACTTCGCGAGTCCCTGTGCCGTGCTATCGAGCGTGCCCATGCGCACGCGGTGGATGCTGCGACACAGCCGCTTGAGCACGCCCAGCCAGCCCGCCGCGTCGAGCGAGGCGCCCGTGTGCTCGGAAAGCGCCGCTGCCTCGGCGTCGTCCGCGGCGGCTTCGGCGATGCGCGAAAGAAGCCGCTCACGGATCTCGCCGGCGGCCTGACGCGTAAACGTCGCGGCCAGGATGCGCTCGGGAGCAACGCCGCCCGCCAGCAGGCCCGCCAGCCGGTTCGTAAGCGCGAAGGTCTTGCCCGTCCCAGCCGAGGCCATGACGACCTCGAACGCGGGCGACTTTTGGGCGTGGGGGGGCGTCATGGCGCAACCCCCGCGCGGTCCGCGAGGTGCTCGGGGTCCAGCAGCATACCCAGTCCTGCAAGCCGCGCGTGCGGGCCATCGAATCGCGGCGAGCCCAGGTCGGCCATCGCCTCGATGCCCGATCGGATTCGCGTCGCAACGTCGATGGCGCACGCGTGCGCGTCGGCAAGGTCCGCCTCGTCCCAACCCGCTTCCAGGACCCGTGCGTCGCGAGCACTCAGCGAGACGTACCCCAGTGCCGGAATCTGTTCGACGCCGTGCTCGAGCGCGAGCGGTCGCGCGAGGATCTCGTACAGCGGTAGCTGCAAGTCGCGCCATGCGCCGTCACGACCGCGGTGGGCCGCAGCCGGCTGGCGGGCCTCGTTCGAGGTCTTGTAGTCGAAGAGCGCGAGCCTCCCGGTGTTGGCGTCGAAGTCGATGCGATCGATGGCGCCGCTCAGGCCGATGCCCGTCTTGCCCAGCGGCGGCCGCATCTCGGGAGTCCATTCGACCTCGACGGTCCGCCATCCCTCGCGTCGCCACGCGGCTTCCACCCGTGCGAACGCTGCGAGTCGGTGCTCGGCCGCATCGATCTGCGCAAGCGTGATGGCCGAGGGCCGGCGTCCGGCCAGCCGCTCGGTCGACTCCCAGAGCGCCGCGTGCATGAGTCGCCGGATCTCGCCCTCGTCCTCGATCTCGCGAGACGCGACATCACCGCCGAATCGCGCCAGCGCCTCGTGCAGCAGCGTGCCGAACGCATTGGCCTCCAGGCGTGGGACGCCGGGCATCGGCTCGACGTCTCGGAGCCCGAGCGCGTAGCGCAGGTAGAACTGGTAGGGGCTTTCAAGAAACGTCCGGAAGCTCGTGACCGCCATGCTGGTGATCGGTGACGCGTCCCGCATCACGCCCACGCGGTATCCGCAGGCGGGCGGCGCCTCGCGGGCGGGATGCGTCTCGAAGCGGGCGCGCACCCGCCCGAGCACGCGGGCCGGCCCATCGCCCGAGCCGCGCAAGAGCAGCGTGCTGGGCAGCAGCGGCTCGCCCTTCGCATCGGCCGAGCCCAGCACGAACCGCACGCGCCGGCCGCCGCCCACCAGCGCGGCCATGTTCGCCGCGTCGCGCGCCAGGGTGCGGTCTTCGCCGGGCAGGCCAAGTGCGCGGCGCAGCCCCTCGGTCACCAGCGGCCCGGGCATCGCCGCGGCGGGCAGCGTCGAGTGGTGCACGCCCATTACGACCATCGCCGGCGACGGGTCCAGCGGCAGCTCGAGCCAGCCCAGCAAGTCCACGTCTTCGCCACCGGGCTCGGCGGGTGCACCGCGCTGGTCGAGCTGGCCGAGCACCAGCGAGATCGCCTGGTGCGCCGAGACCGCCTCCGCGTCGAGCGCCTCGGGCAGCGCCGCCAGCCCGCGCACCTGCTCGCCGATCGCCGCGATCGCGTCGAGCGATGCCGGGCCGAGCAGGTCCTGCGATGGCGCGAGCAACTTCGTGAGCACCTGCCCGAGTTCGTGGGCCCACTCGCGGAGCGGCCGGGGCTTGCCACGGAGCGGGCCGAGCATGCTCTTGAGGCGGGCCTGGGCGTGCATGACGATGCGCCGCGGCCTCGCGACGCGCGGCGTGCCTTCGGGGAGCTTGGCAAATGCCTTGGTCGGCAACGCGGCGCCGGCGTAGTCGTCAACGGCGCGGGGCAACTGGTCGAAACGATGCTCTTCCCGCGCGAGCGTCGACACCACGATCGGGTTCGTCAGCACCCGCGCGAGTGCGATGAAGCTTCGCTCGCGGAGCAACAGTGCGAGGTCGGCCAGCAGACGGGCCGGCCCGCTCGCCGACGCCGATGGTCCCCACGCGACGTGCACGCTCAAGCCGTGGCCGTCGGCCGCCCGGCGCACGGCTCCCGCGAGCGATTCGTCCGCAGTGCCGATGGCGCTGGTCTCCAGGTCCACCGCCGCGCGGACCGCCAGGCTTCCCTGGGCCTCGGCCCCCTCGGTCACGAACACGTCCTCGGGCTCCACGTCGATGTCGGCGTCACGCCAGAAGTCCTCGAGGACGACGCCGTCGTCGTCCAGGCCCTCATCCAGCATGACCAAGGCATGCACCGGGCACGGCGCCTCGCGCAGCATCCGTCGCGCGAGGGGCGTGAGGTCCATGCACGCCAGCAGCACGATCTCCCGCAGGCCCGCGGCGACGTCGGAGCCCGCATCGATCGCGTGCAGCGTCGGATCGACCAGGCCGGCCCGACCGAGAAGTGCCTCGTACTCGCCCTGCATCGACGCGAGCGCGTGCCAGCGCTGCGGATCCTCGAGGGGCGGAAGTTCCGACCGGGCCACGTCGCGGCACCGCAGCCCGCCGCGGGCGAGCTCGTCCAGCGATCGCGAGATCTCGAGCGCCCACGCCTCGGGCTCGGCCGACTCGGGCAAGACGGGTGCGATGAGATCCTCGGGCGCGTCGCGGAGCACGCGTGCCCACGCCAGCCGGCGTTGCAGGTCGCCCGCGGGACGCGCGGCCGGGGCCATTGCCTCGGCGAGCTTGCCGGCGGTGGTGAGGTCCGGCGGCGTCAGGACCAACCCGCGATCCTGGCACGCCCGAGCGAGCAGCGTCGACAACACCCGACCCGCCCGGGCGCCGGGCGTGGCGACGAGCACGTTCGAGAGATCGAGCTCGCCGTCGCCGGCCTTCGCCACAAACCACTCGACGGCGGCGGCCATCGGGGTCTTCGTGGCGTCGAGCCGGTGGGCCTGCATGAACACCCCCTCCGTGGGACATCGCCCGCCGACCGAGCCGACCAGCGGGCATAGTGTAGTCAAAGGAATGTCCAAAACCCAAACAAAATCAGGGGGCACCCTCGACCGCCTCCGCGGCTGGTTCGCCGATCGAGGGTGGCAGCCGCACGGCTTCCAAGAAGAGGCCTGGGCGCTCCAAGCCCGGGGCCGCAGCGGCCTCATCCTGGTGCCGACCGGCTCGGGCAAGACCTACGCCGCCTACCTCGGCCCGCTGGCGGCCCTCGCCGATGCCGACGTCGATGCCCGGAAGCTCTCCATCCTCTATATCAGCCCGCTCCGCGCCCTCTCCCGCGACATCGAGCAGGCGTTGCGGGCCCCGGTCGACGATCTCGACTTAGCGATCTCGGTCGAGAGCCGCACGGGCGATACCTCGAGCACGGTCCGCAGCCGCCAGCGACGGGCCCTGCCCAACGTGCTGGTGACGACGCCCGAGTCGCTCTGCCTGCTGCTCACCCAGGCCGATGCCGAGCAGCGGTTCGAGGGCCTGCGGGCCGTGATCGTCGACGAGTGGCACGAGCTGCTGAGCAGCAAGCGCGGCAGCCAGGTCGAGCTCGGCCTCGCCCGGCTCCGCCGCTTCGCGCCCGGGCTGCAGACCTGGGGCCTGAGCGCGACCATCGCCAACGCGCCCGAAGCCGCTGCGGCACTCGTTGGCTCGGACATCGAGCCCGCGGTGGTGCGGGCGCCCATCGACCGGCCGGTCATCGTCGAGTCCTTGCGGCCCCAGAACATCCGCCGCTTCCCGTGGGCCGGGCACATGGGCCTGGCCATGCTCGACGAGGTGCTGGCGTACCTCGACCCCGATCAGCCGACGCTGCTCTTCACCAACACGCGATCGCAGGCGGAGAAGTGGTTCCACGCCATCTCGATCAAGCGGCCGCAGTGGGAGGGCCGCCTGGCGCTGCACCATGGCTCGATCGACCGCGAGGAGCGCGAGCGCGTCGAGCTGGGCGTCAAGAGCGGCGACGTCGGCATCGTGGTGTGCACGAGCTCGCTCGACCTGGGCGTCGACTTCGCACCCGTCGAGCGGGTCGTACAGATCGGCTCGCCCAAGGGCGTCGCGCGGCTCATGCAACGCGCCGGCCGCGCGCGGCACCGGCCCGGCGAGCCATGCGAGATCGTGTGCGTACCCACGAATGCGCTGGAGCTGCTGGAGATCGCCGCCGTCCGCGACGCGATCGACGCGGGTGCGGTCGAGCCGCGCGATCCGGTGAACCAGCCGCTCGACGTCCTGGCCCAGCACATGGTGACCGTCGCGCTCGGCGGCGGGTTCGATGCCGACGATCTCTTCGACGAGGTCCGCTCGGCGTGGTCGTTCCGCGATCTCTCGCGCGAGTCGTTCGACTGGACGCTGCTGCTGGTGACCCAAGGCGGGGCGACGCTGAGCGCCTACGAGCGCTTCCACAAGGTCGAGCTCGTCGACGGCGTCTACCGCGTGCCCAATAAGCGCGTCGCCCAGATGCATCGGCTCAACGTCGGCACCATCACCGGTCCGAGCACCATCGAGATGCGCTTTGCCGGCGGACGGAGCCTGGGCCACATCGAGGACAGCTTCGTCGGCCGCCTCCGCGAGGGCCAGCACTTCAACTTTGCCGGCCAGACGCTGCGGTTCGTCGGCGTGCGCAACGAGGTGGCGCTCGTGCGCAAGGGCACGCGGCAGACGAACCTGACCCCGATCTGGGGCGGCACGCGGCTGCCGATCAGCGAGAGCCTGTCCAGGGCCGTACGCGAGTCGCTCGAGCGCGCCGCGCGGGCCGTCGAGACGGGCGACGCCGACGGCCTGCCGGTCGAGCTCGAGACGTTCCTGCCCGTGGTCGCCGTCCAGTCGCATCGGTCGGAGGTGCCCGACGCCGACGAGGTGCTGTTCGAGCTGCTCGAGAGCCGCGACGGGTTCCGGCTGCTCGCGTATCCGTTCGAGGGCCGGCTCGTGCATAGCGGCCTGAGTGCGCTCTTGTCGCTTCGGCTCGGTCGGATTACGCCGGCAACGTTCACGACGACGTTCAACGACTACGGCTTCGAACTGCTCTGCCCCGAGCCCTTCCCGTACCGGGAGCACCTGACGCCTGCGCTCTTCTCTCGCGAGAACTTGGTCGAGGACGCGCTCGAGAGCGTGAACACCGCCGAGCTCGCGCGGCTGCAGTTCCGCGAGATCGCCCGCGTTGCCGGACTGGTCTTCCAGGGCTATCCCGGCGCCCGCACGCGCGCCGCGGGCAAGCACCTGCAGGCGTCCAGCGGGCTCATCTTCGACGTGCTGCGCGAATTCGACCCCGACCACCTGCTGCTGGCGCAGGCGCGGCGAGAAGTGTTGGACAACCAGTTCGAGCAGGGTCGCCTGGCCGCGGCGCTCGACCGCATCGCGACGAGCCGGTTCAACATCGTCCAGGCCGAGAAGCCCAGCCCGCTGGCCCTGCCGCTGATCATCGAGCGCATCGGCTCGCAGACGATGTCGAGCGAAGACCTCGAGTCTCGCCTGGCGCGCATGCAGGCGGAGATGCAGGCCGAGCTATGACCGTTTCCACCGGCGATATCTCGATCACGCTGGCCGGGCACGAGCTGCAGCTCATGCCCGAGCGTGCGTTGTATTGGGCAGCCAGGGGTTTGTTGCTGGTCGCCGACACGCACTGGGGCAAGTGCCAGGCCTTTCGCGATGCGGGCAGCGCCCTGCCGGTCGGGCCGCTGCAGGCAGACCTCGAGAGGCTGCGCGATGCGGCCGATCGCGTCAACGCTGATCGCGTCGTCGTGCTCGGCGACCTCGTGCACGGGCCCGCCTCGTACGCGCCGGGCATGGACGAGCTCATCCGGCAGTGGCGGCCGACGCTTGGCTGCGAACTCGCGCTCGTGCCGGGCAACCACGACCGGAGCATCACCAGGCCGCGCGGCCGGGCGATGCTCGAGGGCTGGGGCGTGAACGTCCTGCCGCCGCGCGTCGAGCTCGACGGGCTCGCGCTCACGCACGAGCCGCCGATCGTCGCCCGAGAATACACGCTGTGCGGCCACGTACACCCCACCGTGCGGCTGCGCGGCCGGGGCGAGCGTGTGAAGCTGCCGTGCTTCTGGCTCGATGTCGAGTACCACGCGCTCGTGCTTCCGGCGTTCTCGAGCTTCGTCGACGGTGCGCCGGTCAGGGCCGGGCAGGATGATGCTCGCTGGGCGACGGCCGGCTCTCGCGTTTGGGCGGTGTAGCGGGCGTCGGCACGCAGAGCAGATCTCGCAGGCTGTCGGCGACGGCATCGGAGCCCGTGGTGAGCATGGCAAGGTGCGCAACGCCGAGCACGCGCACGTCGACGGGTCCGGCCAGCAGCGAGCCCAAGCCGTTGGTCCTGGCGTGCCAGACCGGACGGACGTGCTTCCACGCCGGCCGAGAGCGCAGCAGCACCGTGGGCGTCGTGACCGTGGGTGGCTGCCACCTCGCGAGCGTCTGGTGGATGCCGCGCCACGTCGCGCGGCTGACCTCGGCGGCGTGCGCATCGCCGCTCTCGTGATCGGGCGGCGCCGGCTGACGCACGTCGGCCTTCCGACCAGCCGTGCGCAGCTTTGCGTTGATCTTGGCCAGATACCACGGCAGCGTCCGGCTGAGGTACGGCGGGGCGTAGGCGTCGAGCAGGACGACGCGTTGTACGTCGTGACCGAGTTCCTGGAGCCTGGCGGCCATGTCGAGCGCTACCAGGCCGCCGAGCGAATAGCCCATGAGCGTGAGCGGTCCCCGGCGGTTGCGCGACATCGCGTACGCGTGGGTGAGCGCCGTAAATCTTGCAAAGAAGCGGTCTGGTTCGAACGCATTGGACTCGCCCGTTGCGATCGTGGCCAGATCGTACGCGAGCATGTCCATCGGCGCAGCGTCATCGCGGCCGAGCTCGTGCCAGAGGCGGTAGAGATCGATGGCGCGGCCCGCCGAACCGGGAACGGCAACGCACCAGGGCGAATCGGTGCGATCTTCGTCGTGCGAGGCGATGGAGAACTCCGCGTACGGATGCTCGGCGTCGTCGCGGATGCTCCGCGCGAGCCCTTCGAGCGTTGGCCGGCGGAGGAACTGGTTGAGCATCAGCCGGCGGCCGAGGCGCTTGTGGATGGCCGCGGCAAGCCGCATCGCCAGCAGGCTGGTGCCGCCGTCCTGGAAGAAGTCGCCGTCGGGCCGCGGTCTGGTTCCGAGCAATTCTGCCCAGAGCTCGCTCAAGACGTGCAGGGCGTGGGCCGACACGCCGTCGTCGGCCTCGAGTTCGGTCGCAACCGCTCCGGGTGCATCGGGCCTGGACGCGGTGCCGGCCAGTACGAGATCGACGATCTGCCTTCCGATCGCTCCGAGCTGATCATCGGTGTACTGGGCGCGAGATGCTTCGAGCCACAGGCGCAGCCCGCTCGGCCGCCGTTCGACGTGCAGGCACAGGCCGAAGCGTGCCGCGGGCTGCGGGACGTCGATCGGGGTCGCCGTCGCGTTCCCGAGCGGCGTAGGCCGATCGTCGATGTACCGGTACGTCAGGCCGAAGCGCGTCGCATCGCCCGCACGCTCTGGCGTCGTGCCGCGGATCCGCTCGACGAGCGTCTCGAGCGGGAGCGTGCGGTCGTCCTGGGCGTCGAGCATCTGCTGGTGCAGCGCCCGGGCCGTTTCTTCGAAGGAAGCGCCGGAGGCCTCGAGTGGACGCATGTCGAGGCAGCAGCCGACGACGCGCTGCAGTGCATCGCCGGGCCGGCGCGCAAACGGCGTCATCAACCATCGGCCCGGGGGACCGTATCGTGACCGAAGCGTCGTGCCCAGCGCGGCGGCGACGAGCGCCGGCGGCGACACGCCCAGCGACGCAGCACGCGCGTCGAGCGTCGACTCGGTCAGCAACTCAAGCTCGATCTCGTAGTTGCGGCCCGCCTGCGGCCCCGGCGGCGGTGGCTCGGCGGTCGGGGCTTCGCCGCCGGCGATGCGGTCGGCCAGCCGCTCTGCCGAGGCAACGTCCATCATCGCGTACTCGGCATCGACGAAGGCCTGGTAGGGCGTCGCCGGCTCGAGCGACTCGCCCTTCAGCAGCGCATCGAGCTCGTCCGAGAGGACCTGGAGCGACCACTCGTCGATCGCGGCGTGGTGGAACACGAGGAGCACGAAGTGGGATCCATCGGCGAGGGGCCAGGCGTGCAACCGGGCGGGCGGATCGCCCGGGCCGATGGTCCGTTCGATTGCTCGGCGGACGCGTGGATCGCCGGGATCTGGCGCGGCGAGGCGGTCGTGTTCGGCGTGGAACACGTCCGCCGTTCGTGGGTCGTGCTCGACGAGTGTGGGGCCGGCATCGGTGAACGCGACGCTGGTGCGCAGCGCGTCGTGGCGTTCGAGCAGCGCGAGCCAGGCACGGCGCAGGTCCTCGAGCTCGAAGCCCGCGGAGACGTGCCAGGCGTGGTGGACGAGCATCGCCAGGGCGGTTCCGTCGCGCGCATGCTCGAGGCTTGCGCGCCGGCGGATGTCGCCGATTGGGTCGGCATGCTGCGTCGGACCAACTGCCTCGGCCGCCGGCAGCGAGGGGACGAGCCGGGCGATGCTGCCGATCGTCTGCAGGCGGAGGATCTGCGCCGCCGGCAACGCAACGCCCAGCTCGCGGCGGACATCGGCGCTGAGCCGCATGGCCAGCAGCGAGTGGCCGCCGGCCTCGCGGAACGGCTGATCGGGTCGGATGTCGGCGCCCAGGTGATTCGAGAACAGCCGGATGAGGGCCGACTCGAGATCGTTGGCCTCGACTGAAGCGCGTCGTTCGTCGGTCTCGAGGCTCGCGACGAGCGCGCCGCGGTCGGCCTTGCCCGTCGGGCCGATCGGCATGGACTCCACCGCCACGAAGCGCTCGGGCATCTGGGTCGGCGGCAGGCGTTCGGCCAGCTCGGCGCGCACGGAGGCGGCGGTGGTATCGCCGGCGGGCACGAAGAACGCCGTCATGCGTCGCGTTTCGGCCGTCTCTCCCGTGACGGCGACGGCGGCCTGCTCGACGCCCGGGCATGCGGCGAGTTCGTGCTCGATGCCGTCCGGCTCGACTCGGTGGCCGCGGATCTTGACCTGGCGGTCGACGCGCCCCACGAATACCGCGGCGCCGTCTTCTCGAAACTGCACGAGGTCGCCCGTGCGATACCAGCGCGTGCCGTCGCGGTCTTCCACGAACTTCTCGGCGGTCCTGGCCTCGTCGTTCAGGTAGCCCAGCGCGAGGCCCGCGCCGCCGACGAGCAGCTCGCCCTCGTGGGCTTGCTCGTCGGGCGTGCCGCCCGGCCGCACGATGCGCACGGTGCTGCCGTTGATGGGCGTACCGATGGGGATGCGGCCGCCACGCGCGTCCTCGTCGGTGATGGTGTGACAGAGGCTGAACGTCGTGTTCTCGGTTGGGCCGTAGCCGTGGATGAGACGCACGCCGGGGTTCTGCTGCTTGAACCGCCGGACGTGCGGCATGCTCTCACGCTCGCCGCCGGTCAGCAGCTGGTGCATGTGGGACATGGCCCGCGGGTGCTCGTCGACCATGGCGTTGAAGAGCGATGCGGTCAGCCACGTGTCGGTGACGCGTCCCTTGGTCAGGTAGTCGGCCAGGTCGTCCAGGCCCGGCACCGCCATCGTCTGCACGATGCAGCATCCGCCGTGCAGCAGGGCGCCCCAGATCTCGAGCGTCGATGCGTCGAACGCGACGGCGCTCATCACGCCCCAGCGTTTGTCCGGGCCGAATTCGGCGTAGTCGGCGTCGATGACGAGCCTGGTCACGGCGCGGTGCGGCACGAGGACGCCCTTGGGCCGGCCCGTGGTGCCGCTGGTATACATGACGTACGCGGGGTGTTCGGGCGAGCACTCGACCACCGGCGCTTCGCCAGGCTCGGTGATGCTTGCCGGGTCGAGCATGCCGGTCTCGCGGCCGACGACGACGGGCGAACGCAGCGGGCTGAGCATCGCCTCGCGTCGCGGGGCCGCGGGATCGATCGGTGCGTAGGCGGCCCCGCAGCGAAGGATGGCGACGACGGCGACGAGGTAATCGGCGCATCGCGGCAAGACGATCGGCACCATCGACCCCGGGGCGACGCCCGAACGAGCGAGTGCGGCCGCGAGCGAGGCGCTCCGCGCCTGGAGCTGCCGGTAGGTCAGGCACTCGCCATCGGGCCACGATTCGATGGCCACGCGATCGCCGTGCGCGGCGAACGCGCCGTCGATCGCGTCGAGGATGGTCTGCCCTCTGCTCATGCCGCCCCAGGTTCACCGCGTGCGTCGGAGGCCCGATGCACACCCGTATTTTCGGACCGATCCGGGCTCGAGTTTGGGAAACCGGACCCAGAGCGGCAGACTCATGCTGCCAGTGTGGGTTTTACGCCGTCGACTCGATCCAGCCGCCGCCCAGCACCAGATCGGGGTCGGCCGGGTCGTACAACACGGCGGCCTGGCCGGCGGCGATGGCACGCTGCGGCTCGGCAAAGGTAAGCGCGAAGCGGCCATGCCGGCCCGAGGGCGTCGGTCGGTCGCCATCGGGCAGGTGGGTCATCGTCGCCGCGCACTCGCTGCCGTGGGCGCGGTAGCGGACGAGCACGCGGTCGCCGTCATCGGGCTGCGGCGCCAGCCAATTTGCTTCGCCGACGTCGACGGCCCGGCACAGGAGGGACTCGGCCCCGCCGACGGTCACGGTGTTGGCGGCGGGGTCCTTCGAGACGACGTAGAGCGGCTCGGCGGCGGCGATGCCCAGGCCGCGGCGCTGGCCGACGGTGTAGCGGTGCTGGCCGGCGTGCTCGCCCAGGGGCACGCCGTCGATGGTCAGCACCGAGCCCGCGCCGACGAGCTCGGGGCGGCGGCGCTCGACGAGCCCGGCGTAGTCGTCGTCGGGCACGAAGCAGATCTCCTGGCTGTCGGGCTTGCCGGCGACGTTGAAGCCCAGCGCCTCGGCGGCGTCGCGGACCTCTTGCTTGTCCTCGAACTCGCCGATGGGCAGGACCATCTCGGCCAGCCGCTCGCGCGGCGCGCCGAACAGCACGTAGCTCTGGTCCTTGGCGTGGTCTCGCCCGCGCCTGAATCTGGGCTGCGGGCCCGTGCGATCGACGCGGGCGTAGTGGCCGCTGACGACGACCGACGCGCCGACGGACCTCGCGTAGGCGTGGAGCTTGCCGAACTTCAGCCAGTCGTTGCATCGCACGCACGGGTTGGGCGTGCGGCCCTGGGCGTAGGCGTCGACGAAGTAGTCGATGATGCGGCCGAAGTCGTCCTTGAAGTTGCAGACGTACAAGGGGACGCCCAGGTCGGCGGCGACCAATCGAGCGTCCTGGGCGTCGCCGATGGAGCAGCAGCCGCGGTGGCCGATCTTGGTGTCGGCGTCGAGGTCCTCGTCGGGCGAGCCCAGCCGCATGAAGCATCCGACGACGTCCCACCCGGCCCGCACCATCGCCGCCGCCGCCACGGCCGAGTCGACCCCGCCCGACATCGCCACGAGGGCCTTGCGGCCGTCGGCGGGGGGGATGGACTCGAGCACGTGCTGTGGGATCTCGGTCGGCACGGGCGATTGTAGAAGAGGCCGCCCCGCGATTGAGGGCCAACAATCCGCCTCTTCGGGGTTCTCTTGGTCCGTTTGGCGGGAGGCGAGCAGTGGCAGAACGATCCAGCGATCTTCCAACGGGCACGGCGGTCATCGGCCAATCGGGCGGGCCGACGGCCGTGATCAACCAATCGCTGGTGGGCGTCGCGCTCGGCCTGCGGCGGGGGCTGCACGCCAGCGGCCACGTCACGAGGGTCCTGGGGATGCGCAACGGCGTCCGCGGGCTGACCGAGGGCCGCGTGAGCGACATGACCGGCCTGGACGAGTCCATGCTCGACCGCGTGGCCCACACGCCCAGCGCGGCCCTGGGCAGCACGCGCGACAAGCCCGACGCCAACTACTGCCAGCGGATCTTCGAGAGCTGCAAGAAGCTCGACGCCCGGTATTTCTTCTACATCGGCGGCAACGACAGCAGCGACACCTGCCGCATCGTGAGCGAGGCCGCCAAGGCCGCTGACTACGACCTGCGGTGCATCCACGTGCCCAAGACGGTGGACAACGACCTCGTGGGCAACGACCACACGCCCGGCTACGCGAGCGCCGCGCGGTTCGTCGCGCTGGCGCACATGGCCGACGGCATGGACAACGCCGCGCTGCCGGGCATCAAGATCAACGTCGTCATGGGCCGCCACGCGGGCTTCCTGACCGCCGCCGCCGCCGCCGCCCGGCACGAGGAGCACGCCGGCCCGCACCTCGTGTACGTGCCCGAGGTCCCGTTCATCACCGACCGCTTCGTGCAGGACGTCGCGAGGGTCTACGACGAGCTGGGGCGGTGCCACATCGCCGTGAGCGAGGGCATCCAGGACAAGGACGGCGTGGCGATCGGGGCCCTGCTCATGGGCGAAGAGAAGGATGCGCACGGCAACGTCCAGCTCTCGGGCTCGGGCGCGCTGGGCGACCAGCTCTCGGGCCTCTTGAAGGCCAAGCTCACGCCCGAGGGCGGCAAGCCCCCGCGCGTGCGGGCCGACACGCTGGGCTACCTGCAGCGCTGCTATCCCGACGCCAGCCCCGTCGACGCGCGCGAGGCCCGCATGGTCGGCGTCGCCGCGGCCGAGCTCGCCGCGCAGGGACACGCCGGCATCTCGATCACCCTGGAGCGAACCAGCCAGATCGGCCCGAACGAAACCTACCAGTGCCGTACCGGCGTGCAGCGGCTCGAGGACGTGGCCGCCAAGACGCGGCACATGCCGCCGGCGTACCTCGATGGGCACCACGACGTGAGCGAGTCGTTCCTGCAGTACGTGCGGCCGCTGCTGGGAGACCTGCCGCCGTTCGAGCTGCTCGAGTAGGCCCGGCGGCCCGGGTTGATCGAGGGCGCGCGCTCCCGTAGCGTGCCTTGTCACATCTCTCGTCGTCCCCGCGCGTCGATCGCTCGAAGCGCGTCGCGTGTACGACCGCCAGCACGCCCTGGCGGGTGCTTGCCCTGCGCTGCGTGCCGGGCGGCATCCTCGCTCGCAGCAGTTCGCTGCCCTCGAGCGCAATCCAGCAAGGAGCACGCATGACCGTTTCGCCCGCATCACCGTCCGCATCCGACGCCGCCCCCGTGATCGACACGGCCGATCTCGACGCGGCCATCGCATCCCTCGACCTCGCCCTGCCCGTGATGGGCGCCGACGTCGACCAGGACGAGGAGTGGGCGCTGGTGCGCGTTCATGCCGACGACGCCGACGGCATCGGCCGCTGGCGGCGCATCCGCCTGCACGACTACGACGAGGTCTTCGCCGTGCCGGGCCTCTACGAGAAGTGGGTCTACCACGCCCTGAGGTGCACGTCGCCGCGCGTCGTCGTCGGGCTGCTGGGCCGCGCGATGCTCGAGGCCGGCGACGATCCCGCGGCGCTCACCGTGCTCGACCTGGGCGCGGGCAACGGCTGCGTGGGCGAGGAGCTCGCCGGGCTCGGCGTCCGCCGTATCGTGGGCGCCGACATCTGCGCCGAGGCCGCCGTCGCCGCCGAGCGCGACCGCCCGGGCCTGTACGACGCCTACGCCGTCGGCGACATCACCCAGGCGGTCGAGGGCGGCAGCGCGACGGAAGCGAAGGCCGTCCTCGACGCGCACGCGTTCAACGCCATGGTCTGCGTCGCCGCGCTGGGCTACGGCGACGTCCCGCCCGAGGTCTTCATGGCCGCGTTCGACCGCGTCGCGCCCGGCGGCTGGGTGGGCTTCAACATCAAGGCCGAGTTCCTCGACGAGGACGCCCGCGGGGGCTTCGCCGGGCTGGTGCGCGAGATGCTGTCGTCGGGCCGCCTCGGGCTGGCCGCCCGCGAGCGCTACGTGCACCGCCTCGCGCCCGATGGCAGCGAGCTGGTGTACGAGGCGATGGTGGGGCGCAAGGCGTAGGACTCCCAAGGCCGATGCCCCGGACATTTGTCTTGGCGCCTCGCCGGCTTGGCCGTCGCGTGGTCCTCTCATCAATGACAACGCCCGGGCCAATACGGCGCCCGGGCGTCATCGACTCGTGGGGGTCTGGAATGGCGGACGCGCTTCTTACGCCGCCTGCTGCTGGCCCTGCGCATGGTTGCCCGTGCCGAAGCGCACGAAGATCGGCGCGGTGGGTTGCGTGGTCGTGTCGCCCTTCAGGGCCTTGACCTGGTACAGCACGTTGCCGGTGCCACTCGGGATCGACGCGTCGGTATAGCTCAGCCCGTCGACGAAGGCGATGGCCTCGAAGGGCAGCGGCTGGCTCTGCTCGTTGAAGAACGCGCGCTCGAGGATGTACGAGGTCCCGGTCGACAAGCGCCCGTCCCAGCGCAGCTTCAGCGCACCGCTGGTGGTGAGCTCGTACGAGAGATTACTCGCAGGGAACGGCGGGATCGGCGTCGGGTCCTTGCGCGGCTCGATCTCGGCCGTCGCGTACACCTGCGCATCGCCGGTCTGCACGGCAAACGCGCGGATGGTCTGGACGAGCTGCGAGCCGTACTGCGTCATGGCCGCCAGGTCGGCGTCCTGCACCTCGATGAGGCCCTTCAAGGCCTGCTTGGCCGCCTGGGCGGCATCATAACTGGCGCGTGCCGATGTAATAAGAGAGCTCAGCTGCGCGGACTGGCTGGCCAGCAACCCGATCTCCGCCGCGCTCTCGGTCCACGCGGTGATGCGGGTCTCGAAGAAGTCCAATTGCCCCGGCTTGTCGTCGGGGATCGTGCGAGTAGCAGTCATAACGATGCCTCCAATCTCGGTGACCCGCCCGCCCCCACATCGTCGGAAGCATCGCGAGCCGTTGTGCATGGCGGTTGGCACCGTGCCGCCCGTCCGGAAATGAAGATCGGGGTGATCGCGGAGCGGCTTTACTGCGAGTTCTGTTCTTTGTAAAAGATTTCTTTCTGCATTTGTGCGAGCAGGCGACAAGTACTTGTATGGAAGCAGCTTAGATTGCAGCGTCGTAGGCCGGTCATCCCCCCTGATCGGGCGTACGCGAATGACCTGGGGGCCTCCTACGCTGGCAATCGTGAGCAATGCGACTCCTAAGCCCCGCTCCGTTCGTCCCGCGCGGAATCCCCAGGAGGAGGCGGCGCGGCTGCTGCGTTCGCCGCCGGTGGGCTCGGCGGTTGGCGATGAGCCGCCGGCGGGCATTGAGTACGTCGACGGCGGACGTGCCGATGGCGAAGTGCCCATTGTCGGCCAGCGTCTGGTGCGTCAGGTCGGCCCCCTGTTTGACCTGATCCGCCATAAGGACACGCAGATGCCGCTGACGGCGGCGATCTACGGGCCGTGGGGTTCGGGCAAGTCGACGGCGATGAAGTGGCTCGACCGGATGCTGGAATGCTGGTCCACAGGGAAGAGCGGCGAAAAGAGCGGGGGCCAGAAACTTGTCGATGCAGGCCGGATGGACGAAGACGACTTCGTCCAGGTCCGCACGGTCTGGTTCGACCCCTGGAAGTACCAGGACCGCGACGACGTGCTGCGGGGCATCATCGCCGAGATCATCCGAGAGACGATCAAGGTCCAGCACAGCGACGTGGCCACGGTCACCAACGCCGTGCGTCTGTTCGGCGGCATGCTGGGCAAGACCTTCCTGGCCGGCTTGGAGAGCGTGAAGGTCAAGGCCGGCGTGGACGGCACCGGGGTCGAGCTCCAGCCCGACAAGGCCGTCCGCGGCGCGGTCGAGGCGTACAAGGAGGCCAACCACCCGGAGCTGGCCTTCGTCAACAACCTCGAGCAGGCCCTCTCGGACTGGGTCAAGCACACGATCCCCCAGCACAAACGCCTCGTGGTCTTCATCGACGACCTGGACCGCTGCCGGCCCCACGTTGCGGTGCAGGTGCTCGAGGCCCTCAAGCTCTACCTGCGCATTCCGCGGACCATCTTCGTCGTGGGCGTGGACCAGCCGGTGATCACCGCGCAGGTCAAGAGCCTGTACGACAAGCACGGCGTTCGCGAGGTCGACGCCCATCGCTACCTGGCCAAGATGTTCCAGGTCGAGGTGACGCTCGACGCCGAGGAGGAAATCGCAGAGGCTTTCTTCGAGAGCGTTGCCAGCGAACATCATGTTTGGGAGAGTCTCGCGCATTGGGAGCCCGCCCAGCGAAGCATTCGGCAATTCATCCTGCAGCACGCGGATCGCAACCCGCGCGAAATCAAGCGTTTGTTCAACGGGATCATGATGGCGGCCGTTGGTGAACTCTGGCACGAAGACCGGCTCGGCCTCGAAAATGACGAGCCAGTTGACCGCACGCTTTGCGCACTTCGAGGGGCTCGTCGTTTCATGGTAAGGCGCAGGTTGGAGTTGCTCGCTAGCGGTCGCGCGGACCTTCCCACTTCCTCGTCGAAGGAAGGCGGATCTATCAGCCAACACGCCAAGGAGGACTTTGAGCGCTGCCTCGACGCCTTGGGCACGCGCACGCTCGACGCATTCTTCAGCCACTGGCGCGTTGTCCTCCTGGATCGCGAGCCCTATCCCGAGGACACCATCCGCACGCCCAAGGTGTTCAAACCATTTCTCTGCATGCTTGATGATCCTCATCTCCGGAGCGTCTTCACGATCGAAGCGCACGCCCACTATCGCAACGGTGCGTTCAGAGACAAACTAATCGACAGTGTTGCCCGTGACGCCGACGACGAGCCCGGTCTACTTGCCAAGTCGCCGATACCCCGTATGGTGGAACTGTCCGAGTTAATGGACTGGCAATTCCAGATTCTCGAGGCCAGCACGCACGACCTTCGGATCTACCGCGAGGCCGCGTCGCTGGCACTTGACAAGCCCGTTGATAAACTGACCGAGCGAGATTTCGAAGCTTGCGAGAAGCTGTCGCTGACCGGTGCCGAGTTGTCGACGTCTGAGCCCCTCCTGGCATTCCCACGACTGAGGCGACTCGACCTGGACAGTTCAACGTTGGGGGAAATCGAGGGGGTACGGACGCTCTCTAACCTGCGTCGACTATTCCTCGGGGGCACCTCAATCGCCGACCTCTCACCGCTGTCGAATTTGGAAAGTCTGGAACAACTTGTTCTCGGTAGCGCGTACGTCGGCGACCTGACCTATCTCGCTGCATTGCCCCAACTCGTCGATCTTGACGTGTCCGAAGCTGGCGTTCGGGACATCACGCCGATTCTCGTACTCAAGAACCTTGTCCGCCTCGATCTCAGCCATACAGGGGTCACCAAGGTGGAAGGGCTTGCAGGGCTTCCAAAACTGAAGCGACTGGATCTGACCGGCACAAATGTCTCGGATGAGAGTTTCGAGTCGCTCCGAGCAGCCATGCCGGATTGCCAGATACGCAGGTGATTGGGTTCGAGCAAGCGTAACAGTTGCGAGGCGGGCGGTGGTTCGCATAACCCCCTGCGATCTCCCGCGCCGCACAGCTCAGCCAGAAACCAAACGCCTCCGCGCTCCGCCGGGCCATCCACCGGGGCGCTGCGACCAACTCCACGCCCCCGATCGCCCGCGGAAACCCGCTTGGCGGGCCCGCGGGGGCGGTTTCCGGGATTGCCGGGACCGGTGGCGGTGGATGCGGTGCGGGCCGGGTGAGTGGCTGCGCGGGCCCCGCAACGCCCGGATAACGCCGTGCGGCGCGTCGCCCAGCACGTGTTGGATGCCGCGCCGCACGCGTTGGGTGCCGCCCAACACGTGTTCCGTGCCGCGCCGCACGTGTTGGATGCGGCCCCGCACGTGCGGCGTGCCGCCCAGCACCTGTTGGGCCCCGCCCCGCACGTGGTCCCTTCCGCCACGCACGTGCGGGGCGACACCCAACAGGCGATCCGCCGCGCGCCGCACGTGTTGGGTCGGACGCCGGGCGGGTGGGGCGGCCCTGGCGCACGCCCCGCGATGGCGGGCTCAGTCCAGCGGCAGCCCGTCCAGCCAGCCCTTGACCCGCTCCATATTCGGCCCGGCCCCAATCTGGGCGTACAGGTCTCGGGCGAGGGTCCACAGGCGCCGGGCCTCGGCGAAGTCTCCCGCCTCCTCGAACAACGCCCCCAGATTGGCGTAGGCGCCGGCCAGGACCGCCGTGTTGCTAATCGCTTGGGCGGTATTCGCGGCTTTGCAAAGGACTACCCTTGCGGCCCGAGGCTTACCGCGAGCCTTCAACACGGCACCGAGGTTTGCATACGTCCTGGCCACTTCCTGCTCAAGACTTTTCTTCTTAAACAGGGCCAAGGCCTTGCGCAACATAACCTGAGCCTTTGGCAAATCGTCAAGTCTTTGATGGACCAACGCCAAGTTGCCGTATGCCTTGGCGGTACCGCTCACCGAACCAATGCGCTCATTAAGTTGCAAGGCCATTAGGAGCCCGTCCAAGGCACCAATGAAATCCAATCTTGTGAAATCCCATCGTTCGAGACGCACCATACCGATGTTTCCGGCCGCGACTGCTTGCCAACCAATGTCGTCGCTCGCAAGATCCAACACCTTCTGGAATCCCGCCTCCGCGTCGTCGAACCGGCCGAGATGCAACTGAACGAGACCCAGGCGGTTGATGGCGTCAAGGTCTTCGGAATCTATGGCTAGCAGCACCCCGATTGATCGTTCGGCCTGCTCGATATTGCCGATCAGATAGGCCCACTCGGCCACCTTCCGATGGATGCTGACCCTTGTCTCCTCCGTCGGCGTGGGCAGGGCGAGCAGCGCGTCGACGATGGCTTGGCCGCCGTGCTCGCGCAGGGCGGTCTCGATGCCTTCAACGTGCCGCACGTCCATCACCGCCTCTGCTGCGCGCTCGGCGACCTCGCGCGCGTCGCGCTCCTGGGCGAGCTTGTCGGCGTATTCGGCCTCGATCTCGGCACGGAGTTGGTCCTTGAGTTGCTCATCAGTGAGGTGGGGTTGCTCGAGAAGTTCGCGGATGCGCGCGATGTTCTTGCTGTCGGTCAGTTGCGTCCGCCGAACCTCGCTGATGCCGCCTTGCACCGCGTCCAGCTTGGCATCTAGCCCCGTTAGCGCCGCGATGGCCTCGGCCCGGAAGCGGCCCTGCGCGATGGCCTCGTCGATTAGCACGCTCAGGCCCTGGCGGAACTGGTCGTCCATCGCCTCGCGCTCTTCCGTCTGTGCCTCGAGGAAGGCGGCCAGGTCGGGCACGCCTTGCACGCGATCCGCCACGACCGCCGGGTCGTCATCGGCGAAGGCGGTGCGCAGCGTGCGGATGCGTTCGGCGATTTCCTTCGAGCCACCGCCGATGTCCTCGGGCAGCAGAGCCAGCGCCCGCGACAGCGATCGGTGCTCATGGGTGAGCTTCGTCAGGCGTTGGAGGATCTCGTCGGTGGTCTTGTCGGCCTGCTTCGCTTTGGCACCCTGGTAAACCGCCGCGCCGCCCGCAAAGAGTGCGAGCGTCCCAAGGATTGCAACGCCAACGGGTGGGGTCACGGCACCCGCAACCATGGCCGAGGTCGTCAGGCCGGCCGCGGCGCTGCCGCCCATGGCGCACGCCCCGCCAACGAAGCGGCCGAGCGGACTCCGTATGGTGGTGGCTCCGGACACGGAGGTGCAGTGTAGCGGCCGGGCAGGAGCGCCCAGGGAATTGACCTTTGCTGGCCCGTCAGCGTTCCGCGCTTCTTACTCCGGCACGATCCGGATCAGCTTGCCGATGCGCTCGTCGGTCAGTACGTGCAGGAACCCGTCGGGCCCCTGCCGCACGTCGCGGACGCGGGCTGCTGGGGTCAGCCTCGGGGCACCGATAGACTGCCCGCCATGGGATCCTGGTCGGTGCTGCTCGACGTCCTGCTCCTGCTGTCGACCGCGACGGCACTCGGGATCGTGTGCGCGTGCCTGAAGCAGAGCCCGATCATCGGCTACCTGGCGGCCGGCACGCTGGTGGGGCCCAACGTGCTGGGGATCGTCGGCTCGGGCGAGCAGGTCGAGCTGCTCGCCGAGCTGGGCATCGCGCTGTTGCTCTTCACCATCGGCCTCGAATTCTCCTGGCGGCGGTTGGTCGGGCTGGGGCGGGTGGCCATCGGCGGCGGGTTCCTGCAGGTGGGGGTGACCGTGTCGCTCGTGGCCGGGGCGTGCCTGCTGCTGGGCGTGCCGGCGCGCACGGCGTGGGCGCTGGGGGCGATCATCGCCCTGAGCAGCACGGCCTGCGTGCTGCGGCTCTTGGTGGCCCGGGCCGAGATCGAATCGAACCACGGGCGGCACGCGCTGGGCATCCTGCTAGTGCAGGACGCGGCCGTCGTGCCGCTGGTGCTGCTCGTGGCGCTGCTGGCGGGCGAGGGGGGTGGTGTGGGGGGTGGCGCGGGGAATGGCGCGGGCGAGAGCGGGGCCGGGCTGGCCGAGGCCGGCTGGGCCCTGGCCCGCGTGCTGGGCGGGGCGGCGGTGCTCGTCGCGCTGCTGTTCGTGCTGCTGCGGTACGCGATGCCGTGGCTGCTGCGGCTGGAGGCCCTGCGGCACAGCCGCGACCTGCCGATCCTGATCGCCGTGGTGGTGGGGCTCGGCGCGGCGTGGGCGTCGCACGAGTTCGGGCTGTCGCCGGCGCTGGGGGCCTTCGTCGCGGGCATGCTGCTGGCCGCCTCGCCCTTCGCCACGCAGGTGCGGGCCGACATCGCCTCGCTGCAGACGCTGCTGGTCACGCTGTTCTTCGGGTCCATCGGCATGCTGGGCGATCCGGCGTGGCTGCTGGGCAACGTGGGGCTGGTGCTGGGCGTGCTGGCGGCGATCGTCGTGGGCAAGGCGCTGGTCGTGTGGGCGATCCTGCGCCTGCTGGGCCAGGCCCACGAGAGCGCGCTGATGACCGGCCTGTGCCTGGCCCAGGTGGGCGAGTTCTCGTTCATCCTGGCGATGTCGGCCCACGGCAGCCTCATCGACGACGACGCCCTGCGGCTGCTGGTCTCGGCCACCATCATCTCGCTGTTCCTGACGCCCTACCTGGTCTCGACGGCCCCCTGGCTGGCCCCGCGGATCATCGCGGGCCTTCGCCGCGCCCGGCTGGTCTCGGCGCCTGCCCCGCCGGTGGGCACGCCCGCGCACGCGGCGGCGGGTCGGATCGTCGTGGTCGGCTTCGGTCCGGCGGGCCAGGCGGTGGGGCGGATGCTGGCCGGCCACGACCGCGAGGTGGTCGTGCTCGACCTCAACGTGAAGGCGATCAAGACTGCCCAGGCGATGGGGCTGGTCGGCCACGTGGGCGACGCGACGCACGAGGACGTGCTGCACCACGCGGGCGTCAGGACGGCCGACACGGTGGTGGTGACGATCCCCGATCCGGCGATGGCCGCGCGGATCGTCCGCCTGGTGCGGGTGGCGGCGCCCGATGCGCACGTCATCGCCCGGGCGCGCTACCACCGCTACGTCCAGGAGATCCGCGAGAGCGGCGCCCACGACCTGGTCGACGAGGAGACCCTCACCGGCGAGCGGCTGGCCGCCGACCTGCGCCGCCGGCTCGCACCCTCGGACTGACGCGGCGCCGGTGGCCGGGCGGGCTACTCCGGTACGATCCGGACTAGCTTGCCATTGCGCTCGTCGGTCAGGACGTAGAGATAGCCATCCGGTCCCTGCCGCACGTCGCGGACGCGGGCGCCAAAGGGGAGGGTCTCGTTGGCCTCAACCGTGATGCCATCGCCCTCGCCATCGAGCATCACGCGGCGGACCTGGCGGCTGACGAGCCCGCCGGCGAAGAGGTCGCCCTGCCACTGGGGGAATTGGTCGCCCGTGTAGAAGGCAAGGCCGCAGGCGGCGAGCACCGGCGTCCAGACGCACGCGGGGTCGACCATGCCATCGAGGCTGACCTCATCGCTGATTTCGTCGCCGTTGTAGTGGATGCTGTAGGTCGCCTTGGGCCAGCCGTAGTTCTTGCCCGGCTCGATGAGGTTGAGCTCGTCCCCACCAAGCGCCCCATGCTCCGTTGCCCAAACACGGCCGCTCTGCGGCTCGATGTCCATGCCCTGGATGTTGCGGTGTCCGTAGCTGTAGACGAAGCGGCCGACGTCCTCGCGATCACTGAACGGGTTGTCGTCGGGCGCGGTGCCGTCGTCGTTGAGGCGCAGCACCTTGCCCCACGCGTTGTCGAGGAACTGCGGGTTGTCGCGGGCGAGCCGTCCGCCGACGCGGGTGGGCGGGTTGCCGCCGTCGCCGACGGACATGAGCAGCGTGCCGTCGGGCAGCCAGACCAGGCGCGAGCCGAAGTGCTGGCCGCCAGGCTTGTCGGGCGTGACGCGGAACAGCTCTTCGGTGTCCTCGAATCGCACCACTGCCTCGCCGCGCACGAGGCGCGCCCGCGAGAGCGCGGTGCGGTTGGCCCGGCCGTCGCCGGTGGCGTGGGTGAAGTAGACCAGGGCGTTGCCTTCGAACGCGGGATGCAGCGACACGTCCATCATGCCGCCCTGGCCCAGGCGGGAAGACTCGGGGGCGCCCCCGAGCGGGACGGGGGCTTCGAAGCCGCCATCGCCATCGGGCTCGGCCAGCACCACGCGCCCGCCGCGCTCGGTGATGAGCACGCCGCCATCGGGCAGCCACGCGACGGACCAGGGGCGGCCCAGCCCCTCGATCACGGTCTCCGTGCGATAGCCGGTGGCCTTGGGGCTGTCTTCCTCGCTGTTCGAATAGATCGGCGAGGGGCCCGAGGTCGGCAACTCGGCCCGTTGGCCGCAGGCCGGGAGCGTTAAGGCGAATGGGGCGAGGGCGGCAAGCGTGGCGGTTCGCAGCATGCCGGAGGGTACGGGCCCTCAGCCGCCGAGCGCTTCGCGGAGCCGATCGAGGTTGGCCCGCATGGCGTCCATGTAGTCCCCGGACTCGGGCTGGCCTTCGGCCGGGGTGAAGAGCACGCTCGTGACGCCCAGTTCGTCGGCGATCGCGGCGCGGATGGCCCCGGTCGGCTCGCCCTCCCAGAGCAGGATTACGGGCTCGTCGCCGTGCGAGTGCTCGTGGTCGTGGTCTTGGTCGCCGTCGCCCTCGTCATGTGCGCGGCCCTCTTCGTGCGAATGGTCGTGGCCGTGATCCTCGCCATGCTCGTGATCGTGCGCGTGGTCCTCGTGGTGATGCAACGCATCGTGCACGGCATCGACGATCGCCTGCACGTCGTCGCTCTCGGGGTCGAGGTCGAGGTTGTGCACGTCCCAGCCCAAGTCACGGGCGAGGTAGTTGTACGCGGGGTGGCTGGCGAGCAGGCGGTGCTCGCCGACGAGGGGCGTGAGGTCGTCCAGCGAGACGCGGAGCATCTCGAGGTCTTCGACCAGCGACGCGAGGTTGGCGTCGAACGCCTCGGCGTGCTGCGGCCAGGCGGTCTTCATGGCCTCGGCGATGTTGGTCGCCTGCACGATGGCGATGTCGGGGCTGACCCAGGTGTGGCCGTCGAGCCCCTCGTGCGTGTGCTCGCCGCTCGGGCCGTGGCTGTGCGTGGTGGTCTCCATCGTGATGGGACCACCGGTGGCGTCGAGGTCGGCGTCGCTCAGGCTCTCGACGGTCCGGCCGCGCGGCAGGGCGGCGCCGGCGACCCACTTTTCGAAATCGGCCCCGTTCGTGATGACGAGCTTCGCGTTCTGATAGTTGCTCAGCGTGGCCGCGTCGGGCTGCCAGAAGATCGGGTCTTCGCCCTCTGGCAGCCCGCTCCGCACGGCGACGAGATCGCCGCTGATGCGCTCGGCGAAGTACGTGGTCGGATAGAAGGTGGTGGCGACTTCATCGGTGATCGATGCGGACTGGCCACCGGCCGGAGACTGCTCTTCCTGGCAGCCGGTCAGGGCCGTGCCCGCGAGCGAGATCAGGATCGTGGACGCGAGGACGATGGGCGTGCGCATGGGGAGGCTCTCCTTCTCGTGCCGGTTCGCAGACTATACGAATGCCGATGCACGGCTTACCAGCAGGATCGCCAGCCAGGCAAGCGAACCGGCCAGACCAATACCGAGCAGTACGAGGGCCAGGAGCTCGCCGCCCACCAGCACCGCCGCGGTCGCGCGCGAGGCGCCCATGTCGGCCAGGGTGCGCAGCTCGTCGGCCCGCAGGCGGTAGCCAAGCACGGCAATGAGGGCGATGAGCGCCGCGGTGCTGGCGGCCAGCACCACGGAGATGGCGTCGAAGACCAGCCGCAGGCGCACGACGAAGGCGATGAGCTCGTCGACGACCTGACTCGGCTCGATGGCCTGGAGATCGTCGCGGGCGTTGAGCCGGGCGCTCAAGATGGTCTTGGCGCGCGCATCGACGGGGTAGAGAAGCACCGCCGTGAGCGGGAAGGCGTCGCGTGAGCCGTGGACGTGGAAGCTGGCGGCGTTCTCCTCGGTGACTTCCTGGTAGGTCCGCAGGGCCTCGCTCAGCGCGACGCGGTCCTGATCGCGGGCGATCACGAGGTCTGGGCGATCGATCTGCTCGGCGTCATCGTGGCCGTGGGCGAAGCCTTCGAGCAGCCACGCGGTCTCGAGGTCGACGAACAGGGCCTCGTCGTCGCTCGTGCCGGTGGGAGCGAGCACGCCGACGACGTTGAGCTTGAGCGAGGGCGGCTTGGTGATGTCGTACGCCTCGGCAACGTCGCTGAAGATCGAAGAGCCGGGGGCAAGGCCGTGCCGCGCGGCGACGTTCGCGCCGACGACCGCCTCTCCCATGCGCGCAAAGATGCGGCCATCGGCGAGCGGTAGCGGCACAGCCGGGCGCTGGAAATAGCCGACGTCGGTCGCGACGATCGGGTCGCCGGCGGCCGTGAATCGTGCATGGATGGGGACGGCCGTCGCTAGCGGATCCTGCGAGAGTCGATCGAAGTGGCGGTGTTCCAGCGGGTCGAGCGGTGCAGGGCGGAAGTAGAGCGAGGCGAGGACGAGGTCGAAGCGGCCGCCCTTAGCGCCGACGACCAAGGGAGCCATCTCGGCGCGCTCACGCTGGGTGGCCTCGAACCGCGCGGCGAGCGATCGGCTGAGCAGCGGGACGAGCAGAGCGATGGCCACGCACCCGACCAGCAGGGCCGACCGGCCGCGGTGCCGCCAGGCGTGCCACCAGATGAGCGGCAGGAGCCTCATGTGACGGCAGCCTCGTGCGCGAGCTTGCCCATGTCGAGCACGTGCTCGAAGCGTGGCAGTAGGAGGTGATCGTGGGTGACCAGTAGCACCGTCGCGCCCGTGTGCTCGGCTTGTTCCAGGATCAGGTCCATGATCGATGCGGCTCGTGCGGGGTCGAGGTTGCCAGTCGGTTCGTCGCAGGCAATCAGCTTCGGGTTCGTGATGAGCGCCCGGCAGATGGCGACGCGCTGCTGCTCGCCCTGGCTGAGGCGATCGGGCCGGCGCTTGAGCGTGTGTGCGATGCCGGTGCGCTCGGCGAGCTCGCGCGCGCGGTCGCGGGCATTGCCATCGAGCGCGACCGAGCCATGCAGGCGGAGCGGGAGCAGGATGTTCTCGAGGGCCGTGCAGTAGTCCAGCAGCGCGAAGCGCTGGAAGACGAAGCCGACGGTGGCGATGCGGAGGGCGCGGCGGCGGGCTTCGCTTCGTTGGTCGAGCCGGTGTCCGTCGAGTTCGATCGTGCCGGCGGTCGGAGAGAGGATGCCCGTGAGCAAGCGCAACAGCGTGGTCTTGCCGCAGCCGCTGGGGCCGACGACCGCGGCGTGCCGGCCGGCGGCGACCTCGAAGCCCGGCAACTCGAACAACGGGCCCTCGGCTTGGTCGAAGGCGTGGCTCAGGTTCGTTGCTCGCAGCAGCGGGGCGGACACGGGTAGTGATAGGCTCTCGTCTGGGTTGGCGGAACCGGCCTCGGCGCCAGGCGAACCGGTCTGGGGGTTGAGTGGCCTGTTCGTGGGAGGTACGCGATGCGGATGCTGGTTCTCGGAGTCGTCATCGCACTTGCAAGCCGAGCGGTGGGGCAGCCGGCCATCACGATCGAAGTCGATCAGCCGGTGCTCATGCCGAGCGAGAGCACCACGATCACGCTGTGGGCCGGCCACGATCCAAGCGAATGGGCGATGGCCTTCGTCGAGACCGACTTCGTGAGCTCGCAAGGCGCCCGTGGCCTGAGCGACTGGCGACTGGTCGAGCCCATGAACGGCCCCGGCACCCAGCCCGGCAGCGCGGCCGCCACGGGCATCGAGGGCATCCTCGCCGGCCAGCTCAATTGTCCGCCGTGTGGCACGATGGGCACCAACCCCATCGCGTTCTGGAGTGCAACGTACACCGCACCCTCCGACGTGTTGCCGCTGGATGTTCGCCTCTCGACCCTGACCTCGCGCTTCGACGTGTACCCCTCACGCGACAGCGTCTTCGGCGAGTCTCGGCTTGGCGATCTGGTTGCGGGTGAGGCCACCATCCGCGTCGTACCGGCTCCGGCGGGTGCGCTCGTGATCGGGTCGGGTGTGTTGCTCGGCCGCCGGCGTCGCTAGAACGCGTCGCGCTCGGGCGTGTCGATCACGCCGTCTTCGTCGACGCGTCGCTGCTCGAGCATCCGCTGGCCCACGATCCGCCAGCCCTGGTCCAGGGCGGCGATGGTGTAGTCGGCCTCGTATTCGTGCACGCGGGTGTGGCTGTGGCCCCAGTGGTAGACCGTGCCCTCGACGCTCCAGCGGTGGCGGGCTTCGATGCGCGCGCGGCCCTCGTCGTCGGTGGCGATGGATCGGACGCTCAGGTCGATCGGATCGACGCCAGTGACGATGCCCAGCATGCCGCCTTGCTCGGCCTGCACCAGCGAGTTGTAGACCTGGGTGTACAGGCTCTCGAGCAGCGGGCCGCTGACCGAGCGCTCCAGCGCGTCGTAGATCTCGCCCTCGCTGCCATAATCAAAGGCCTTATAGAGGTTGTCGTGCAGTGGCTCGAAGATGGCAGCGGCCTGCTCGTCGCTGGGCAGCGCGGGCCCGCCGCCGGTGCCGGGGATGGGGACGGCCAGCAGCGGCATCACGATGGCCGCGGCGATGCCCGACGCGACGGCAGCGACGAGGATCGCTGCGCCCGCGAGCGCTTTCTTCTTGCGGATCACGATGACGGCCGCCTGCAAGCCCACGAGGAAGAGGATGGGTCCGAGCAGCGAGAGCCGGAGGGGCTCGCTGGCGATGGGCGTCGGTGGGATGGCGGCGTAGCGGGCATCGCCCGACTGGTCGGCGTACCACTCGATGGTGGGCTTGGCCGTGCTGAACTGCGCGATGTCGACGGTGCCGTCGGAGGTCTGGACCAGGGCTTCGAGCACCATGAATGGCGCCTGGCCGTCGGGGCCGGTCATGCCCTCGAGCTCGACGGCGACGAGGTCCCGCGGGTAGGTCGGCCAGGTGACCTTGACGACCTGCGGGTCTGTGGCGTCGTAGCGCGCGGTGATGGCGCAGCGGATGAGGGCGCGGGCGCCGTACTTGGGGAACACGCCGATCATCCAGGGCTCGGGCTCGTCGAAGAACTCGTACGACTGAACGTCGGGCTGGATGATCCGGCCGTCGATCTCGACGACGACGTCCGAGGCCATGAAGGCCCGCATGGCCTGCTCGAGCGCCTCCGCCTCGACGGGGTCGATCTGGTCGATCGATTCCCGGGACTGGCCGACCGCCTCGTCCATGAAGGCGAGGTTGAGGCCGACCTGGAAGGTCACGCCCTCGCCGCCGATGGCCAGGCGGAGGTCGGCGTGCGGTCCGTCCTGGGGATGCACGGCGGCGGCCACGGACCCCCAGAGGCAGCAGAACAGGGCTGGGAACGCGATTTTCAGGGGTATCCGCACGCAACGATGGTACGTCAGGTCCTCTATATTGCTCCTAGCGAGCCCTGACGTGGCGGGATCCCCCGCGCATCTCCCTTGGGCGAAAGGAACCCGACCCATGCAGACGAAGACCCTCCGAACCCCCGCCGTTCTCCTCGCCCTGGCCGCCGCCTGTTCGGCGTGGGGACTGACCGACCGTGATGGGCACGACGATCACGGCAGCGTCCAGAGCATCGAAGGCTCGCCGATCGCCGACGTGCTCTCGCAGATGCCCGAGGACGTGCGCACGTTCGACGTGCACATCTCGTCGCTGGCGAGCCCGTACATGCAGGGTCGCGTGCCCGGCTCCGAGGGTGCCGAGCGGGCCAAGGACTACATCGAGTACTACCTCCGCGAGTCTGGCCTGACGCCGGCCTTCGAGGATGCCGACGGCAACGCCTTCTCGAGCTACCGCCAGCCCTTCCCGCTGTCGGGCACGTGGACGGTCGAGCGCGAGTCGATGTCGGCCTCGATGGGCGGCAAGCGCATCGAACTCGAAGCCGAAGAGGACTTCATGCTGACCGGCATGGGCCAGAACGGCACCGTGTCGGGCGAGGCCGTGTTCGTCGGCTACGGCATGGAAGATGGCCCCGACGGCTACAACAACTTCGATGGGATCGAGTCGCTCGAGGGCAAGATCGCGGTGCTCTTCCGCTTCGAGCCCATGGACGAGGACGGCAACAGCCGGTGGAACGAGGGGCGGCGTGGCTGGAGCGGACGTGCGGCGTTCCGCAACAAGGTCGGCAATGTTGCCGAGCGCGGGCCGGCTGGCATCGTGATCATCAACCCGCCCGGCGCGTCGGACAACCGCGCCGAGCGCTTGGCTCGCTTCCAGGGTGGTGCGCAGGCCGACGTTCCCGTGATGATGCTCTCGCACACCGCGGGCGACCGCATGATGCAGGCCATGGGTAGCGACATGACCATGCTCGAGCTTCGTCGCCACGCCGACGAGGACGCGTCGGCGAAGGAACTTGGCTTCGAGATGCAGCTCGATGGCATGGCCGAGCGCAAGGCCCTGATGGCCGAGAACGTCGGCGGCGTGCTGCAGGGCGTGGGCGACCTGGCCGACGAGTGGATCGTCGTGGGCGCGCACCTCGACCACCTGGGCATGGGCTACTTCGGCTCGCGCTCCGGGCCGGGCGAACTGCACCCGGGCGCCGACGACAACGCCTCGGGCACGGCGGCGCTGCTGCTGCTGGCCGACCGCCTGGGCAAGCGGCTCGAAGGCGACGACCGCCCGCGCCGTTCGATCCTGATCGTGGGCTTCGACGCAGAGGAGAGCGGGCTGAACGGGTCGTTCTACTACACCCGCAACCCGATCGTGCCGGCCGAGGACCACGTACTGATGTGCAACTGGGACATGATCGGCCGCGTGAGCAACGACCGCCTGCTGATGGCCGGCGGGTTCACGGGCGAGGGCATGAGCGAGTTCATCGAGCCGTACTTTGCGGATAGCGGGCTGGAGATCGTGGTGCCCGAGACCATGAGCGGGGCGAGCGACCACACGCCGTTCTACCGCGCGGGTATTCCGGTGCTGTTCTCGATCATCGCCGACTTCCACGCGGACTACCACACGCCGGCCGACACGGTCTGGAAGATCAATCGCGTCGGCGCCGTCAAGACGGTGCACCTCTACGAGAACATCGTGGCCGACGTGGCCGTGCGGCCCGAGCGGTTCCGCTTCGTCAGCCCCGAAGAGCAGCGTCAGCAGCGCGAAGCCGCGGAGGCGAACCGCCCGGCGGTCAGCGTGTACGTGGGCGTCGTCGTCGACAGCGACGCCGAGGGCGACGGCGTCGTGCTGGCCGAGATCTCGGAAGGCTCGCCGGCGGCGCGGGCCGGTCTGCGGGCGGGTGATCGTCTCATTCGCTGGGATGGCCAGAAGCTGACCGACGCCGACGCGTGGCGCCAGTTGCTGGCGCGGCACAGCGCCGACGACACCGTGAACGTGGGCGTAAAGCGGGGTGAAGAAGAGGTCACGCTGGAGATCACGCTCGCTGGTCGCTAAGGCAGTCTGCGTGAGACGTCTCTCACGTTGAAACCCTTGCGTCCTAGCGACTTTCCCGACAACCCATAAAACCCACTTCATCCGGGTCAAAGCGACCCGGATTTGTTGTATTCTCGTCGTGGAATGCAACCGCACGCACGCGTCTTGAGCACGCGTCTTGAATAAGTGGGAGAAACAAAGATGCAACTCCGTTCGTCAGTTATCGTCGCGGCCGCGACCGGCGTGATCGCGCCCGCCGCTCTTGCCGATCCTTTGGCCCTTCCGTCGACGCACGATCGATTCGACGCGACCGGTTCGCAGGACTGGTTCGTTCGGTACGTCCTCGACGTGGCTGGTCCTTCAGCGGTCGCCCCGACGTCCGGCTTCGCACGCACCGCGACCACTGAACGGCCGACCGACTCCTCGCTCTTGTTCACGATGGCGGGGCCGAGCCCCTTCGCCCCCGATGATGGCACCCGGCTGACCATCGATCCGGGAGCATTCGGCGAGGGTCCGGGCAATTCGTCCACCATCCTGACGACCGTCGATCGTCCGGGCAGCCTGCTGCCGGATTTGCTCTCTCGGCCGACGATCACGACCGTGGATCGACCCGGAGGCATCCAGCCCGGCGAGGGCACCTTCGAAGTCGCGGTACCGCTCCCGGGCGGGGGCGCGCTGGCTGCGGCTGGTCTCGTGTTCGTGGCCGTTCGTCGTCGTCGCCGCTGATGGCTCGTCGCCGAACGTGAGCTTGGCCCGCCTCGCCGCGGGCCTTGTCATTTGGTGAGGGCGGCGATGACCCGCGGCCGTCCGGCGAAGTCACGCACGATCCGGCACTCGCCGTAGCGGTCATCGGTCGTAAGCAGCGCGAGCGCCTCGTCGGCGCGGGCCGCGGCGACCTCGATCGCGAGTAGGCCGCCGGTCCGCAGGCGATCGGCGGCCCGGGCGACGAGCGGACGGACGAGGTCGAGCCCGTCGGCGCCGCCGCGGAGGGCGTGCGTCGGCTCGTGGCCCTTGACGTTGGGCGCGACCGCATCCCACTCGTCGTCGGGGATGTAGGGCGGGTTGGCAACGATGGCGTCGTAGGGCTCGCCGTCTGGCAGGGCGGCGAGCAGGTCGCCTTCGAACACGGAAATGCAATCGGTGAGGTTCGTGCGTTCGAAGTTCTCGTGTGCGAGGGCCAGTGCTTCGGCGTCGATGTCGCACGCATGCACGGTTGCGGTGGAAGCCTGGCTGGCGATCGCGATGGCGACGCAGCCGCTACCGGTGCAGACATCGGCGACCAGCGGCGCACGTCCCTCGATGGCCTTGATCACAGCGACGGCCTCGTCGACGAGGGTCTGCGTCTCGGGCCTGGGGATGAGTGCCCGCTTGTCGGCCTTGAGCGAGATGCCGTAGAAGCTGGCCTCGCCCACGAGGTATTGGACGGGTTCGTGGTTCAGGGCGCGCTTGGCGAGATCGCGCAGCCGCGTGAGCTCGTCGGGCGTGGCGGGCCGGTCTGCCTCCATGTAGAGCCGCAGCCGCTGGCAGCCTATGACGTGGGCCACGAGCAGCTCGGCGCACAGGCGGGCGTCGTCGATGCCCTTGTCTTTCAGAGCGCCGCGCAGCCAGTCGAGCAGCTTGCGCGTGGTCCAGGCTTCCTTTGCGGCGGTGGTCATGGCTTGGTCCATGTATCGGCGAGGGCGCCGAATACCAGCGTATCGCTCCAGCCGAAGCCCCTCACCCAGCGGTGGGCGCGGAGCGTTGCCTCGAGCTTGTAGCCGGCTTTCTCGGCGACGCGCGCCGACGCCGGGTTGTCGGCCGAGCAGACGATCTCGAGCCGGCGGAGGCCGAATCCGCTCCGATCCTGCGGGCGGAAGCCGACCTCGGTGAGAGCGGCGACGGCCTCGGTGCAGATGCCCGCCCGCTGGCGACCTGGCAGGACCCAATAGCCGATCTCGGCCTGGTGCGTGTCGGGGCGGAAGCTGTGCATGCCGGTTCCACCGACGGGCGATTCGTCGCTGCGATCACAGACCAAGATGAGCAGGTCGCTCGGCAGGTCCTGCTCGGCCTCGCGGATGAACTTCTCGATGGTGTAGTGGGTCTGGGCGACCGTCATGTTCTCGCGCTCCGCCCACTCCATCCACGGCAACAGCTTGGCGCGGTTGTTATCGACCGCCTCGAAGATGGCCGGCACGTCGTCGTGCGTCGAGTGGCGGAGCACGAGCCGCTCGGTCTCGATCGGCAGCGGCCAGGGCCGCGGCCGCGTCCAGGGTGGGGGCGTGTCCATCACTTCCCCTCGTACCAGTTGCTGGCCACGCTCGCCTCGACCACCAGCGGCACGCGGAGGTCCATGGCGCTCTGCATGCGATCGACGATGAGCTGCTTGGCCTCGTCGGCCGTCTTCTTGTCGGCCTCGAAGACGAGCTCGTCGTGGATCTGCAGCAGCATGAGCACGCCCTCGACCTCGGGCTTCTTACCGTCGCGCCGGTGTGCGGCGTGGGGGCTGAGTCGCGCGTGCAGGTCGACCATCGCCAGCTTGATGAGGTCGGCCGCCGAGCCCTGGACGACCGAGTTGATGGCCATGCGTTCGGCCAGGGAGCGTCTTGAAGGGTTTTTGGCGTCGATCTCGGTGATGGGGCGGCGGCGCTTGAGCATCGTCTCGACGTAGCCCTGGCTGCGGGCCTGGTCGATGCACTCCTCGAGGAAGGTCGTGATGCCGGCGAACTTCTTCTTGTAGCCTTCGATGATTTCGCCGGCCTCGGTGTTGCCGATGCCCAAGCGCCGTCCCAGGCCGTAGGCGGTGACGCCGTAGATGATGCCGAAGTTGACCATCTTGGCGCCGTCGCGCTGCTCGCGCGTGACGTCCTTGGGCTCCACGCCGTGGATCTGGGCCGCGACGGCGCGGTGGATGTCCTCGCCCGCCTCGAAGGCGGCGATGAGGGCTGGGTCCTTCGACAGGTGCGCGAGGATCCGCAGCTCGATCTGCGAGTAGTCGCCCGCGATGAGCACGCGGCCACGCGGCGCGACGAAGGCCTTTCGGATCTCCCGGCCGATCTCGGTGCGGATGGGGATGTTCTGGAGGTTCGGATCGCTCGAGCTCAGGCGACCCGTGGCGGCGACGGTCTGGTTGAAGCTCGCGTGGATGCGCTTCGTGTCGGGGTTGATCTCCTCGCGCAGGCTCACGAGGTAGGTGTTCACGAGCTTCGTGAGCTGGCGGTACTCGAGGATGAGCTGCGGCAGCGGGCTCTCGATCGTCGTGTCCTGGGCGAGCTTCTCGAGCACCTCGGCGTCGGTCGAGGGGCCGGTCTTGCCGCGCTTGAGCGGCTTGATGCCCAGGCCCGGGTCGGCCGCGTCGGGCTTGTTGAAGAGGATGCCGGCGAGCTGCTTCGGTGAATCGGGCTCGAACGTACGCCCGCAGGTGGCCATCGCCTCGTCCTGGATCTGGTCCTTCAGCTCGGCGATGCGGTCGCTCAGTCGCGCTTCCTGCTTCTCCAATTCCTTGGGGTCGACGCGGATGCCGTTCCATTCGAGCTCGGCCAAGACGTCGATGAGCGGGACCTCGACGTCGTGGTTGAGGTCATCAAGGTTCATTTCCTTGATCTGCGGGGCCAAGATGCCGTGGAGCTGGAGCGAGACGTCGGCGTCCTCGGCGGCGTAGGGCGCCGCCTGGTCGAGCGGGACCTCGTCGAAGCGCTTCTGCTTCTTGCCCGTGCCGATGAGGGTCTTGATCGAGATGTTCTCGCGGCCGAGCAGCGCGAGCGAGAGCGCGTCCATGCTGTGCGAGGAGCGCGAGGCATCGATGAGGTAGCTGCCCACCATGGTGTCGAACGCAACGCCGGCGAGCTCGACGCCCGCCCGCCGGAGCACGAGCAGGTCGTACTTCAGGTTGTGCCCGGTCTTGGCCATCGTGGCGTCTTCGAGGATGGGCGTGAGCGCCTCAAGCACCGTCGCCTCGTTGAGGTGGGCGTCGGGCTCGGGCGAGCGCACGGGCACGTACCAGGCCTTGCCCGCCTCGGTCGAGAAGCTCAGGCCGCAGAGGTCGGCCAGCATGGGCCGCAGCGACGTGGTCTCGGTGTCGATCGCGACGAGCTTGGCCTTCTTCAGGGCACTCGATAGCTTGTTGAGTTCGACCTTGGTCGTGACGACTTCGTATTCACCGTCGGCCGCGTCGGGGGCGTCGTCGCTCTTGGCGTCGAACAGCCCGCCCTGCCCGGCGTCGGCCTTCGACGCCTTCGAGGCCGTCCTGGCGGTCGGCGGCTTGGGCTCGATCTCCGCCGCGGCCTCGGCGTCTTCGCCCAGGAGCTGCTTGAGCTCGTCCTGGTATCGGTTGAAGCCCAGCTCCTTGAGGATGGGCATGAGGGCGGCCGGGTCGAGGCGGTCGAAGGCGGCGCGCCCGAGGTCGAAGTCGACGTCGACGTCGTCGATGAGCGAGACGAGCCTCTTGCTGCGATCCAGGATGCCGTCGGCCTCACGGATGCGCTCGCCCCGCTTGCCCTTGATCTTGTCGGCGTTCTCGAGCAGATTTTCGAGCGTGCCCCACTCGGCGATGAGCTTGGCGGCGGTCTTGGGGCCCACGCCCTCGACGCCGGGGATGTTGTCGACGGTGTCGCCCGCCAGTGCCAGCACGTCGCGCCACTGCTGGGGCGTCACGTTGAACTCGTCCATGAGACCTTGGGCGGTGATCAATTCGTCGTTGTGGACGTCGTAGAGCTCGAAGGCAGCCCGCGTGCCGTCGTTGGCGGGATGCAGGAGCTGCTTGAGGTCCTTGTCCTTGCTGACCACGCGGATGTTGGCCTCGCTCTCCAACTGCTTGGCGAGCGTGGCGATCACGTCGTCGGCCTCGTACCGCTCGGCCCCGAGAACGGGCACGCCGATAGCTTCGAGGATCGAGATGCACCGCTGGACCTGCTCTGGCAGGTCCTCGGGCGGCGGGGGGCGGTTGGCTTTGTACTGCTTGTCGATCTCGCTGCGCACGGTTTCGGTGTCGCCCGAGACGTCGATGGCGACGGCCAGGTAGTCGGGCCGCTCGCCCACGAGCTTTGCTCCGCCCGCGGCCCCGCGGAGGAGCTTGAGCAGCATGCCGACGAAGCCGAAGGTGAGGTTGGTGGGTTCCTTGGTGACCGGGCTGGTCATGGGTGTACGGATGGCGTGGTAGGCCCGGAAGAACTGGGCGTAGCCGTCCACGAGATAGAGCGTCTTGAAGCTGCTTTTGGCCATGGCCCGCGATGCTATCGGGCCGCCAGCGGCGACGAGAATGCTCGGGGAGGGCTGTCGGTTGGCCTATACTCTCGCCTCAGCGGACGCTTCCGACGCAAACGGACCGACGACCGCACCCGAAGCTCTGGGCATGGCCTGACCGCCGGGATCCAACTTCGGTACGAGTCAGTTGGCCTTTTCTCAGCGTCGCACCCGCGATGGGGCCATTTGATCAATCGATTCCCCAGGCATGCGATGCCCGCATGCCGCGATGCCCGCATTGGGCCGAAAGCAGCGCATTTGTCCAACAGTTCCGTGATCGATTCCCCCGTCCCCTCCGAAGCCCAGAACACCGAGTCTCAAGCCGCCGACACGCCGACCTTCGACGCCCTCGGCCTGGCCGACCCCATCGCCCGGGTGCTCTCCAAGCGCGGGTACGAGACGCCCAGCCCCATCCAGGCGCTGGCCATCCCGGCGGTGCTCGAGGGCCGCGACGTCTTCGGCACCGCCCAGACGGGCACGGGCAAGACGGCTGCGTTCGCGCTGCCCATCCTGCACGACCTCTTCGAGGCCGGGCATCGCGGTGGGAAGGGACGTGGCAAGTACGGTCGCGCCCCGCGCGCCCTGGTGCTGTGCCCCACGCGTGAGCTGGCCGTGCAGATCTTCGACTCGTTCGTCGCCTATGGCCGCAACGTGCCGCTGCGGCACGCCGCGGTGTATGGCGGGGTCAGCCAATTCCGCCAGGAAAAGGCCCTCAAGACGGGCATCGACGTGCTCATCGCGACGCCGGGCCGCCTGATGGACCTGCACCAGCAGGGGCTGGTCGACCTGGGCTCGATCGAAGTGCTCGTGCTCGACGAGGCCGACCGCATGCTCGACATGGGCTTCCTGCCCGACATGCGCCGCATCGCCGCCCTCACGCCCGACGCCCGGCAGACTCTGCTCTTCAGCGCCACCGCCAGCAAGGCCATCAAGGAACTGGCCAATGGCCTCTTGAAGGATCCCGTGCACCTGGAGACCACGCCCGAGTCGACCACCGTCGAGCGCATCGCCCAGCAGGCCTACGTCGTCGACAAGGCCAACAAGGGCAACCTGCTCCGAGCCCTGCTCGGCCGCGACCACGCCGGCAACGCCAAGGTCGGCCGCACGCTGGTCTTCACCAAGACCAAGCACGGCGCCGACCGGCTCGTGAAGCAGCTCGACCGCGCGGGCATCCACGCCAACGCCATCCACGGCAACAAGACCCAGAACGCGCGCACCCGGGCGCTCACGGCGTTCAAGAAAGACAGCCGCGGCGTGCTGATCGCTACCGACGTCGCCAGCCGCGGCATCGACGTCAGCGGCATCACGCACGTGATCAACTTCGACATGCCCGCCGACGCGGAGACCTACGTGCACCGCGTGGGCCGTACTGCCCGGGCCGGCGCCTCGGGCGTGGCCATCACCTTCTGCCAGCCCGACGAGGTCGGCGACCTCGCGCACGTCGAGCGCCGCACGAAGGCGAACATCGGCCCGGGTGATGAGCTGCCAGCCGACCTGGGCGGGCTGGCCGAGCCCTACCGCCGGCCGGAGAGGCCGGCGCGCTCGAGCAACAACGGCAACAACACCCGTCGAGGCAACGGCGGCGGACCTCGCTCCAAGAAGCCCGGGCGCCGGCCCAACCCCAACGCGGGTCCCGGCGGCGCTCGCCGCTCGGGCGGACCGCGTCGCGGCCCGAGCAAGGGCTACCGCGGCAGCGCCAAGAACGCCCGCGGCGGTCGCCGGCCCGAGGGCACGCGGCGCTAGCCGACCATCCGCGACAGTGCGCCCGTACCGTCTGCGTGATGGCCGGCGGGGCATCCAACGCGAATCGGCACCGGTTGGTGACCGGGCGGATGGTGGTGGTGAGCCTTGTCGTTGGCTTGGTGCTGGCGGTGGCCAGCGTGCCGTATGGGACGCTGGTGGCCGAGCTCAGGCTGCGCGACCCGCTGTCGAAGTGGGTGGGCGATCGGCTGCCGGGGCCGACGCAGTCGATGGGCGTGTACTGGTTCGTCCGAGAGCCCGCGTCGATGTTCGACCCGCCCAACGAGTACCTGGCGTGGGTTCCGCTGTTCCTCGATTCGTTCAGCGCCACGCCATCGTTCGAGCCCATCGCCGAGAACGTGGTGCCACGTGCCGCCGTCGAGGCGGCCAAGCACGAGGGCGATTGGCTCGACGTGTACTGGTCGGGCTTCCCGTTCCGCGCGGCGGTGGGGTGGTGGAGCTATCCGGGGCCATCGGACAACCTGATCCGCCGCACTGCGCAATCGAGATACGGCCATACGCGCGCGTGGGCCATCCCCCTGCGCCCGATCTGGCCCGGGCTGGCGGGCAACGTGGCGTTCTACATGGCCCTCGTGCTCGTTCCGTTCGTAGGCGTGCGCCTCGTTCGCACACGCCGCCGCCGTGCTCGCGGTCGGTGCGTGGCGTGCAACTACGAGCTTGGTGATGGCATCTCTGTGTGCCCCGAGTGCGGGCTGGGGCGCACGACCGACGCGTGATCCCTAGACCCCATCCCCATACAGCGGGTCTCCCTCGAGCGCCTCGGCGGCGTCGCCGGTCGGCTGGGGCGGGGCGTCGAAGACCATCTTGCGGTGGCCGATGCCCGCTTCCTCGAAGGGCTCGCCCTCGGGAGTCCAGCCCAGCGCCTCGTAGAAGCCGATGGCGCGGTCCTGGGCGTGGCAGTAGAGGCGGGCGAGGCCGAGCTCTCCGAAGGCCCGGGCCTCGGCGGCGACGACCAGGCGGCGGCCGAGACCCTCGCCCTGCCGTTGCGGGTCGACGGCCATCTGCATGACCTTTGCCTGTGTCTGGCCGCCCGCACTGGGCTCCTCGTCGGTCAGGAGCAGCAGGCAACCCACGACCCTGTTGCCGGTCGGGTGGTCCATGACCGCCACGAAGTGCTCGGCTCGGTCGTCGACGCCGGGGTACTCATTGGTGAACTTCGCGTGATCGAAGCCGATGGGGTTGAGCAGGACGCTTTCGCGCAGGGCGACCGAGCTCGGGTAGAGCGGGCTCTTAGGCGTGATGCGTTCGACCCTGATCACGCAGGCAGGATAGGCCGGATGGTGGGGGTGGGGTCGGGTTTACCGCACGCCGCGGCCGCCGGTGATCGCGTGGAACGCCTCGCCCCAGAGTCGCTGCTCGACGCTCTGGCGGGGCGTGGCCAGGCGGGCCGAGCCGTCGAGCATGATCACGGCGGCGGAGCCACCCCCCTTCCCCGACACATGCGAGCGGCCCATGGCATTGATCTCGGTCGGGCTGCGGCTGGTCAGGACCTCGTTGAAGCGAGCGTTGTCGGTGAAGACGTCGTCGGCCTGCGGGTAGGCGAACGGCGAATCGGTCGTGCCCGACGTCGGCTCGCGCTCCGGGCTGCGGCCGGCGGTGACGCCCACGAAGGGCACGATGGGCCGATGGCTCACGATGGTGGGGCCCTGGGCGAGCGCGGCGTAGCCGTCGTCCGCCAACCACTCGGTGACCAGCAGCGTACGGGCGGGATCGATCGCTTCGTCCCTGCGTACCAGCCGCGATCCCGACTGCGGCACGGCGGCCGCGTGCCGGACGGGGCGGTAGTGGCGGTCGGTGCCCGAGTAGGCCAGCGGCTCGGGCGGCATGATCGCGCCGTTGACGCTAAAGGCGAGCCGGTCGACCTGGGCGACGTGGTCTCCGGCGGTCGGCGCGCCGCCGCCCGGGGCGAGGGGGCTCGTGAAGTCGGCCGCGTCTGCGTAGCCGCCGGCGAGCATGACGGCCGAGTAGTGCGTGATCGTGCCGTCGGGGGCCGTGCGGAAGGCCGGCGCGTACACGCCGGCGTCGAAGGCCATCGCCTCGATGCCGGTGGCGACCGAGCGGGCGTTGAACAGCGCCGCATGGCTGCCCGAGTTCGCGCGCGTCAGACCAAGCATGGGCAGCGCCAAGGCGCCGGCCAGGGCGAGCGTTGCAGCGGCGGCGAAGACGTTGGTTGGGGATGCCATGCCCGGGTTCCTTCTCTCTCTCGTCGGTGCCTCTGCCTGCTGAGGAAGCCGATGTTGTCGTGCGCGAGAATCGGCGGCTTGGGCCGAGTACGGTACGCCAGAGACGACGTGGAGCGAGCCGCACGTTCGCGTGCCGCGAGCCACCCGAGAGAGCCACCCAAGACACGGTAGCAATCGCATGCCCAACTCGACCGAAGAACGCATCGCCGCGCTGGAATCCCACGTCCGCGCCCTCACCGAGAAGCTGAACGAGGGCGTCTCGACGCGCACGCTCCGCCTGGTCGACGAGACCGGCGCCGAGCGCGCGGTGCTGACCGCCGATCGCGATGGCCCGACGTTCATCTTCCACGATGGCGCTGGCACGGTGCGCATGAAGCTCTCGCTGTCCGACTCGGGCCCGGGCATGACGCTGGCCGACGACAAGGGCCACACCCGCGCGTGGCTCGGCTTTACCAAGGAAGCCCTGCGTATCGGCTTCGCCGACGACAACGGCAACAGCCGTGCGTTCTTCGGCGTCATGCGGTCGGGCCAGCCCGTGGCGAAGTTCTACGACGAGGCGGGCAACGTGGTGTGGAGCGCGGAGTAGCGGCGCTCCATCAGCCAGGCGCCCGATGCATCGGCTCGCGCCCCTCGAGCACGGCCACCACGTCTTGCACGACCCAGCTCATGTTCAGCCTGGCCGGGGCGGTCGCTGCCGCGATGTGCGGTGCCAGGTGCGCGTTGGGCACGCCCAGTAACGGATAACCGGCGTCCAGCGGCTCGTGCGGATCGTGCACGTCGAGCAGGGCGCGTGCCTTGGGACTCGCCGCGAGCCAGTCGGCAAGGGCGGATGGGTCTATCGCGAGTCCCCTGCTCGTGTTGACCAGGATGCAGTCCGGACGCAGCCGGCGAAGAAAGCCGGCGTTGACGAAGTGGTGGTTGCCTTCGCGCCAGTCGATGTGCACCGAGAGCACTTGCGAGGTCGCCTGGAGCTCTTCGAGGGAGACCGGCTCGCACCCGTGCCGTGCCTCGGCTGGTATGTCCACGACGTCGTGGTATCGAACATGGCAACCCAGCGCCGTGAGCACCTTGCCCACGCGGCTGCCGATGCGGCCGAAGCCCAGGATGCCCACGTCGAGGTCGGCCAGGTGGCACTCGCCCTGCAACTCGTTCCGGGCGTCGTGCCAGGCCTTGCCCTCGAGCGGACCTTCGAGGAAGACGCGCGGTCGGAGCGTGTCCAGCAGTAGGCACAGCACGAACTCGACCACCGCCTGGGTGTTGGCCGCTGGGGTGTGCACGACCTCGATGCCGCGTGCACGACACGCCTGGACGTCGATGTTCTCGAGCGCCACGCCCGCCCGGCCCACGACCCTGAGCTCCGGCGCCCGATCGAGCAGGTCCCGATCGACGCGGGTGTAGGTGCGAACGACCAGGCCGCGCGCTTCGGGCAAGATCTCGAAGAACGCGGGGTCGTCGTGTGGGCAGACGCGCAGGTCGGCGTGCTCGCGGAGCCAGGCCTGCGCGACCGGGTCGAGCGTTTCGGTCTGGATGACAAGCTGTCGTTTGTCCATGTGAGATTCGATCATATCTCAAAATGGGAACGTGCAAGGTGCAACCCGCTCGGGGTCATTCCAATATGAAGAAGTCGGGGAATCCCAGAAAGAATTTTATCATTTCGAGCCCGGTCACCGATATCCGAAGCCGGTAGACGCACGAATTGAGAGAGCGATGACCTGTGTGTTTCCCGGGCAGCGCCGAAGCGGAGCCTGTGAGAATGAACAAGAGCCACCTGGTCGACTATGTTGCCTCAAACTTGGGCGTCACACGCAGCGACGCCACCGTCTACGTCGAGTGCGTACTCGAGGGCATTACCTCTGGTCTGATCGAGGATGGACGAGTCAAGATCACCGGATTCGGCGCCTTTACACGCCGCCACCGCGAGCCACGCAAGGGCACCAACCCGCTGACTGGAGAGCCCATCAGCATCCCCGCGAGCGAGACCTGCGGGTTCAAGGCGTCGCCCGCCTTGCGTGAACGACTGCAGCCGAGCAACTCGGACGAACGTGCGGATTCGGGGCACGCAAGCTCAGGCCGGCGCGGCTCGAACCAGCCAAGCTCGAACCAGCAAAGCCCCAACCACGGCATCGCCAAGCCGCACGGCCCGGGCCACGCGGCCGGCCAGATCGAGCACAAGCAGCGCTCCTCCGCCCGTACCCCGGGCCGATAGCGGGAGGCGGCTCGCCTTCAGGTCGAACGCCAGAGCAAGACGACGGCGTGCGCCTCGATGGCGTTGCCCTCGCCCACCGCGCCGACCTGCTCGCCCGTCTTGCCCTTGAGATTGACGCGCTGGGGCGGCAGCCCGAGCAAGCGGGCAACGCGATCGCGGACTTCGGCCTTGTGTGGCCCGAGCTTCGGGCTTTGCAAGAGCACTGTGAGGTCGACGTTGGCGATTTCCCAGTCGCCGCCACGAACGAGTCGAACGGCCTCGGCAAGAAAGTCGGACGAGTCCCGGCCCTCGTTGGACGGATCGTCGTTGGGGAAGAGCTGGCCGATGTCCGGGAGGCCGGCAGCTCCAAGCAGGGCGTCGGTGAGGGCGTGGAGCAGCGCATCTCCGTCGGAGTGGGCAACCGGCCCCTTGGGCTGGCCGTCTGGCCAGGGGATCGGGTGGCCGCCGACGACGAGCGTCTTGCCGGCGCCGGCGGGCGCGGTGGGTTCGAGGCGGTGCAGGTCGTAGCCGTGGCCGATGCGGAAGGGCGGGTCGCCGACGCGATAATCGGAATTTGTTTGGTTCATCGTGGAGTGGTGGCGCCGCATGCTGTGTTGGAGTGAGCCCGACTGGCGTTCCTGACGATAGAGAGGAGATAGCGTTGGGGCCCGTCATCGGCCCGCGAACCGCCCGCATCGGTCGTCGTAGACCGAGGGGCCCGACCCCCGAAGACCTGCCTCCGGCCCGCATCGGTGGCCGCCACGCTCTTGGAGTTCTCGATGCAGAATCGACCTCGAATCGCCCGTCCCGCTCGCCTGGCTGTCGTCGCCCTCGCCGCCGCTGCGGCTTCGATGGGCGGCTGCATCTACTCGTCCAGCGACAGTCACCCCTATGTCAGCCGAACGTGGAGCCCCAAGACGATCACGCTGGTCGACTCGCGCACGGGCGAGGAGTTGTGGCGATACGACCTGGCCGTGGGCAACAAGATGCGCATCCGCTTCTACGAGGGCGACGAGACGGACCTGATCATGCCCGACGAGATGCGGTGGGAGGTCAAGGACGTCGAGAGCGGCAAGGTCATCGATAGCGACGAATTGCCTTGCCCGCCCGAAGGCGTCCGCCGCATCGACTGGCACGAGCGGCCCGCACCCGAGTACCCCAAGCCCGACGCCCCCCGCGGCGAGCCCGCACCGCTGCCGGCGGAAGCCGAAGCGCCCGAGGGCGACGACGAGGGCTGAGCGAGTCTGGAAGCCCGGGCCCTGGTCCGGGTTTTCTTATGCGCCGACGGGCTCGGCAAAGCGGTCCCGCACCGAGCTCTCACCCTTGCTGTCGCGCTCGTTGACCAGCGCCGCGACGAAGTCTGCAATCGGCAGGGCACCCAGGTCCTTCTGGATGCCGCGAGCACGAATGGAGACGTTGCCGGCCTCGGCGTCGCGCGGGCCGACGACCGCGAGGTACGGGATGCGCATCTCGGCGGCGTTCTTGATCTTCGCCTGGATGCGGCCGTCCGAGTCGTCGACGGTCGCGCGCAGGCCCTCGGCCTTGAGTGCGGCTAGCACTTCCTGGGCGTAGTCGCTGCTCTTCTCGCTGATCGGCAGCACGCGGACCTGTTCGGGGCTGAGCCACAAGGGGAATGCGCCGCCGAAGTGCTCGATGAGCACGCCGATGAAGCGTTCCATGCTGCCGAACGGCGCGCGGTGGATCATGACCGGGCGGTGGGGCTGGTTGTCGGGGCCGATGTAGGTCAGGTCGAAGCGCTCGGGTAGGTTGTAGTCGACCTGCACGGTGCCGAGCTGCCACTCGCGGCCGATCACGTCGCGCACGACGAAGTCGATCTTGGGCCCGTAGAACGCGGCCTCGCCCGGCTCCTCCGTGAAGGGCACGCCGAGCGATTGCGCCGCCTGTCGGCAGGCCTCTTCGGCCTTGTCCCAGTTGGCCGAATCACCGGTGTACTTGCCGCTGTCCGGGTCGCGCAGGCCGACACGCACGCGGTAGTCGTGCATGTCGAGCGCGCCGAAGATGATCTTGACCAGCTCGAGGCAGCCCTGGACCTCTTCGCCGACCTGGTCGGGCGTGCAGAACAAGTGCGCGTCGTCCTGGGTGAAGCCGCGGACGCGGGTCATGCCGTTCAGCTCGCCCGACTGCTCCCAGCGGTACACGGTGCCGAACTCGGCGAGGCGCAGCGGCAGGTCGCGGTAGCTGTGCGGCTGGCTGTCGTAGATCTTGATGTGGTGCGGGCAGTTCATGGGCTTGAGCATGAAGCCCTCGATCTGGCCGACCTTGAGGTTGTTGCTGAGCTGCGCGCAGGTGCAGCCCTCTTCGCTGAGCTGGTGCATGTGCTCGCGATCGACCAGCGGAGGGAACTGGCTGTCGGCGTAGTACGGGAAGTGGCCGCTGGTGCGGTAGAGGTCGAGCTTGCCGATGTGCGGCGTGAACACCTCGTGGTAGCCTTGGCGGGCGAGCTCGGTGCCGATGAACTGCTGGAGCTCGTGGCGGATGGTCGCGCCGGCGGGGGTCCAGAGCACCAGGCCCTGGCCCACGGCCTCGTCGATGTGGAACAGCCCGAGCTTCTTGCCGAGCACGCGGTGGTCGCGGGCCTTGGCCTGCTCGAGGCGGTCGAGGTGCTCGGCCAGCTCCTTCTTGCTGAAGAAGCTGGTGCCGTAGACGCGGGTCAGGCGGTCGCTGTTCTCATCGCCGTGCCAGTAGCTCGACGCGAGCGACATGACCTTGAACGCGCCGATGCGACCGGTGCTGGGCACGTGCGGGCCTCGGCAGAGATCCTCCCAGTCCTTGCCGGGCTCGCCGGTGGCATAGAACGAGAGCTGGAGCGAGCCGGCCTCGTGCGCGCGGTGGGCGTTGTCGAGCTTGTACTTGCTGCCCTCGCGCTGGAGCTTCTCGAGCCCCTCGCTGTACTCCAACTCGTAGCGGGTGAACGGCCGGTCCTCATTCACGATCTTGGCCATCTCGGCCTCGATGGCCTCGAAGTCGCCTTCACGGAGCGGTCGGTCTTCGGGGAAGGCGATGTCGTAGTAGAAGCCGTTGTCCAGCGGCGGGCCGTAGACGAGCATGGCCCCGGGCACCACGCGCTGGATGGCCTCGGCCATGACGTGCGCGGTCGAGTGGCGCAGCAGGAAGAGCGCTCCTTCGTCGGGCTTGCCGTCGCGGGTCTTTTCAGTGAGGATCGCGAGCTCGCAGTCCGACTCGATCGGGGCATTGACGTCGGCCAGTTCGCCGTTGATGCGGGCCCCGACGGCAGCCTTGGCCAATCGCGAGCCGATGCTCTCGGCGACGGCCAGCGGCGTGGTGGGCCCGTCGAAGTCGCGGGTGGAGCCGTCGGGGAGGGTGATCGTCACTGGCTGGCTCATGGCTGTGGTTCCGTGGGTTCGGGCGGGGGGCCTTGCGATGGTTTCAGAGGGTAGCGGGGGCCAAACAAAAACCCGGCCTCGCGGCCGGGCTCGGGATTCGTGTGGGACCACGCCGAGACTAGCCGCAGGAGGCGGTTTGCGTAGTCGTCGTGGTGGTCGTCGTGCGTGCCATGGGCTGAGTATATCGGCTCGATCGCGCGGCGGCTCCAGCCGAGATCAGGGGCATCCGACGAAGAAGGCGTTCTGGAAGCACAAGAAGTCGAACAGGGTCAGGGTTCCGTCGGCGTCGCAATCGGCGCTGGGCAGACCGCGGGCGAAGTCGTTCTGGAAGCACAGCAGGTCAAAGAGCTCTAGCTCGCCGTTGCCGTCGCAGTCGGCGTAGCAGCTTGGCGGGGGCGGGCAGCCGTCGTACTTGGCAATGTTGTTCGCTGCCACGCCGCCTGCCTCGTCGAATCGCCCGCCGACGAAGAGGTCGGGTCCGTCGCCCGAGTCAAACACTTCGAGCGCCTTGGTGTTGCGGTCGGTGCCGTCGGGCATGGGCACCCACGTGGCGCCGTTCCACTTGGCAACGTGCGGCGACGAGGTGCCGCCGGCAGTCGTGAAGGCGCCGGCAGCGAAGAGGGCGGGGCCGGTGCCGTCGTCGAAGACCTGCAGGGCTCGGACGGCTCCGTTGAGACCGGTGCCGAGCGGCGACCAACGGTCACCGTCCCACTTTGCGATGCGGTTGGCCGGCTGGCCGTCGACCTGCGTGAAGATGCCGCCGGCGTAGAGCGCGGGGCCATCGCCATCGTCGAAGACCTCGAGGGCGAAGATCTCGGCGTTCGTCCCGCCGCGCACGCTGGTCCAGATGCTGCCGTTCCATTGGACGATGTGGTTGCCGGCGGCGCCGCGGTCTTCGGTGAAGAGGCCGGCGGCGTAGAGCTTGTCACCCCGGCCGTCGTTGTAGACGATGGCGTCGTACGTGATGCCCACGCCCGGGCCAAGGTCGACCCAGCGCGTGCCGTTCCACTTCGCGCCGCCCTCGAACTCGTACGGCCCCGACCGCGTGAACGAGCCAAGGGCGTGCAGCGCGGGGCCGGTGCCGTCGTCGTACACGACCAAGGCGCCGACGCGCTGGTTGAACCCGAAGCTCATGGGCTCGAAGAAGCGGCCGTCCCAGCGGACCACGCGGGCGGCCGGCGCGCCGCCGGCCTCGGTGAAGCTGCCGCCGATGTACAGGGCCGGCCCCGACCCGTCGTCGAAGACGGTCATCGTCTCGACGTTGCGGTCCACGCCCTGATCGAGGTCACGCCACTGCGTGCCGTCCCATCGGGCGATGTAGTTCGCGGGCATGCCGCCCGCAGTGGTGAAGAATCCTCCCACGTAGAGCTGTGCTCCCGAACCATCATCGAAGACGCCGAAGCTGGCGACCTCCGGAAACGCCGACCCACCGGTGCCCGAGCCCAGGGCCTCCCACTGGGGCGTGCAGGTCTGGGCGGAGGCAATCGCCGCCAAGCAGGTGACCGAGAGCAAGGCAAGTGCTCCCGACGGCCGAGTCCATTGGTGTTGCATGCAGTATCCCTCTCGCATCGCAGACGAACGTCACTCAGGATACTCGCTCTTCGATCTTCGGTTGCACGGGAATGCCCCAAGGGCAGCTCTCAGCCGAGGGTCACTCCAGGTGCGCCACGCCGACGTCTTCGCAGATCATCTCACGCGGGGCCCAGGCCTTGCGGAGTCGTTCCAGGGGTTCGCCGACGGGCTCGCCGGGGTCGTGGAAGGTCGAGTGGTGGATCGGCATGAGGCGGCGGGCGCCCATGCGGTCGGCCATCGCGGCGGCCTGCTCGGGCGTGGCGTGCACGCGGTCCCAGGGTTCGTAGCTATTGCCGATGCCCAGGATCGCGGTGTCGACGGGATTGGTCTCGTCGGCGAGCGCGTCGAAGTGGTGCGTGTGGGCGGTGTCGCCGGCGAAGAGCAGCCTGCGGGAATCGTCCTCGATGACGTATGCGTTGTAGCCGCGGTGCCGGTCGACTAGCCAGCGGGCGCCCCAGTGCTTGCAGGGCCACGCCGTGATGCCGATGCCTTCGAGGTCCTCGGCCTGCTCCCAGCGCAGCTCGACCACCGAGCCGAAGCCGCTGCCGCGGCCGGGCAGCAGCCGACGCGTGTGTCTCGGCACCACGACCGTCGTCGACGGGCGCACCAGCCGCTCGAGCGAGGGCTTGTGCCAGTGGTCCATGTGCGCATGCGTCAGTAGCAACACGTCGACGGGCGGCAGGTCGTCGACGGTCGCCGGGAGCGCGATCGACCGCCGCCGGCCGGTCGGCTTGCCGCGCAGCCCGACGCCCGCGTGCTCGGCGAAGTGGGGGTCGGTCAATATGGTCTGCCCGCCGACGCGCAGCATGCTGGTGGCCTGGCCGAACCAGAACGCGCCGAAGCTCGCGGCCTCCCATTCATCGCGATCCGGCAGGCTGCCGGCCGGTGCCATGGGCTCGTCGGGCGTTCGCAGGCCGGCTCGCTCGGCCACGCGTTCGGCGACGATCGGCCGCCACTGGCGGGCCAGGGCCCGGGCCGCGCGGATGAGCCGCTTGTGTGAGGATTCCCCGTCCATGCTTCTGTAGCGTAATCGCCGTTCCAGCGGGTTTATTGGCGCCCTCGGGCGGCTGCCAGGGGCCGTCGCGGGGCCCTCGTAGGGGATCATCAGGCCCCGCGACCGCATAGACTGAAGGACACGCAAGGCCACCCGCACAGGCTGGCTCTCGCACGGACCCGGGCAATCGATCCGGCGAGCGGGGGCGGCCCATCGGGCGCGGGCGGGCCGACCCGGAGACACCATCATGACCTCCGCCGCCACCAGCACCAGTAGCTCCAAGGTCGTCGATCCGCTCGACCTCATCGATATCGACCACGTCCGCTTCTACGTCGGCAACGCCAAGCAGGCGGCCGTCTTCTACGCCCAGCTCTTCGGCTTCCAGGTCCAGCAGGTCGCCGACCTGACCACCGGCAGCCGCGAGCAGGCCCAGTACCTGCTCACGCAGGGCAACATCCGCCTGCTGCTGACCACGCCGCTAACGCCCGACCACGCGATCAACGACGAGCTGGTCAAGTACGGCGACGGCGTGAAGGACGTGGCCCTCACGGTGGCCGACGCGACGGCCGCCTACGAGCAGGTGCTGCGCAACGGCGGCGAGAGCGCCTACGAGCCGGTGACCTACAGCGACGACACCGGCAGCGTCACCATGGCCGGCATCAAGGCCTACGGCCGGGCCGTGCACAGCTTCGTCAGCCGCGAGGGCGCGTACGCGCTCGACAAGGTCAAGGAGGGCGGCACCTTCCAGCCCGGCTTCCGCGACTTCGGCCCGTTCTCCCTGAACGACTACAACAAGCAGCACCCGTGCGGCCTGCGCTTCGTCGACCACTGCGTGGGCAACGTCGAAGAGGGCAAGATGAACCACTGGGTCAAGTGGTACGAGGACGTCATGGGCTTCGCGATGTTCAAGCACTTCGACGACGCCGACATCTCGACCGAATACTCGGCCCTCATGTCCAAGGTCATGGCCAGCGGCAACAACCTCATCAAGATGCCCATCAACGAGCCCGCCCCGGGCAAGAAGAAGAGCCAGATCCTCGAGTATCTCGAGTGGCACAGCATGACCCCCGGCGTGCAGCACCTTGCCCTGCGCACCGACGATGAGCTCAAGAGCGTGGCCGAGCTGCGCCGCCGCGGCGTCGACTTCCTGAGCCTGCCCGACACCTACTACGAGCTGGTGTGGGACCGCGTCAACACCATGCTCACCGAGAACGGCCACCAGGCGGTGAAGGAAGACCACGAGAAGGTCAAGGACCTGGGCATCCTGGTCGACGCCGACGACGAGGGCTACCTGCTCCAGCTCTTCACCAAGCCGCTCCAGGACCGCCCGACGCTCTTCTTCGAGATCATCAGCCGCCGCGGCTCGCAGAGCTTCGGCAAGGGCAACTTCAAGGCGTTGTTCGAGGCGTTGGAACTGGAGCAGGAGAAGCGGGGGAATCTGTAAGCTTGGCTGCTTCCGGGGGTGCGTGATTGTCAAAAAACAGCGAGCTATGCGAACTGGCGAACCGCGCGCTTGATCTGTTCTGGGACAAGCCGTTTGAGAAGCTGACCGAACCCGAGCAAGTATTCCGCGCGATCTGGGAGCTCGAAGCCGACGTGAACAACGGCGGCTTCGCCCAGTACTACCTGAATTCTTCGGGCGACTCGGCTTGGTTCGCCCCAACGGCCTTGGAACAGATCGGGGCGAAGCAAGCGTCTGAAGTCGTGGCGCAAGCCAACGCGCTGTTTCCATCGAGCAAGCCGCCAGCGGAACGACGCAAGCGGGCAAAGCAACTCGACAAGATCGACGAGGATCTGTTCGAGCCGTTCGATGACCAATTCATGTCGTATCCGGACGACTTGACTGATTTGCTGCACTCGTACGTGTCGAAGCATCGCAGTCAGATTGCTGGTGCTGATCAATTCATCTCAGATCAGGAATAGTGTTCTCTTGTCGTCGGCTACCTTCGCCATCGCAATCCGCTTCAACGCCACCCCCCGCGCCGAGCCCTACGTGCCCGAGCCCGTCCTTAGTGACTACGGCCTCGAGGCCGACCCCGGCGTGCCGGGGCTGTTCGAGGGCCAAGGGCTGCAGCCCGAGCGGCTGGCAGCGTTGCTGGGCGAGTTGGCCGAGTCCGTGCGGTCGCCGGCGGCCGAGGGCGTCGTCGCTTCGGGCCTGCTCGACGACGTGTGGATCAGCATCCGGCGGGACGCCTGACGCCCCGATCGTGGCGAAGGCACGACCATTGACGGCAGCCTCGGGTTCGCGCATCCCCGGATGCGGAGGTCCGCCATGCCAGCCGCATCCGCCGCGATCATCCTGAGCGTCCTTCGCCTGTTCCCGCTGTCGGTCGCGACCCACCCGGGCTCGGGGCTCGAGGTCGCCGCCGACGGGGCCGTGTACGTGGCGGACGTCGGGGCCGAGACGATCTGGCGGATCGCGCCCGACGGCACGATCAGCCCGGCGGTCGTCGACTCGTGGACGCACGAGCTGCAGCTCGAGCCCGACGGCACGCTGGTCTACGAGCGCGAGCACACCGGCTACGAGCAGGCGCCGCAGTCGCTTCGCACGCTCGCGCCCGACGGTGAGCGGACCGTGCTCATCCCCGCGCCGCCCGTGCGGGAGCGATTCGGCAGCAACGCCTTCGCCCGCATGCCCGACGGGTCGGTCGTCTTCGCCCACACCGTGCGCGGCGAGGACGGCAAGTGGCGCGCCATCATCCGCCAGCGGGCCGCCGACGACCACGACGGCTCACGCGTCCGCACCATCGCAGGCGCACTCGGCGGCGAGCTGTACCTGGACGGCTCGGGCGACGAGGCGACCTTCCGCATGATCGTCAACATGCGGCCCATGCCCGACGGCTCGGTGCTGCTGCTCGATCGCGACCGCGTTCGGCGGATCAGCTTCGACGACAACGGCGGCTGCACGGTGACGACGCAGGGCCCGAGCCTGATCGAGCCCAAGCCCGACGATCCGCCCTTCCGCGGAGGCCCGGAGACGACCTGGAATCGGCTCTACGGCCTCGCCCTCGACGCCGACGGCAACGTCCTGGTGACGTATTTCGCCGGACGCCGCGTCGTGCGCATCTCGCCCGAGGGTGAGGTCTCGACCGTGTACACGAGCGACCGCCGCTGGTCGCCCATCGGCGTGGCGATCGGGCCGAAGGGCCGCGTGCACGTCAGCGAGATCAGCGACCGAGGCGGACGCCTGCGGGTGCTGGTGCTCGAAGGGGACGATGCCCGCGTGCTGGCGGCGATTCCGGAAGAGTAGATCTACCTGGTCGCGAAGCCACGTTCGCGCAGGAATTCGATCGTGCTCTCCATGAATCGGGGCTCAACGCGGTCGAACTTCCAGTACATCACATCGGGCCCCGGCGCGTTGAGCGTCCGCGCCATGTCACCGTGTTCGACGCTATGGCCCTGGCCCGGGATGATGACGATGCGATAGTCGGTGTTGCCGGCATCATCGAGCAGTTGTTCGAGCCTGGGCGCGTTGAGATCAATGGGTACGACGTCGTCTTCTTCGCCGAAGACGGCCAGGTACGGCACGTCGTCGAGTTGGCGGAGCATGTCGGTCGGGTCGTACCTGAAGCGACGAAGCCAGACGCGATCGAGTTCCTCGGACGTCTTGGGGAAGTCGTCGGGCCCGAACATGGACTCGAGCCATCCGCCCTGCTCTGCCGTCTCGCGGATCTGCTCGAACTCGTCGAACAACGTCTCGGGTTCGCGCTCGCGATCCATCGCGAGTTCCATCTGACGCATGACGAGTTCGATGTCGGCGTCGCTCAAGCCCAAGCTTCGGCCAATGGCCTCGCCCGCGTCGCGCTGCTGGGCTTCGATGCTCGTCGAGGGCCCGATCCAGGTGATGATGAACGCCGGATTGGGTGTTGCGGGATCTGCTTTCGCGAGTTCGGTGGCGGCTTGTGCGGTCCACGCGCCGGCCGACGTTCCGAGGAAGCCGGTTCGTGAGGCGTCGATGCGGGGTGAGTCGAGAGCCAGCCGATAGGCTGCGAGCGCATCGTCGACGACGGTCTGGAGCGTCGTGGTCTCGCAGTCGACTCCGTCGGCGGACGACCCGCGAGCGTCAAAGACGAGCGACGCCACGCCGTAGCGGGCCAGCTCGCGCGCCCGCCAGCGCTGGGCGAGCCTGGGTCGGCACCCCCTGCCGTGCAGGTGGACGATGCAGGCGTGCGGGCCGTCGCCCTCGGGCAGTACGAGCGTGGCGGCGAGCGGTACGTCCGAACGCACCACCATCGAGCGCTCCTCGACTCGGATCTCCGGCGGCGCGATCGCGCGTTTGACATGTAGAGTGACCGGCGGGTGCGACGACGCGACACTCCCGATCATCTCGCGATAGTCGCCGTCGAGCACGAGCTCTGCCGTGCCGTAGAGCCCGTCGAAGCTGACGCGCGTCGGCCGACCGTCTTCGCCTCTTTCAACCGTCACGGGTTCGGGATCGAGCCAGCCGTAGTAGATCCAATCGGGGAATTGCTGCGAGGCGCGTAGCACGCCGTCGTCGCCGCGCTCGATGCGGAGCTCGGTTGGCAGCACGGAGCCCTGCCGCTGGTACGCGCCGCGCCAATACCCCTCGAGCGAGTCGCGCTGCGCCCAAGCGGGCTGCGCATCCCCGGCTGGCTGGGCGATCGAACGAGGCGCAACCCCGAGCAGCATGCATGCGCACGCGACGCGTCCAACCGCACGCAGCCGCATCGAGCAGTTCGTTCGGTGCATCACGAATCGACCTCCACCTCTCGCCACTTGCCCTCCACGTGCCGCACGATCGTGCCCGTGTAGAGGTACAGCAATTGCTCGGCGATGTTGGCCGCATGCTCGGCGATGGCGTGGGTCGCGGTCGCGATCTCGAGGAGCAGGAACGCGTCGGCGGCGTCGAGCTCGCCCGAACGGAGCTTGGCTTCGCACTCGCGCATGAGAGCCGCCTTGAACGCCTCGACCGCCTCGTCGCTCTGCAGCACGACGCGGGCAAGCCGCTCGTCCCGAGATCCCATCGCCCGCATGGCGTCGCGCACGATGCCGACCACGCTGTTGGTCAGCACGCGGAAGGTGGTGGGGGGCGAGCTGCCCGCGTCGGCCAGCCGCTGGCCTAGCGTGCCGCACGACAGTGCCGCGTCGGCGATGCGTTCCAGCTCGTTGTTGACCTTCACGATCGTCAGCAATCGCCGCAGGTCGGCGTCGGGCAGGCGGTCGTGCCCCTCCGTCGCGTCGGCGAGCAGCTTCACGGCGGACTTCTCGATGGCGACGTCCGCGGCGTCGACCTTCTCCTCGGCGGCCCGCAGCCCGTCCAGGCCGTCCTGCCCGGGGGCGAACAGGTGGTCGAACCCGCCCTCGACCATCTGCAGCACCAGATCGCCCTGCTCGATGATGCGTCCGGCAAGGGCGTCGAGGCGATCGCTGAAGCTGTCGGGCATGGAACGACTCCCAGGGTCGAAGAATGTGGCACCGAGACGAGCCAGGTCGGGGCAAGCGGCAGGGCCGACGGACCGATAGCACAGGGTACGGGCCACCTCGGGGCCTAGCCTGTCCGCAGGCCCGATTTCGACCACGGTGCCGCCCGAAACAGAGGAGCCCTTCCGCCCATGAACGAATTCTGCGTCGACGGCCTCAGCGCTCGATGGATCCTCGACTCTCGCGGCAACCCGACCGTTCGCGTCGCGGTCGAGCTCGCCGGCGGCGCCGTCGGCGTGGCGATGGTTCCCAGCGGCGCGAGCACGGGTGAGCACGAGGCGGTCGAGCTGCGGGACGGCAACGCTTCGGTGTTCGGGGGCAAGGGCGTGAGCGCGGCGGTTGCCAACGTCGCCGACCGGCTCGCGCCGGCCATCATCGGCCTCGACGCCCGAGACCAGGCGGCCCTCGACCACGCCATGCTCGCCGCCGACGGCACGCCCAATAAGGGCAGCGTGGGTGCCAACGCCATCCTGGGCGTCTCGCTCGGTGCAGCCCACGCCGTGGCGGCCGAGGCCGGGCTCCCGCTCTATCGGAGCGTGGGCGGCGCGGCCGGCCGGACGCTGCCGGTGCCGATGCTCAACGTCATCAACGGCGGCAAGCACGCCGACAACAACCTCGACTTCCAGGAGTTCATGGTCCAGCCCTGGGGCTTCGACGACTTCGAGACCGCGCTGCGTGCCGGCGTGGAGATCTACCACGCCCTGCGCGGCCTGCTGCACGAGGCCGGCCTGAGCACTGCCGTCGGCGACGAGGGCGGCTTCGCGCCCGACTTCAGGAGCGCCGAAGAGGCGCTGCAGTTCCTTGAGAAGGCCACGAAGAAGGCGGGCTACGGCTGGGGGACGCAGATCTTCGTCGCCCTCGATCCTGCCGCGAGCGAGCTGGCCAACGAGGCGAAGAAGGACAAGAAGGACGGCTACAAGCGCTTCAAGAGCGACCAGGCGGTCATCTCCAGCGACGAGCTCATCGACACCTGGGCCGGCTGGTGCGACAACTACCCCGTCCGCTCCATCGAGGACGGCCTCGACGAGCACGACTGGGCCGGCTGGAAGAAGCTGACCGATCGCCTCGGTGATCGCGTCCAACTGGTCGGCGACGACCTCTTCGTCACCAACATCAAGTTCTTGCAACGCGGTTTAGACGAAGGCTGCGCCAACGCAATCCTCGTCAAGCCCAACCAGATCGGTACGCTCAGCGAGACGCTGGAAGCCGTCGATCTGGCCCGCCGCAACGGTTACGGCGCGGTCATGAGCCACCGCAGCGGCGAGACCGAGGACAGCACCATCGCCGACCTGGCCGTGGCAACGAACTGCGGCCAGATCAAGACGGGCGCGCCCTGCCGCAGCGACCGCAACGCCAAGTACAACCGCCTGCTCGTCATCGCTCAAGAGCTCGGCAGCAGCGCCCTCTTCGGCGGAAGTGCCTGAGTGAGCAACACCGACACCACGCCGACGCCGATCGAGACGCGCGTGCTCTATGAAGGCGCCAAGTTCAACGTCGAGCTGCTGACGCTGCCCGGGCGAGGCGGCGGCGCGCGGGAGATGGCCGTCGTGCGCCACCCCGGCGCGTGCGCCATCCTGCCGATCTTGCACGAGCCCACCGAGCAGGAATGTGCCACGCTGGTCATGATCCGCAACCAGCGGCCGGCCGTGGGGGGCACGCTCTGGGAGATCCCCGCCGGCACGATCGACCCGGGCGAAGCGCCGCTGCCCTGCGCACGGCGTGAGCTGATCGAAGAAACCGGCTACGAGGCTGCAACACTCGAGCCGTTCGGGCGGTTCTATACCACGCCGGGCATGACCGACGAGGTGATGCACGTCTTCGTCGCCCGCGGCCTGACCCACGTGGGCCAGGACCTGGACGACGGCGAGCATATCGAGGTGCACGAGGTGAGGGCCGACGAGGCGTTGGCGATGATCGACGACGGGAGATTGCAGGACGCCAAGAGCGTCATCCCCATCCTGCGGGCCCAGGCCGCGGGCCTGCTGGGAGTGCGCGTGTGAGCGAGCACTGGCGGGGATCTGGCCCGCGCGGCTGGCTCGGCCGCGTCTTCGGAGACGGCGACAACCCGATGCGCTGGGCGGTGCCGCTATATCGCCTCTGGGGCATCACCGTCAAGCTCCACCTCATCTTCATCCTCTTCGTCCTCATCAGGCTGATCACGGCCGGCAGCCCAAACTCGCTGGGTTTCATCTACACGGCCATCATGCTGACGGTCGTGTTCGGCCTGGTGCTCTTGCACGAGTACGGCCACTGCTTCGCCTGCCGATGGGTGAAGGGCGAGGCCGACGAGATCATGCTGTGGCCGCTGGGCGGGCTTGCCTACTGCCGTCCACCGCACCAGTGGAAGGCCGAGCTCATCACGGTGCTCGGCGGGCCCGGCGTAAACGCCGTGCTGCTCGTGCCGCTGGGCATCGCGTCGATGCTGGTCAACGACGGCTGGCAGTACGCGGTGTTCAACCCGTTCCAACCGCCCTGGCCGCGGACGGGCCTGTTCGAGCTCACGGTCTTCACGCTGCACTTCATCAATCTGGTGCTGCTGCTGTTCAACATGCTGGTGCCCATGTACCCGATGGACTCGGGCCGCATCGTGCAGTGCCTGATGTGGCGCAAGATCGGCTATGAGAAGAGCCTGTGGATCTCCTGCAACATCGGCGTGGGCGCGGCCATCGCGCTCGCGGTCGTCGCCTTCGCCGCCGACCAGATGCTGCTGCTAGGCATCGCGCTCTTCGGCGGGTTTACCTGCTGGCAGCAGAAGCAGGGCCTCAAGATGATGGGCTTCGAGCCCCAGTACGCCGCGGCCTACGAGGCGGCCGAGCAGAGCCAGAAGCGCAAGGGTCCGACGCGCTCGCAGCTCTCGGCCATCAAGAAGCGGCAAGAAGAGGAAGCCCGCGTCGAGAAGCTGCTGGCCAAGATCGCACAGCAGGGCATGGCCTCGCTCACGCCGCGCGAACGAAAGTTCCTCGACCGCGTATCCCAGAAGAAGCGGCAGGGCCGGGCCGGCTAGGCGATAGGATGTCGGCCGGATCCCTCAGAATCTCACGGCTCTCACCGCATCCCGAGCGAGCAAGGACGACCACCGCAACATGGGGCTGCACGACCGAACGTACATGCGAGGCGATCAGGCGCCCCCGGGGCTGAGGCCGGGCCGCTCGGGCGGGCTGCCATTCTCGATGTGCACGCTGCTCATCGCCGTCAACGTCATCATCCACCTCATTGCGTACGTCGCGCCCGGCGTGTGGGCCGCGTTCTTCACGTGGGGCCACTTCTCGACCACTGAAGCCATCTTCCAGCTCGGCTTCTGGCGTTTTCTGACCTTTCAGTTCCTGCACGGCAGCTTCATCCACCTGGCGTTCAACATGATGGGCATCTGGTTCCTCGGACGCCTCGTCGAAGACCAGCTCGGGCCCAAGAAGTTCCTGGCCTTCTACCTCGTCTGCGGCATCTTCGGCGGGCTGATGTACCTGCTGCTAAACCTGCTGGGCGGGGTGCTCGGGCTCCAGGTTCCCGGCCTGCTCATGAACGACCCGGCCACGCCGCTCATCGGCGCGTCGGCCGGCGTGTTCGGCGTGGTCATGGCGTGTGCCTACATCGCGCCCAACTCCACCGTGCAGTTGCTCTTCCCGCCCATCCCGATGAAGATGAAGTTCTTCGCATACGGGTTCGTGGCGCTGGCGCTGGTCATGCTACTGATCGGCAGCAATAACGCTGGCGGCGAGGCCGCCCACCTCGGTGGCGCCATCGCCGGCTTCTACTTCATCCGCAACACCCACCACCTCATCGATTTCTTCGACGTGCTCGGAGACTCGCGCAAGCCAAAGCCACCCAAGCGTGGCGGACGTCCGCGAGGACGAGCGCCGAGCGTCTCGCAGCGGGAGGTCGACCGCGTGCTCGACAAGGTCCAGGCCTCGGGCCTGGGAAGCCTGACCGATGCCGAGAAGGCCGTCCTCCGGCAGGCCACCGACCGGCAGCGTCGCGGCTAGCCCATGGCCATCTCGTTCGACATCGGGCGCCGCAGTCGAGCCACGGCGGGCAGAGTGGGCGTCGTGGCGACGCCGCACGGTGAGTTCCAGACGCCGGCGTTCATGACCGTCGGTACGCGCGCCACCGTGCGCGGCGTGACCAACGAGCAACTCCGCCAGGTCGGGGCCGAGGTCGTGCTCAACAACGCCTACCACCTCTGGCTGCGGCCGGGCCCCGAGCTCATCGACCGGTTCGGCGGCGCCCACCGATTCATGGGCTGGGACGGCCCGATCCTCACCGACTCGGGCGGCTACCAGGCCTACTCGATGGCCGACACCAACGCCATCGACGAGGACGGCGTGACGTTCCGATCGATCATCGACGGCCGCAAGCTCCGCATGACGCCCGAGGCGTCGATGGACATCCAGAACAAGATCGGCGCCGACATCATCATGGCCTTCGATGACTGCCCGCCCGCGGTCGACCTGGGCGAGGGCCCGGTCTCGCAGACCCGCCTCAAGCTCCAGGCCGCCCACGAGCGCGACCGCATCAGGGGCCACTACGACCACGCCGCCAGGCTGAAGATCGCCAACGAGCGCACCATCCGCTGGCTCGAGCGTTGCAAGGCCGCCCACGCCAAGGCCGACACCCAGGCCCTCTTCGGCATCGTCCAGGGCGGCACCGACGAAGCCGCCCGCCGCTGGTCGGCCGAGCACGTGACCAACGTCGACCTGCCCGGCTACGCCATCGGCGGCGTCAGCGTGGGGGAAACCAGCGAGGACATCGCCCGCATCGTGCGCTTCACCGCGCCGCTGCTGCCCGAGGCCAGGCCGAGGTACCTCATGGGCGTGGGCTACCCCAGGGACATCGTCGCCGCCGTGTGCGCGGGCGTGGACATGTTCGACTGCGTGCTGCCGGGCAGGAACGGCCGCAACGCCAACGCGTTCGTTCCGGAGGGCCAGATCCGGCTGCGGAATGCGAGGTTTGCTGAGGACCCCGAGCCTCTCGAGCCGGGCTGCGACTGCCCGGCCTGCCGTCCGATTCACGGGCGCCCGGCCAGTCGGGCCTATGTCAGGCATCTGTTCATGTCGCAGGAGATGCTGGGACCCATCCTGGTCTCGCTGCACAACCTGCGGTTCTACCAGCGGCTGATGGCCGACCTGCGGGCCACGATCGCCAGCGACGACTGGGCCGGCTTCGCGGATCGCTGGCCATCGGCGGCGGCGGGCATCCCGCAGGCCGCTTACCATGCCCCCCGCGTCGGTCCGTCCGACGGCGGCGAGGTTTGATCCGCCCGGCGTTCTGCCGGGCCCAGCAACGAATAGGACCGCGCGACCGTGGAAGGCCTGCTTCTACCGAATTCTCTTCCCTCGACCCACCTCACGAGCCTTTCGACGATCCTGGCCTATCAGGATGCCTCGCCGCTCGCGGGCGAGACGCCGGCCGGTGGTGGGGCGACCACGGGCCAGGGCGCCGCTGGCTCCCAGGGCGGCGCCAACCCTCCCGCGACGCAAAGCGGTTCGCAGGGCTTCGATCCCATCTTGATCCTCATGCTGGGCATGGGCGTCTTCCTGGTGGTCATGATCTTCACCAGCGGCCGCCGGCAGAAGCGTGAGCAGCGCGAGCGCCAGGGCATGCTTGACGCCCTCAAGCGCAACGACAAGGTCCAGACCATCGGCGGCATCATCGGCGTCGTCGCCGAGGTGCGCACCGACGAGGTGGTGCTCAAGGTCGACGACGCCGGCCAGAACCGCGTGCGCTTTGCGCGCAGCGCCATCCAGCAGGTCATCTCGTCGCGAGGCGGCTCCAACGAAACCGAGACCGCTGCTGCCGAGGCCGAGACCGAGACCGAGACCGAGACGCAAGCTTCCAACCCCTGATAAGAGCAAGACCGGCCGCGTCCGCCCGGCGGGCGAGCGAGCACGTTCGACGAGGAATCGCGACACATGATGCGTAACCGATTGGGATGGGGCCTGCTGGCGATGGCGATGCTCGCCTTCGCGATCTGGGGCTTCATGCCCCCCAACGAGAAGCTGCGCCTGGGCAAGGACCTCGCCGGCGGCGTCACGCTCACCTACGCCGTGCAGATCGAGCCCGGGCAGAACGCCCAGGAGATCCTCAACCAGCTCGCGACGGTGCTGGGCGAGCGCATCGATCCCGGCAACCAGATGGACATCAGCATCGTGCCGGTGGGGCGAGACCGCCTCGAGATCACGATGCCGCTGCCCACCGAGAACGTCAAGCAGCTCCGCCGAGACTTCGAGGCCGAGCTCCTGCGCATCGAGCAGTACACCATCGATCCCGTGCGCTTCGAGCGACTCATGGGCGAGGAGGCCCAGGTCCGCACGGCCGCCATCGAGGAGTTCCGCCAGAGCAGCCCCGAGTTGGCCGACCGCCTGCAGGCCGCGGCCGAGGCCTACGACCGGCTCGTGTCCGCCGAGCAGGCCTACCGCGACCTGCTGGGCCAGGAAGCGCCCGACGAGGAAGCCATCGACCAGGCAGAGACCGAGGCGGCGCTCGCGTCGCTCGACTACGACGACAAGCGGGCCGAGGCGCTCAAGCTCTCGATCACGCCCGCCGAGGTGCGCCGCGTGCTGGAGTTCAGCCGCCAGCCGACGCGCAAGATCGACTCGGAGATCAACGAGGTCGTCGAGCTTCCCAGCCCCTTCGAACGGGCGTGGGAGTCGCTCATGGAGCGGGCCGCCCCGGCCGACGGGCAGGGCCAGAGCTCGCTGCAGGCCGAGCTCGAGCGCGTGCTCGAGGTCTACGAGATCTACACGACCGAGCGCCGCTCGCTCGACGACCCCCAGGACCTCAAGCGGCTGCTCCGTGGCTCGGGTGAGCTGGACTTCCGCATCACCGTCGAGGCCAACAGCCGCGCCGACGAGAGCGCCCTGCGCGAAGAGCTGCGCGAGGTCGGTCCGCGGAACTCGAGCCCCGAGGGCGCCGTCTGGCTCCGGCTGGCCAAGGTCGAGTCGTGGTTCGACACGCTGGCCCAGGCCGAATCGCTCGAAGCCGACCCGGTGTCGTTCTTTGCCTCTCGCGGCTTCGTGGTCGAGCCCTACGACGGCATGTACTGGATGCTCGTGTGGGACCAGCTGGGCAACCGCCTGACCAGCGCCGAAGGCGAGTGGCAGGTCTCCCGCGCCTTCATGGGCCGCGACGAGATCGGCCGCAACAACATCGTCTTCAACATGGACACGCTCGGCGGCCAGCGCCTGGGCGAGCTCACCGGCGAGCACGTGGGCGACAACATGGCGGTCATCCTCGACGACCGCATCATCACCGCCCCCGTGCTGCGCGGCCGCATCTCGACCAGCGGCAGCATCTCGGGCGACTTCTCGCTCGAAGAACTCCGCGACATCATCCAGATCTTGAACGCCGGCGCGCTCCAGGCCCGCCTGAGCCCCGAGCCAATCAGCGAGAACACCATCGGCCCCAGCCTGGGCCAGGACAATCTCGAGAGCGGCCTGCAGGCCGGCATCTACGCGCTCATCGCCGTCAGCATCTTCATGCTGCTGTACTACTTCACGTACGGCGTCATCGCGGTCATCGCCCTGGGCTGCAACGCCGCCCTGATCCTGGGCGCCATGGCGCTCAACCAGTCGGCCTTCACCATGCCCGGCATCGCCGGCGTCGTGCTGACCTTCGGCATGGCCGTCGACGCCAACGTGCTCATCTTCGAGCGCATCCGTGAGGAGCTGCGCAACGGCCTCGACCTGGCCCAGTCGGCCAAGCTGGGCTACCAGCGGGCCCTGTCCGCCATCGTCGACGGCAACGTGACCAACCTCATCGTCTGCGTCGTGCTCGTGGGTGTGGGCACGCAAGAGGTGAAGGGCTTTGCCATCACGCTGGGCGTGGGCGTCGTCTGCACCATGATCTCGGCGCTGATCGTCAGCCGATTGCTGCTTTCGGTTCTGATCGACGACCTCGATCTCAAGGCCCTGGGCCGGCGGAGCACCTCGATGCTCGCGACGGCCATTCCCGTGATCGACCGCGTGCTCGAGCCCAAGATCAACTGGATCAGCGGGCGATACGTCTTCTGGTCGATCTCACTGCTGGCGGTCCTGACCAGCGTGGCACTCATCATCAACCAGCGCGACCGCATGCTCGATACCGAGTTCGTCGGCGGCACCCAGGTCGTGCTGCGATTCGGCGACGACCCGGCCGGCGAGCGCTTCATGCTCACGCGGCAGGACGTCGAAGACCGGATCATGCTCGTGGCCGAAGAAGCGTCAGAAGGCAGCCAGCTCAAGCTGCTCGAGCAGGCCGACATCGTGCCGCTCGACCCCGATGACGACGGCGTTACGAGCGATACGTTCCAGATCAAGACCCTGGCGACCAACTCCGACGAGGTACAGGACGCACTCGCCGTAGCCTTCGAAGACGTCCTCGACGTCCAGGCAGCGGTGACGTTCGACCAGGCCGACGTGACCGACGCCCGCCGGGGGCCGGTGTACCCGATCACCGGGCCGACGCCGCTCGGCTCGCACATCGGCCGGCCGCAGTACCGCGACGAGGTCGACGGCTACGTCGGCGGCGCCGCACTCGTGCTGGAGAACATCAGCCAGGGCCAGACACTCGAGCAGATCGAGCAGCGCCTCGATCTCCTGCGCGGCAAGTCCGACTTCTCCTCGACCCTCGGCCGTCCCCGCGAGCTCCGCGTGCTCGAGAGCTACGACGATCAGAGCGTGCGGTCCGCCGTGCTCCTGACCATCGATCCGATGACCAGCTACTTCAGCGATCGCGATCGCTGGTGGCAGGACGTCGGCCAGCTCGAGTGGCAGCTCGTCCGTGAGGCGCTCACCACGTCGACCACGCTGGCGAGCGTCAGCAACTTCAGCCCGGCCATCGCCGAGGAGTTCCGCGGCCGCGCGATCTTCGCGGTGGTCATCAGCTTCGTGCTCATCACGATCTACATCTGGGTGCGATTCGGTTCGGTCCGCTACTCGCTCGTCGCCCTGACGGCCCTGGCCCACGACGTGCTCCTGGCCCTCGGCATGATCGCGCTGGCCGAGCTCGTCTACGAATTCCCCACCGGTGCCCGCGTCGCGAGCTTCTTCAGCGTGCTGCCCTTCCGCATCGACCTGAACACGGTGGCCGCGCTGCTGACGATCATCGGCTACTCGCTGAACGACACGATCATCATCATGGACCGCATCCGCGAGAACCGCGGCAAGCTGCCCTACGCCAACCGCCGGGTCGTGAATCTCTCCATCAACCAGACCCTCAGCCGAACGGTCATCACCTCGGGCACCACGCTGTTCGCCGTGGCCGTGCTCTACTTTGCTGGTGGCGAGGGGCTGCGTCCGTTCGCCTACGTGCTGCTGATCGGCGTGATGGTGGGTACGTACTCGTCGGTGGCCGTCGCCGCGCCGCTCGTGTGGTCGAGCAAGGCCGATCCTTCCAGCAAGGGTGCCGGTGGTGGCGATGGTTCGGGCGACGCCAACCCGTTCTCGGGCCCGCAGCCGGGCTCGACGACAGCCCAGAGCCCGGACAAGCCGATGACTGAGTAAATGGGCGACGGCACCGGCGGCAACCAGGGCACGTTCAAGCAGACCGCCATCGGCCTGCTGGCACTCGCGGGCCTCTGGAATGCCGTGTATTGGCTCTGGCCCGTGCACCGCGAGGCGCCGGTGGTGATGGCAAGCACGGCGGAGACGGCCGATGCCGGGGAAGACGAAGCCGAGGCGACCGAGTCGGTTGGACTCGCTGACGCCGCGAGCCTCGAACCCGTCGTCCCAGAGGTTCCCGCCGATCCTGAGCCGATCATCGTCGATCCGATCGTGCACGATTTGGGCGAGCTCGGCGTGCTGCCTCCGCGGTTTCACTTGTACACCACGACCGCCAGCGATCGCAACTTGGGCGACATCGCCAGCCGCTACTACGGCGACAAGTCCAAGGCGCCCATCATCGCCCAGGCCAATCCATTCAAGGATCCCAGCCGCCTGGCGCCCGATCAGGTCTGGCGCGTGCCGGTTGATCCCGACAACATCCAGGGCGTGCTCGTCGACGGCGAAGGCAACCCAGCCGAGGCTCCGCCCGCCGAACCGCCACCCGCCGGCTACACCGAGTACCTCGTGCAGAAGGGGGACACCATGGGCGGCATCTCCCGCATGCACTACGAGACCACGCGCTACGCCGAGTTCATCTACGCCTTCAATCGCGAGCGATTGGGCCTGAAGTCGATCCGTGGCATCCGCGCCGGCCAGGTGCTGCACATCCCCGAGAGGCCCGAATAGCCCGAAATTGTCGAGGGGCCGACCTACCCTTGGCCTCATGAGCGAGCCATCTACCTACATCGTTACCGGCGGGGCCGGCTTCGTGGGCTCGAACTGCTGCGCCGCACTCTCGAAGTTCAGGCCCGATGCCCACGTCATCTGCATCGATGATTTTCGCCTGGGCTCGTTCCGCAACCTCGTCGAGGCCTACGAACGCCACGACCTCGGCGCGGTCTCCTGCGAGGTCATCGCCCAGGACTGGACCTACCTGCACACCCTGCTTGGTTCCCGCGCCGTGGGCATCGTCCACATGGCCGCCATCACCGACACAACCGTCGAGGATCAAGCCCAGATGCTCGACGAGAACGCCGGCCCTGCATGGGACGGCTTGCTCGAGTCGGTGCTCGAAGCCGGCCACCGGCTGGTCTACGCGAGCAGCGCCGCGACGTACGGCACGCCGCCGCAGGCGGCCGAGCGCGTCGCCTTCCCGCTCGAAGCCGCAGGCAAGCCCGACAACATCTACGGGTTCAGCAAGTGGGTGATGGAGAACACGCACCGCCGCGTGCACGCCCGGGATCCGAATGCTCACGTCGTCGGCCTGCGCTTCTTCAACGTCTTCGGACCCGGAGAATCAAACAAGGGCCCGATGGCCTCGATGGCCTACAAGCTTGCGCAGCAGATGCTGGCCGGCACCGCTCCGCGGCTGTTCACGCCCGGCGACCAGGCGCGAGACCAGGTCTACGTCGACGACGTGGTCGAGTGCGTACTCGCGGGCCTCGGGCTGGGCGACTTCAGGAAGCCAACGCCGGGCATCTACAACCTGGGCAGCGGCAGGCCGACCACCTTCAACGACCTCGCCGACGCCGTCCGCCGCGGGCTCGGCCTCGGCGAGACCGAGCTGGCCACCGAATACTTCGACATGCCCGAGAGCGTCCGCCGGTTCTACCAGGACTACACGCTCGCCGACATGAGCCAGACCGCGCGGGGCCTGGGCTTCGAGCCTCGGCACGACCCGGTGCGAGCGATCGAGGCCTACGCGGCGTACCTCAGGCACCAACACGATCGAGCGGGAGTACGACCTTGAGCATCCGTCGCATCCTCGTGACCGGCGGCGCCGGCTTCGTCGGCTCGCACCTGTGCGAGCGCCTCGTCAACGAGGGCCAGGACGTCATCTGCGTCGACAACTTCTTCACGAGCCAGAAGAGCACGATCGCGCACCTGCTCGATCGGCCGAACTTCGAGCTCATCCGCCACGACGTGACCCACCCCCTGTGGCTCGAGGTCGACGACATTTACAACCTCGCCTGCCCTGCCGCGCCGGGTCACTACCAGTACAACCCGATCAAGACCATGAAGACCAGCGTGCTAGGCGCCATCCACCTGCTGGGCATGGCAAAGCGCTGCAACGCCACCGTGCTCCAGGCCTCGACCAGCGAGGTCTACGGCGACCCGGAGGTCCACCCCCAGCCCGAGAGCTACCGGGGCGCCGTCAACCCGATCGGCCCACGTGCCTGCTACGACGAGGGCAAGCGCGCCGCCGAGACGCTCTTCTTCGACTACCACCGCCACAACGGCGTCAACATCAAGGTCGTCCGCATCTTCAACACCTACGGCCCACGCATGCACCCGCACGATGGCCGCGTGGTCTCGAACTTCATCCGCCAGGCCCTGCAGGGCGAAGACCTGACCGTCTACGGCGACGGCTCGCAAACGCGCAGCTTCCAGTACGTCGATGACCTGGTCGAGGGCATCTACCGGATGATGCACGGGCCCGATGACTTCCCGGGCCCGGTCAACATCGGTAATCCCGGCGAATTCACCATCCTTCAACTCGCCGAGCTGGTCATCGAGCTGAGCGGCTCCAAGTCCAAGATCGTCCACCGTGACGCCGTCGTCGACGACCCGAAGCAACGCCAACCAGACATCACGCTGGCCAAGCAGAAGCTCGATTGGCAGCCGACGGTCGCTCTCCGCGAGGGCCTCGAGAAGACCATCGAGTACTTTCGCTCGATCGACATCGACGGCTTCCGGGCGCCAACGCCGAACTACTAGGCACGCTCGACCCCGCTACGGCGAAGCAGTTCTAGCAGCACGACACCGCTTGCCCCGCGGAGCGCATGCGTTACCGAGCCGGTCATGGGCGTCGCGTCGGGGTTGATCTCGATGCTTGGCACGCCCCGCGAGATCGCCAGGTCGATGTACCCTGCCGCCGGATAAACCACGGCGCTCGTGCCGATCGTCAGGAACAAGTCGCACGACATGACTGCACGCTCGGCGGCCTCGATGGCCTCGGTCGGAAGCATCTCGCCGAACAGCACGATGTCGGGTCGCAGCACGCCACCAGCCTCCGACCGCGGCGGGAACCGCGAGAAGTCCACCTCCTCGATCGGGCGCGTGCTGCCCGTGTCCTGGCAGCGCCACCGCAGGATCGAGCCGTGCAATTCGATGACGTCCTTGGCGCCGCCGGCCTGGTGCAGCCCATCGATGTTCTGCGTGATCACGTCGACGTCGCCGCCACGCTCGCGCTTGATCGACTGCAGCCGTGCGAGCGACTCGTGTCCCGCGTTCGGCTTGGCGTCGGCACACTTCGAGAACCGCCAGTGATACCACTGGGTGACCATCTCCGGGTCGCGCTCGAGAGCGCCGATGCTTGCCAACTCCATCGGGTCGTACCGAGCCCACAGCCCGGTCTGCGGCTGCCGAAAGGTCTCGATGCCGCTCTCGGCCGACACGCCGGCGCCGGTGAGCACGGCGATGCGGCGGGCATCGCGGACGAGCCCGGCAACCGCGTTCAGATCCGTTCCGTCGGCGTCGATCGTCATGGAGCGAGAATAGAAGGAAAGCCCCGGCCTGGACGAATCCAGCCCGGGGCTTTTGGTGGGTTTGTTGCGCCCCCAGGAGAGCGGAGCGGGCCTGAGCCCTAGCGGCGGCGGCGGACGGCCGCGAGGCCACCGAGGCCGAGCAGCGCGAGCGAGGCCGGCGCGGGGATCGGGACGACCGTGATCGTCAGGTCATCGCTGATGTCGAGCCAGCGGCCCTCGGTCCATCCGACGCTCGACACGCCGCGGCCCGAGATCACGAGCGAATCACCATCGACGAGCATCACGTCCGACAGATCGACCATCGAGCTCGCGGTGTCGCCGATGCTCACGCCCGAAGTCGGCTTGCTGAGCACGTCGCTGAACAGGACGTCGAACTGCCCCGAGGCGCTCTCGCGAGCGATCACGAGCTCGACGTCCATGTCGCTTCCGCGGAACTCGTTGCCCGTCCACAGCACGTCGAACTGGCCGTCGATGTCGACCATCAGCTCGGGCGTGCCGGCAGGCAGCATCCAGCGGACGATCGGGGCTTCGTCGTAGATCGTGCCGACGAGGTTGTGGGTCATCTTGCCCTGGCGGATGGGCGGGTTGGCGTCGTTGCCCTTGCTCCACGTGCCGAAGCCGTGGCCCCACCAGTTGTTGTCCCAGTTGAGGAGCGTGGTCTCCTGGGTGTACCAGGGGCTGTCGCCGCTCAGGCCGTCACCGCCCTGGGCGTACTCGTACTGCCACACGCCCACGCCGTCGAAGCCGGGGCCGGGGTTGAACACGGTGCCGCCGGGCACCGCACCGGGCACCCAATCGCTGGCACGATGCCAGGCATCGCCCGTGTCATACTGAGCCATCGCGGCGTGCGAGGCCGAAAAAGCCACGCCCGCAGCGAGCATCAGGGTCATGTTTGGTGTCTTCATCATCTATCTCCCGCTCTCTTCTCTGGTTAGAGACGCACCTTCAACATGCCCCAAGACCGGGCCCGGGCCAGCAAAACCAGAAAAAATACTGAGCCAAACCCTGGCAACGCCGGCCGCCAGAACCTCGCGGCCCCCGTACGACAGCCCACGGGTGCCGGCTTGCCGATAATCACACCATGCCACAACCCTCCACCCCCAAGAAAACCCTCGTGCTGTGCGACGGTGACCTGCCCGGCATGGTCGCGCTGAGCCTGACCCAGGACGCCCTGGGTTCGGCCGGCTCCTGCGGCGTCCTGGCGGCTCCGGTCGCCGCCGACCACGCCGAAGGCGTCTCTGCTCGCATCCGCTCGCTCGCCGAGTCTCAGGCGGCCGAGTGCGTCGACTTCCCGGCCGTTGCGCCGGCCGCCCTGACCGCCGGAGCGCGCCGGACCCGATACCTCACCGAGGCGGTCCACCATGGCATGGCCAACGGCTACGGCGTCCTGGTCTGCCCCTGGCAGGCCGGCGCGTTCGATGCCGAGAAGCCCCTGGGCGTCGACGAGGTGCCGACCGTGGATCGCCTCGCCCGAGAACTCGACCGGGCACTGCTGATCTCGCGTCTGGTCACGCTCGATGCGTCCGAGCACGGGGTCGGCGTGTTCGAGGTGCAGACACCGCTGATGGACCTGAGCGACGCCCAGGTCGCCGAGCTCGCCCTCGATCTCGATGTTCCGATCTGGCGGGCGTGGTGGTGGGAGGTCGCGGCAGGAAAGCGGGCAAAGGACCCAGCCGTCGCCGACCGAGCCAACGCCCTGCGCGACCGCTGGTGTGGTGCCCTCGAGTCCTTGGGCTGGTCGATCGACGCCGAGCTCGCTGCATCGCGATGAGCACGAGCGCCCGCCCAGCGACCGAGCCGTGAACGGGCCGCGGCTCATTGTACAGAAGTTCGGCGGCACGTCGGTCTCCGACGCCGGCCGCATCCGGCTTTGCGCGCAGCGAGCCGTCGATGCGGCTCGTACGGGCGATCGCGTGGCGGTCGTCGTGTCGGCCATGGGGCGCACGACCGACGCCCTCCTGCGCACCGCGATGGAGATCGACGCGAGCCCGCCCGCGCGCGAACTCGACCAGTTACTGGCCGCCGGCGAGCAAGTGTCCGTCGCCCTCACCGCGATCGCCATCAATGCCCTGGGCGGAACGGCGGTCGGCCTCGATGCGCGGCAGGCCGGCATCTCGGTCGACGGTCCGCACGGCCGCAGCCGCATCGGCCGAATCGACACCAGCCGGATCGAGTCGGTGCTCAGCCAGGGTCGTATCGCCGTCGTCGCGGGCTTCCAGGGCGAGCTCGACTCGGGCGACCGCGCAACCATCGGCCGCGGCGGGTCGGACACCACCGCCGTCGCGCTCGCCGTCACGCTCGGCGCCGATCTCTGCGAGATCTACACCGACACGCTGGGCGTCATGACCGCCGACCCCGCGATCGTGCCCGAGGCCCGCCGCATCGAGACGCTCGCCTGGCCCGCGATGACAGCGCTCTCGCGGCACGGGGCCCGCGTGCTTGCGATCGATGCCGCCGAGATGGCCCAGGCCGCCCGCCTGCCCGTCCGCGTCCGCCACGCCGCCCTCGCCGGCGAGGGCACGCTCGTCGAAGCCGACGCCTGGCCCGCCGGCCCGATCGCGTGCGCCAGTAGCCGCCACGACACCGGATCAACGATCGCCCTCATCGGCCGAGACCTGCCCGCCAACGTCCGAGACGAAGCGCACGCCGCCCTCGGGCCGGGCGCCGACGACGAGCCGGACGCCATCGTGCTGCACAGCGTGCCGCACGCCCGCGCGGCAAGCCTGCTGCGGGAGCTGCACGCCGCGGTCGGGCTGGCATGACCCGGCAGGAGCTTTAGACCTCGTCCGGGCTCGCCTGGGTCACCTCGCCGGTTGCGAAGTCGTACGTGCCCATTTGCTTGATGGGCGGCGAATAGATGTGCAGCGTGATGAGGTCGACGCCCTTGGCCTGCATGTTGGCGACCTGATGGATGTCGTCGTCCTCGGCGGCGCACACGGTGCCGGGCTCGAGCATCCGCCGGCCCGTGGGGCACACCTTGCCGCACTCGGTCGGCTCGTAGCGAATCTCGGTCCCGCGACCTTCGATGACCTTGAACGCACAGCTCGAGCCCTCGTGGTCGTGGATCGGCGTGCAATCGCCGCTCCGCCAGCACAGGGCCAGAAGCTCGTACCACTGCCCGCGTGCGATCGTGTTGCGCCGATAGCCACGCGTGCCGAAGACGCACGCCGGAGCAATGTCGTGCCGCGTCAGGTCGAGGGCCGCCAGGTGTCGCTCGAGCTCGCCCAGGTCGGCCCGCTCGCGCAGCGACGCCAGGTAGCCGACGAGGTCGGCAAGCTTCGGCGTCACGGTGCAGGTGGTTTGGGGCGTGCTCATGATGCTGCAGAGTCAGTATACGGTGCCTCACCGCGTTCGCCGGATAGTTCAGCTTGCAGGGCCTCGGCCAGGTACGCATACTGAGCCGGGCTGTTGAACAACTGGGCCGAAATCCTCACGAAACGTCTCGGAACGCCGGCGGTCTCGCTCGCAATCGGGTGCAGTACCGGAACCTGGATGCCCCAGCCGGCGATGAGCCGATCCTGCAACGCGTCGGCGTACCGCGTCGGCCGCCCCGAGAGCTGCCCCCAGGCGTCCGCATCCGCCATCGGCAACTCGATCATCGCGATGCAGCCGATCATCGACGCGGGAGCCGGCGACTCGGTCCCAAGGGCGTTGCTCACGGTGCGCTGGCCGTCTACTGCACGATCATGGTTGCGTGTGCGTATCTGGTGCCAGGCCTCGTCGAGGCCTGCCGGATCGAGATCGAACGCTTTGGCTGGGTAGCGACGGGCGTGCCGATCGGTCGCGATTGCCGCCATGATCCGGATCGCCGCCGGCACCGCCAGCACCGACGTCGGATCATTCGTCCCCACGTAGTCGAACTCGGTGTGCAGGTGCGGACGGCCCTCGATCGGCTTGTCCGCGAGGTTCGACAGGATCATGGGCCGGCACCTTGCCCGCTGCTCGGGGTGTACCCACAGGATGGCCGAGCCCTTGGGCGAGCACACCCACTTGTGCAGGTTCGCCGCGTAGTAGCTCGGCGAGAGCGACTCAATGTCGAGGTCGACGTGACCCGGCGCGTGCGCGCCATCAACGATTACGCGGACGCCGCGGCCTTCCAGCTCTGCCACGAGCTCGGCAACCGGAAGCACCATGGCACTGGCGCTCGTGATGTGGCTGAGCAGCGCAATCCTCGTGCGCTCGGTCACGGCCGCCAGCACCGCGTCGACCACACCCTGCGGCGTCGCGCCCGGGAAGGGCAGTTTCGCCGTCACGACCTCCAGCCCCGCCGCTCCGGCCATGTTTCGGAGGTTGTTCGCGCACGCCGGGTACTCGTGGTCGGTCAGCAGCACCTGGCTGCCCTCGGCCGCCTGCCCGCTGGCGATGAGGTTGTGGATCGCGGTGGCGACCCCGGTCGTCGCGTTCGGGACGAACACCAGCCCGCCCCGGTCGCATCCAACGAACCGGGCCACGTCGTCGCGGACCCAGTCGATCAGGTCGAAGAGGTCTTCGGCGAAGAACCGCACCGGCTCGCCCTCGAGCCGCGCCCGCCAGGCCGCCTGGGTCTCGAGCACCGCCTGCGGGCACCCGCCGAACGATCCGTGGTTGAGGAAGGTCACGCCGGGCTCATGAATCCACCAGCGTGCCAGCGGGTCGGCCGCCGGAGGCGTGCGCAAGTGGTTCTGATGCCGTCCGTGGTGTGCCATACGCGGGTATCGTTGCGGCGTGATCGTCCGGCGTCTCGCAACGAGCCTCCTGATCCTCGCCGCCTGCGCCGCGGGCCTCTCCGGGTGCGCCACGCCCGACGAGCCCTGGAAGACGGGCCTGTGGAACGAGACGCCGCCCGACTACCCGTTCGTACCCAATCGCGTCCTCGTACACCCGCTCACGCGTGCGGCAGAGTCTCGCGAGGGCGACTGGCGACTCCGCGTGCACTTCTTGTTCCTCGATGCCTGGGAAGATCAGGTCAAGGGCCTGGGCCAGGTACAGGTGCAGTTGCTCGCCGACGGCGAAGTCGACGGCGACCGCATCGAGCCGGTGGCGTGGGAACAGATCAATCTCAACGACCTGGCGACCAATCGCAGCCATTATGACAACGTCACGCGCACCTACGTGCTCGAAGTCCCCCAATCGGCGATGCCGGAATGGCTGCCCCGAGCCCTCGAAGAGCTCGAGGCCGCACGCCTGGACGGCGGCGTCGCCTACCGCAGCTTCGCCGGGCGGCTCACCATCCGCGTGGTCTATCGAGCGACCATGGCCAATGGCGAAGAAGTCGTCGCCAGCAACGACTTCGTGCTCGCGCCGGGCTGAGTCTGCCTAGTTGCCTTCGTCGTCGATGATTCCCTGCCGGCGGTACTTCTCGCGGTATCGATCCCGAAGTACCGTCTGCTTGTTGCTCAGGTCGACGCGGGCCCCATCGATGTACGCCGCCTCGATGCTGCTGGTCATCTCCAGCGGCGTGCCATCGGTCAGGATGAGCGTCGCGCTCTTGCCGGCCTCGATGGTGCCGTACTCGTCGCCGATGCCCAGGATCTGCGCCGCGTCGCGCGTGATCGACGCCATCGCGTCGGCCTCGTCGAAGCCCAGGTCGCGGCCGTACGCCACGGCCATCGCCGCCTCGTACGGCAGGTTGCGAACGTTCTCGTCGACGTTGCCCGGCGCCAGGCACCACCGCACGCCCGCCGCATCGAGCCGTGCGGGCAGCGTGAACGCCTCGTCGTAGTCCGCGTCGCCGCGCCTCGGGAAGTTGTGCACGCCCTCGACGATGACCGCCACGTCGTGCTTCTTCAGAAGTTCGGCCAGTAGCGGTGCATCACGGCCGCCCTGGATGATCACCTCCAGCCCGCGCCCGGCCGCCCACGTCACGGCCGACTGGATGCGCTCGACGCTGTCGGCGTTGATGATCACCGGCGTCTGCTCTTCGGCGCTGGGCAGGAGGCTCTGCATGGCTTCCATTCGCAGATCGACGGGCGTTGCAGGGTCGGCAGCCCGCGCATCGCGGTAGGCCTCCGCCGTGTCGAAGAGCGCATCGATGCGGCCGATCCGCTCGCGCACGTCGTTGGCCGAGAGCGACTGCCCTCCGCCGAAGGGACGGTGCCGATCTCGCACGCTCGGCCAATTCAGGATGATGCCCGCGTTGGCGTTGGCGGTCATGTCCTCCCACGTCCAGCCATCGAGCTTGATCACGCCCGCCTGCCCGCTCACGAGCCCGCCGGTGGGGAACGTGCCTGCAAGCAGGATGCCGTTGCTCCGCGCCACCGGCAGCAGCGTCGAGTCGGGGTTGACGGCCACCACGGCCCGCACCTCCGGCTTCACGCTGCCGGTCTCGCTGTAGTCGCGCATGGCCCGGACCGAGCCGATCTCGGTTAACCCCAGCCGCGTGATGGCCGCGATCATCCCCGGATACACGTGCATCCCGGTACCGTCGATGATCCGCGTCGTGGCGATGAACATGCGCTCGCCAGAGCCCACGCCCGTGATCTCGCCGTCCTCGAACATCACCCAGCCGTCCTCGATCGGCGCCTCGCCCTCGACCATCGTGTGGATGGTCGCGCCCGTGATGGCGATCGGGTGATCGGGCACCTCGCCGCGGGGCGTGAGGTCCTGGGCCATGCCGGCGGCCGCCAGCGCGAGGGTCGTCAGCGTCGTGATAGCAGTGCGCATCAGCGGGCCTCCCGTTCCATCATCTCGAAGTACTCGGCGGGGATGACGCCGCACGCGCCGCACAGGCTTGCGCCAGCGCCGCCACGTCCGTCGTGCCCGTAGAACCACGCGTACACGCCTCGGCGGCCGGGATCTTCGTCGTCCTCTGCCTCGTCGGTTCCGTTCTCCGGCTCGGGTTCGTCTTCCTGTTCGGGCAGCTTGGCTTGCTCACGCATCAGCTTCTGGATCAGCCGCTCACGCTCGCTGGCGATCCGATCGCGGTGGGCCTTGTCCTGCTCCAGGCTGAAGTACTCCCGCCCGTCCACGTACACCCGCTCGGCCCGGCTCATCGTCGAGAGCGGGTCGCCGCTCCAGATCACCAGGTCCGCGTCCTTGCCGGCCTCGAGCGAGCCCACGCGATCGTCGATGGCGAGCTGGATCGCCGGATTGATCGTCACGAACCTGATCGCCTCTTCGGGCGACAGCCCGCCGTACTTCACGGCCTTGGCCGCCTCGACGTTCATCCGCCGCGCGAGCTCGTCGCTGTCGCTGTTGAAGCTGACGTTCACGCCCGCCTCGTGCAGAATGGGGCCGGCGTACGGGATGGCGTCCTGCACCTCGACCTTGTACGCCCACCAGTCGCTGAACAGGCTCGCGCCGATCGAGTGCTCCCGCACCGCCTCGGCCACCTTGTAGCACTCCAGCCCGTGCTGGAACGTACCGATCTTGAAGCCGAACTCCTCGGCCACGCGGCACAGCATCAGGATCTCGTCCTGCCGGTAGCTGTGGCAGTGAATCAGCCGCTCGCCCGCAAGGATCTCGGCGAGTGCTTCGAGCTCGGTGTCGGTCCGGCCGCTCTCGGTCTTCATTCCGTTGGCTGCGTACTCACGCGCCGCGACGAACCGGTCGCGGATCAGCGTCTCCACGCCCATCCGAGTCTGCGGGTAGCGACCGGTGAAGGTGCTGCCCCAGTTGCTCTGCTTCACGTTTTCGCCCAACGCGAACTTGATGCCGGGCTTGGCGCCCTCGAAGTGCATGTCGGTCGGGTGCACCGACCCCCAGCGGACCTTCTGGATCACGTTCTGCCCGCCGATGGGGTTGGCCGAGCCGTGCAGCGTGTTCACGGTCGTGACCCCGCCTGCGAGCTGGCGGTACCAGTTCACGGGGTTGGGGTCGGTCGTGTCGCCCATGCGCACCTCGGCGGTCACGGCCTGGCCGCTCTCGTTGGTCCCGGCCGTCCACGTACCCGTGTGGCTGTGGGCGTCGATCAGGCCGGGCGTCACGTGCTTGCCCCGGGCATCGATCACGATCGCATCGCGCCGGCTCGGGGCATCGCCCTGACCGATCGCGGCGACCTTGCCGTCATTGATCGCAATCCACCCGCGATCGATGATGCCCCGGTCGCTCACCGTCCAGATGGTGGCGTTGGTGATCAGCACCGAGCCCTGCTCGGGGATCGCAGCGACCGAGTACGCGCCGAACGGATATCCGCCCAGGTCTTGGGGCGGCAGGTCAGCATCTTCCTCGTCCATCGCTTCTTCGTCCGCGGTCTCGTCCTCGTCCTCGGATGCGGCGCGCGAGCCCGTAAACTCGAACGCCACGCCATCCGGCCGGGCGCCCGCGCCCACCATCTCGTCGCCAACCACCGTGCCCGTCAGCGTGAACACGCCCGGCATGCCGAACGGCTCGTGGTCGAATAGCACCGTCAGCGTGTCGGCGGTGCGATCGAGCACGGCCTTCGTGCTGGGCTGGTCCTCGCCCTCGGCAACCTCGGCCACGGGGTCGGTGATCGTGCCCTTGCCCTTGTCATCGACGGCCAGATCGAGCCGGAATCGGCCGGCGAGCGTGAGCTCCCACGTGCCCTCGAGCGTTTCGAGCTTGGGCAGGTTGATCTGGTGGCGGCGACCTTCGACCCACACGTCGAGGATCGTCGTGTCCTTCTCGAAGATCGGCCCCGTCGCGACGATGACGTTGCCCAGCATGTCGGGCGCGATTTGTCCGACCTCGCTCGACACGCCCAACAGGTCCGCCGGCCGCGTCGTCAGAGCCGCGAGCGCGTCGTCCTCGCTCAAACCCATCTCGATGGCTTGCCGCAGCAGCTTGTGGAAGCCGCCCCGCCCGCCGATGCCGCTGGGGATCTTGCTGCTGGTCAGCACGATGTCGAAGCCCGCGTCCTGCAACCGCCGGGCGTTCGTGGGCGCCTGCTCCCACTCCATGAGCGTGTTGAGATCGATCGCCTCGGTGTCGGCGATCGCCTTCACCCTCGGCGCCTTGGGGAACCGCAACGGAACGATCATCGCGAGCGCGCCGTCCTCGGCCGCCCGCGCAAAGGCGTCGAGCCGCTGATACTCGCTGCCGCTGCCGACGATCACCGCCGGTCGATTGAACTCCCGCGCCATCGAAACGCCGCGCAGCGCCTCGAGCTCGCCCGGCACGTCGAACCACAGCGCCACCTCGCCGTCCTCGAGCGGCGTCAGCGCGTTCTTCGCTACGTCGTCCTGCGAGGCCTGCCATTGCGCGTCAAGCAAGGTCTGCCGCACGAGCGCAATCGAGCCCATCTGGCTCGTCGGATACGCGCGGCTGCCCCAGCCGCTGCTCTCGAATGCAACCACCTGCCCGACCGAGTCGCTGAGCACCAACGGCCGGTACCCGCTCGCGTCGTCGGACGGCTCGCCAAGCGAGATCACGGCGTTCGAGCCACGAAGGATGCCGCTGCCCGGCGCGATGCCGACGGCGCCGAAGCCCAGCTTACGAAGGCTCGAGCGAGCGCCCGAATCGATCCACGCCGCGTCGAGCGCAGAGCGCTGCGGCGTGACCAGGCTGCTCCAGTGCACGCCCGGAGATCCCGGTTCGCCCGGCGACGGTGCGTCGACCTCGTAATACGCCTCGACGAACGCCGGGTACAAGTGCAGCCCGCTCGCGTCGATGATCGCGAACCCCGCCGGCGGCTCGCCGCCCTGCCGATCGACCAGCGTGATCCGCCCGTGCTCGATGTACACGGTGCCCTCGAACGGCGCCTCGCCCGCCCTCGCGTGCACCGTGCCGCCCACCAGCGCGAACCGCGCAGGCTCGGCGTGCCGCGGTCCGTTCGGTCGGTCGGCTAGGGGAGAATCGCTCGTCGTTTGCTGGGTGGGCTGGGCCAAGGCCGCGCCGCCCACGAGCATCAGGCCGACAGCCAGCACGCGCCGGACGGCAGATCGCAGGGATGTGTTCATGCCGCCAGCATAGCAAGACGCGGGTGCCCGGGCGGACGCGTTTTCCCCGATCAGTCCTGTGAATTCGGCCGCTCGCTCGCCCTGGGCGAGACGCCGGATTCGAGCGCAAAGCTCCGCTCGGCCTTCCGAGCCTGCCGCACGCCCCGCGTCTCGTGCACGCGGAGCGTCAGCAGCAAGCCGCCCGCGAAGAAGCCCGCCAGCAGCAGCAACGACGCGGTCTCGCCAGCAAATCGGGCCACGATGCCGAACCCGAGCACGCCCACCGCGCCAGCAAACTTGTACACCATGCCCCAGAGCCCGAAGAACTCGGCCGTCCGGTGCTCGGGCGTCAGCCGGCCGACCATCGACCTCGACGCCGTCCCGATGCCCCCCAGCCCGAAGCCAAGCCCGTTGCCCACGACCCACACCGGCCATTGTGGCCCGCCGTGCGGCCAGACGATGCTCATCGCCACCATCGCCAGGCAGCTCACCACCCACACGCCCAGGTAGAACAGCACCGTCACCTTCGCACCAACACGATCCTGGAACGTGCTGGTCACCACCGCCGCGATGCCCGCCGTGATGGTCAACTGAGCCGTAAACACGACCAGCAGCTCGTCGGTGAAGTTAAAGTCCCGCGCGATGATCGCCGCGAAGGCGATGAACGTCTGCACCCCGAACCCGTATACCAGGAAGGCAATCAGGAACCGCCGGAGCTCGCCGAACTGACCGGCGCCGGCCAGCGACTTGCGCACCCGCCGCACGGCCTCTCGCAACGGGTCAACCGCCTCGATCGCCGGCCGACAGTCCTTCTTCAGGATCACCCCCGGCGCGATGATGCCCAGCAGGAACCACACCCCCGCGAACACGAAGAACACACGCCAGCGACCGGGGTCCTGCAGCCCGAATGCCAGCATCATGCCCAGCACGATCGCCAGCAGCGACAGGGCGCCCACGTAGCCCATCGTCCAGCCAATCGCGCTCACACGCCCGATCGTCCGCCGCGTCGAAACGCTCGGCAGGAACGACGCCAGGAAGTTCTCGCCCACCTGGTAGCAGATGTTTGCGGGTATGTAGAGCGCCGCCGCCAGGATGACCATGCCCGGCCCCACGAACCCCAGCATGCACGTCAGCACGCCGCACGCCACACCCGTACTCATCAAGACGAGCTTGCGCCGGCCGCGGATATCGCCCCACGCTCCAACGAACGGGCTGACGAGCACCACGATCAGCAGCGACGTTCCCTGCATCAGCGACCAGGCGAGCTTCCCGCTCGCCTCGGCCTCCTGCACGCGGTCGTAGGCATCTTGAACCTCGGCCGGCGCGGCTTCCTTCTCGAGCTCATTACTCAGGATCCGCTCGACCTGCTCGGCCACCGCCCCATCGAGCACCGGCTGCGGCACGACCACCCGCGTCACGTACACGCTGAACAACAGGGTGATGATCAGCAGCGTGAAGCTCTGATTGGCAAAGTCGAACATGCCCCACGCCCACACCTCCTTGCGGTTGGGCAGGCCATGGAACGGGTTGAGCTTCACGATGCGCTGCCCAGCAGGCGTTTCTGAAAGAACTCGACCTGCAGGTTCTTCGCTTCATTCGAGAATCGCCCGAAGCCCAGGTGCTCCTGCGGCGCGCCCGTTTCGGCCCAGGTGGTCAACTCCACGAGCTCGGGATCGGCGCCCTTCGCCTCGTAATGATCGCGCAACCGCCCGATGAATCGATCCTGTACCGAGAACGGCACCAATTCATCCGCTTGGCTGTGCAGCGCAAGAAGCGGCAGCGGCTCGAATCCGTCCAGGTGCGCCATCGGGTCGACGGCCTCGACCGCCTCGCGCGCATGGTCCACGGGCCAGCGGCCCTCGCCGCCGCCCTCGGGGAAGTACAGCCCCTCGAGCCACCCCGTCGTCGCCTCGACCGCGGCGCACGCGAAGCCGTGCGGCTCGCACAGCCGACGTAGCGTCACCATGCCGCCCGCCGAGATGCCGCCGATGCCGAGTCTTCCGCCATCGAACATCGCCCCGTGCGGTCCACCCAGCAGCGACTCGAGCACCCGGTCGACCTCCGGCAGCGCCGCCGCGAGCATCTCGACCGTTCCCTCGGCGTCCTGCAGCCGCGCCTCGCTCCGATCGCCGTGCCCCGGCAGGTCGATCGCACACACGGCGATGCCCGCCCGGATCAGCCGCAGGTAGCGACCCGAGTCGATCTCCTTGCGGCTCGTCCGCCCGTGCATCCACAGCACCAGCGGGGCGCGGGCCTCCCAATCCGGGTGAGCGATCAGCGCCGGCACGCCGCCCGCAAGCGTCTCGAACCGCGTCCGCTCCTCGAGCGCACGGGCCAGCTTCAGCATCGACCCCGGGTACGAGCCCATCAGAGCACCGCGGCCCGGCTCGGCTCGGGCTCGGCGGTGGGGGCGTAGTCGAGCCCCGCCGCCTCGGCCCACGCCGCCGCCCCCGAGAGCTCGAGCGTGCAGCCCGCCGGCACATCGTGCCCGCGCGCCCGCAGCCACGCCTCGGCCCGTGCGCTCTGCAAGTGCCGCGCACTCTCCACGCTGTCGACGCCCGTGGGGTTCTTCGTGGGCGCGAACTCGTGCGCGCGCTCGACCCGCATCACCATCGACTGCCGCGCGACCGGGATCGCGTCGAACACGAACCGCTCGAGCTTCACCGCGTTGGGCTCGCCCGGCTCGACGAACGAGCCCGTATCCGCATCCACGTGCGGCACCTTCTTGAACGCCCGGTGGAACGGCAGCGCCGCCTCGCCCGCGTCTTCCACGGCCCGCAGGAACGCGACCGACGCCGCATGGATCGCAACCGATCCCGCCTCGAACCGCAGCTTCCCGGATGCATCGGTCGCGCCCGCTAGCTCCTCAGGAAGATCCGAATACTCGACCACCCGCGTCTTTCCGTCGCACACCGCGAACACGCCGACCTTCTCCGAGGCGTCCGCCTTGGCCACCATCTTGCTCGAGAACTCGCCCGAGCTCGGCGCACCGCCCGCGCCCGCATGCGCGCCGAGGAACACCGGATCCACCGGCGTCACCAGCGGGTTGTCGACCTGAAAGTAGCTGAGCTGCTCCACGCCCTCGCGCTCCAGCCGATCCAGCTCGCCCGAGCGCGTGAGCGCCCGCACGACGCCCCCGTGCCCATCGGGATTCGTCGCCAGCGTGCCCTTTCTCGCCAGCAGCAGCCGCCCGGTCCTGGGGCAGAAGCTCGGCATCACCCCCTGCTCGAAGAAGCGGAGCTGCCCGCGATCGAGCCCCAGCCAGTCCCGCGCCTCGAAGAACGCCAGCGTCTGCCCGTGGTTTTGCGGGCTGGTCATGATCAGCCACGGGATCGGCCGCCCCGCCCAGGCGCCCGCCGACCGGATCTGAGCGGCGAACACCTCGAACAGCGTCCGCCCGCTCGCCGGCCCGATGGGCAGCGTGCCCTTGGGCCCGTCGAAGCCAAGCCGCGTGCCCTGGCCGCCGGCGACCGTGAGCGCCGCGATCTTGCCGGCCCTGATCATCTCGAGCCCCGCCGCCCGTGCTGCCTCACCGTCGATCGCCCGATCGCCCGCGGCGCCATCCACGCCGCACACCACCGGCGGCTCCATGCTGCCGAACGACTCGGCAGCGCCGGCATGCCGGTACCGCTCGATCACGCCCGGCAGCGCGTCCCAGTCGACCGCCGCGAGCTGGCGCGCAAACGCCGCCTTCGCCGCATCATCGAGTTCGTCCACGTACGCCAGCAGGTGCCCCTGGCCGGCCGCCTCAACGGCCGGGGCGACGTCTTCGAGCGTGGTGTGAGCGGGCGGTGAGGTGGTCATCGCGCGAGTCTTCCTCTCTCAACTGGGCCGGCCATCGCCGTCACTTTGCGGCGGCCGGGCGATGGTAGAGCCCCGCGGGCGGTTTACGATCCCGCCATGCCCACCCACGCCCGGTCCTCCAGCGCCGTCGCCAATCCCATCACCCAGCCCCCGCAACTGCCGCTCATCGCGCCCTCGATCCTCGCTGCCGACTACGCCCGACTGGGAGAAGAGTGCCGCAGCGCCCTCGACGCCGGCGGCGACATGCTCCACTACGACGTCATGGACGGCCACCTCGTGCCCAACCTGGCCCTGGGCGTCGACATGCTCGCCTCGCTCAAGGCCGACCTGCCCGACGCGTTCTTCGACGTCCACCTCATGATCGAGCGCCCCGACCTCTTCGCCGAGCCCTTCGCCAAGGCAGGCGCGGGCCACCTGACGTTCCACGTCGAGGCGCTCGCGGGCAGCGTCGCCCGAGACCTGTTCGAGAAGGTCCGCTCGCTGGGCATGTCCGTCGGCATCGCCATCGACGGCCCGACGCCCGTCGAGAAGGCCGACGACCTGCTGCCGCACTGCGACCTCGTGCTCATCATGGCCATCCGGGCCGGGTTCGCGGGCCAGGCCTTCGATCCGGCCGCGCTGGACAAGATCCGCCACGTCCGTCGCCTCGCCCCGGACGTGCGCATCGAGGTCGACGGCGGCGCGGGGCCCATGCAGGCCCCGGGACTGCTCGAATCCGGAGCCGACGTGCTTGCGGCGGCCTCGGCGGTATTCAGGGTTTCCCCGGAAGATCGAGCATCGGTGATCTCCCAGATGCGTGGCGAATCGGGCAAGCAGTAGCGATCAAAAGGGCGACGGTCGGGGTTATCCGGTCGTAGGCATCGCATTCGGCGATCAGGATTCGTCAGGAATGCGATGCTTTGAGATCGGACCGGGCGTATCGACCCGGTACAGTTTGGGTTCCCGGGGTTGCGACCGGGACCCGCCGGCGGGATGATCGGGCTCGTGCCCACCTCTTTCGCCGGCCCTGCGAGGAATGCATGGCTACCCCTTCGGAAGTGAACCTGCTGCTCGTGCGGTGCTCTCGGACCGAGTGGGACGAGACCGGCCGCCTGGGCGGAGACTGCGACCTGCCGGCCTGCAAGGCCTGGGGCGAGGAACTGACCGCTGCCCTGCGCGACGAGGACCTGTCCGCCATCACGGGCATCCTGACCGGCCCCGACGAGGCGTCGAGCCAGACGGCCCACCACATCGGCAAGCTGACCGACAAGAAGGTCCGCACGTTCGACGACCTCCGCGAGATCGACTTGGGCCTGTGGGAAGGCCAGCGCATGGAGCAGCTCCAGGATCGCTTCCCGGGCGCCTTCAAGCAGTGGCGAGAAGACCCCACGTCGGTCGTTGCGCCACAAGGCGAATCGTTTGCCGACGCCGAGGCCCGGCTGCTCAACGCCCTGGCCAAGGGGCTCGACAAGCTCAATGGCAAGGGCAAGCACGTTGCCGTGGTCGTGCGGCCGATGGCCTTCCACGTGCTGCTCAACCGGTTCGAGGGCCGCGAGATGGCCGAGGGGTGGGACGCCACCGCCGCCGGCCCGAAGCTGGCGAGCCTGCGGGTGCGGCGAGACGAGATCGTGCCCGCCAAGGCCGTGTAGGGCGACGAAGCCCCGAGTGAGCCGCCGCCGCGGCCCGACACGTCCGAGAACAAAAACTGAATTCCCGGAGCTCCGATGGCCAACAATCGGTCCATGGCCTCAACGACTGCCACGACCGCCAAGCCGCGCACCTGGTCGGAACTGCGACCCGAGCGACGAAGCCAGGTGCCCGAGGGCCTGTGGCTGCGCTGCCCGGGCTGCGAGCAGCTCATCTACCGCAAGCAGATGGAGGCCAACCTCCACGTCTGCCCCGAGTGCGGCCACCACTACCGCATCCAGGCCGGCGAGCGCATCAGCCAGCTCGCCGACCAGGGCAGCTTCGAGGCCATGTTCGAGGACCTCCGCCCGAAGGACCCGCTCAAGTTCGAGGACCTCAAGCCCTACGCGGGACGGCTGGAGGCCGAGCAGAAGCGAACGGGCCGCCACGACGCGGTCGTCGCGGGCGTCGGCTTCATCAAGGGCCGCCAGGCGGTGCTGTGCTCGCTCGACCTCGGGTTCATGATGGGCTCGATGGGCAGCGTCGTGGGCGAGACGGTCACGCGGTCGATCGAGCTGGCGACCGAGCGCTCGCTCCCGGTCATCGTCGTGAGCTGCTCGGGCGGCGCGCGCATGCAGGAGAGCACGCTGAGCCTCATGCAGATGGCCAAGAGCAGCGCCGCCCTGGCGCGCCACGACAAGGCCGGCGGGCTCTTCATCAGCGTGCTGGCCGATCCGACCACCGGCGGCGTCACGGCCTCGTTCGCGATGCTGGGCGACGTCATCATCGCCGAGCCGGGCGCGCTCATCGGCTTTGCCGGCCCGCGCGTCATCCGCCAGACGATCCGCCAGGAGCTGCCCGAGGGCTTCCAGCGTTCGGAGTTCTGCCTCGAGCACGGCTTGATCGACAAGATCGTGCACCGGGCCGAGCTGCGTAACGAGCTCGCACGCCTGATCGACTACGCCGGCCTGTGACCGCCCAGGCCCGCAGCGCCGCCCTCGTGCGCCCGACCAAGGGGCTGCACTGGTCGCTCTTCGGCGCCGCCGCAGGGTTCGCGTACGCCGTCCTGGGCCTGCTAGCGAGCGAACCGCTGGCGTGGTGGCCCTTCGCGCTGCTGGCGCCCGTGCCGCTGATGGCCATCGTCCTGTTCGCCGCAAAGGCCGGCCGCCGAGTCATCTGGCGGACCGCCGCGGGCGCATGGGTCGGCTCGCTGCCGCTGTGGATCATCACCCACGCGTGGATGTTCAAGGTCTCGCCCGTCGGCTTCTTCCCGGGCATGCTGCTGCAGGGCGCGTGGGCGGGCGTATTCGTGCTGCTGGCGGCGATCGCCGTCCGCGGGCGCGGCGGGCCGGTCTTGACGGCTTGCCTGCTCGCGATCGCGTGGTCGTTCGTCGAGGTCTTCCGCGGCAGCGTGCTCTTCGGCGGGTATGCATGGCTGCTGGCGGGCCACCCGCTCATCGATGCGCCCATCATCTCCGCGAGCGGTGCGTGGGTGGGGGCGTACGGCGTGAGCTTCGCGGTTGCGCTGGTGGCGGCGGCGCTGACCCTGCTGCTCGGCTCCCGCGACGACCTCACACGCATGGCGACTCTGGCGATTGCGCCGCTGGCGATCCTGCTCGGGCTCGGATTCGTCGCGCCGAAGCCCGGCCAGCCCAGCGGCGCTCGCGTGGCCATCGTGCAGACGAACGTGCCGCAAGACAACCGGATGGCGTGGTCGATGGAAGACCAGGTCGCGCTGTTCGACGAGTTTGCGGCCATGACGCTCTCGGCGCGCGGCAACGCGGACGTGGTCGTCTGGCCCGAGACGATGCTGCCCGGCCCGGCCATCAGCCCGCAGGCGCTCATCGAGATGCGGCGTTTCGGGCTCGTCTTCGTCGTCGACCTGCCCGATCGCGACCAGATCGAGGCGACGTACTTCGCCGACGAGGCGCTGGAGTTGCACGGGGCCCTGGGCGTCCCGATGATCGTCGGCGCCACGGGCATGGATGGGCTGAGGCTGTCGACGGGCCCGGACGGCTCCATCGTGCAGGAGTACGACGCGCTCTACAACAGCGCGCACCTTTTTGTGAACGGCGGGCTCGAGGCGGCCCGGTACGACAAGCTCAAGCTGACCATCTTCGGCGAGGTACTCCCGCTCGTCTCGCGGTGGGACTGGCTTGAGGAGAAGCTGCTTCTGATCGGGGCCGGCGGCATGCGTTTCGATCTCGATGCCGGCGAGAAGCCCGTGTGGTTCGACGTGCCGATCGAAGGACGCGGACCGCTGCGGGTGGGCACGCCCATCTGCTTCGAGGTCGCGTACGCTGGCGTGTCGCGCCGGCTGGCGCGCGGCAACGGCGATCGCGTCGACGCGCTCGTGAACCTGACCAACGACGGCTGGTTCTCGACGAGCGACGCGGGACGCGCCATGCACCTCAAGCTCGCCCGCTGGCGGGCGCTCGAGAACGGCGTGCCCATCGTCCGGGCGGCGAACACCGGCATCTCGACGATCATCGACGCGCGGGGCGGCATCGCACCCACTGAGGCGACCATGCCCGAGGGTCCGGGCAACCATGCCGTCTCGACCGCGGGTACGACCTTTGCGACGCGCACGCCGCAGGTGGTGATGGGCGAGGTGCCGGGCCGGACGGTCCGCTCGACGCCGTATTCGGCCGTCGGGTTCTTGACGCCCTGGCTGCTGTTTGCGGCTGGGCTGCTGGTGCTGCTGCGGGGGCTCGCGTCGGGCCGGCGGCCGGGCTGAGCCGATGATCGTGCGATGAACATCCGACCCCAGCGGTCGTACGTTCGGATTCGTGGTTTGGAGTCTCTCGGCAAGTCGACGGGCGTTCAGGAAGGGACGGTGCGGACGATGGTGCGGACGAGGACGCTGGTGGCGTGCGCGGTGATCTGCTCGGCGTTGGCATTGGCGGGCTGCTCGGGCGGTGGGCACTCAAGCCGAGCGGCTTCGGGATCCGAGCCGGGGGCCATCCAGCTCTCGCAGGCCCGAGAGGGCGCCATTGAGCAGCTCGAGGGACTGGCGCGGCACGCCGATCCGGTGATTCGCGGCAATGCGCTCGAGGCCCTGCTCGAGGCGCCGGGCCGCGCGACGATCTGGCTCGAGCGAGGGCTGACTGATCAGAGCCCCGGCGTGCGGGCGGTCGCGCTCGGGGGCATCGCCGAGGCAGGCCGCGCCGACCTGGCCGCACAAGCCGCGCCGCTGCTGCGGGATCGCTCCCCGTTCGTGCGGCTGAACGCCGCGTACGCGTTGGCGGCCAACGGCGACGACCGCGGCACGCAGGAGATCGTCCGTGCGCTGATGCAGTCCGACGACCCGAGGCTGCGGGCCCAGGCGGCGTACGTGCTGGGCGAGCTCGACAATCGGTCGGCCGTACCGCTGCTTCGAGATGCCGCGGCCCGTCCGATGCCGCTGGCGCCCCAAGGCGGCGTTCGCCTGATGAACCTCCAGCTGAGCGAGGCGATGGTAAAGCTGGGAGATAGCGAGCAGATCCAACCCATCCGGGCGGCCCTGTATCCCGCGAGCGCGCAGGACTTGGAAGCCACGGCGTTGGCGGCTCGCATCCTGGGCGAGGTGGGTGATCGCGCGTCCGAGACGCAGCTTGCGTTCCTGACGGCCCGTCTGGATGATCGCGGCAACATGCTGCCGCCCGAGGTCCGCCTGTCGGCCGTCTACGCGCTGGCGCAACTCGGTAAGACCCAGGGCGACACCATCGCGCTGGCGTACCTCGACGATCCACGCGCGACTATTCGGGCTTTGTCAGCATTGGTCCTGGGCGAGATCGGCAAGACCCAGCACCTCGACACGATCAGGCCGCTGCTGGCCGACCCGGATCCGTCGGTCCGGGTTCATGCGGCGGCGGCTGTTGTCCGGCTGACACGACCGTGATAACCTGTGCCCTCTCCGGGCGAACCATGGGGTTGGCGCCGGGGGTCGCGGCGGCGTCGTAGCGGCGTCGCGGGGCCTTGAGGGCGTTGCCAAGGCAACCAGGCGGGCCCCGCCGGCGTATCGACGCTCACCCTCGGGCCGCTGCCCGGGGGCGTTGGCGTCCGCTCGCTCGAGCGGACCGCCCGGGGGATCGCGGCGACGAGGGGACTGGTCTTCGACCCGATCGGAATCGAGGGTTGGTCTGGAGACATCCGACGCGGCGCGTTGCCGAGGGTTTCGGACCGAGGGAAACGGTCGCCAGAGAACGAACGTAGCGGGCGAGCACGATCGGCCATCACACGGGCCTCCGAACGGCCAAAACACGGGTTTTCACACGATGCACACCATTACCAAGATCCTCGTACTCGCGGCCGCGGTTGCGGGCATCGCGCTGTCCTCGCTGACGATCTCGTTTGCGATCAACAACCGCGGCGTGCTGGTCGACTACGACCGGCTGCAGGCGGCCAACGAAGCGCTGCAGGCCCGCGAGCAAGAGGCGGCTGCCAGCGCCCAGGCAGAGGCCGATCGCCTGCGTCGCGAGCAGGATGCGCTCCGCCAGCAGATCAGCGCGGGCGAGTCTGAGCTCCTCCGCCTGCGTGGCGAGGTGGGCGAACTGCGTCGCGACAAGCTGACCGCCAACCAGCAGGTCACCACGCTGCAGAACCAGATCTCGCAGCTCAACGAGACGACGCGCATGCTGACCGAGCTGAGCGACCGCTTCGCCGGCGAGGTCAACGAGCTGCGCAGCACCGAGCTGGCCCTCCGCCAGAACGAGATCGACCTGCTCGACCGCATCGCCGACCTGCAGAGCAACAGCGAGTCGCTGACGGCCACCGTCCGCGGCCTGCGCGAGCAGATCGCCCGCATGGAGAACGACGAGGGCGGCCAGGGCGAGGCCCTCGCCGGCGGCTCGGACGTGACCACGTTCGTCACCGGGCAGATCATGGAGACCGAGCGGGACTCGTCGGGCGCCACGCTGGCCCGCGTCGACCTCGGCTCGCAGGACGGCCTGGCCCGCGGCAAGCGGCTCTTCATCATCCGCAACGAGGGTGGCAACCGCCGCCTCGTGGGCCACTTTAACGTCCAGAACGCCGACTTGCAGTTCGCCGAGGGCGTCGTCGACACGCTCGGCCTCGGGCTGACCCCGCGTCGCGGCGACATCGTCGTGTCGGACATCCGCCGCTAACCAACGAACGCTTCAGGGAGCACTCGCATGAGTCAATACGGAATGCAGATGCCCGGCGGGCGTTCGTCTCGCGGCCCGAGCCTGGGCCTCATCGATGGGCTGCTGGCCCTCTCGATCATCGCCATGGGCTTTGCCATCTTCTTCATGTACCAGGCCGCCGAGCAGGTGAGCCCCGGTGGCAAGGTCTGGGAGACGCACGGCGACGGGCCGATCGTGCTGCCCGAGTAACCGGCAGATTCGGAGCGGACCGGCGTTCGGGCCGGCCCGAGGTCTTGACCGTGTAGGCGTGGCGGCTATTCTTGTCACGCCCGAGAGCAGCCCATCGCTGCGACATCCCGGGGCGGTAGCTCAATTGGTTAGAGTACCGGACTGTCGATCCGGTGGTTGCGGGTTCGAGTCCCGTCCGCCTCGCTTCGTAAGCCCCTGCCTTGTTGCGGGGGCTTTTCGTTTGCGCTCATCGGATACTGGCCTGGTTCGGAAGTACGCTTGCGAACGCGCCATGCCCGATCGACCCAAGAAGCTCGGCGACCTGCTGGACGACCTCGATGACGAGGTCGAGGGCGATGATTCGCTCTCGGTGCAGGACATTCTCGATGCGTTCGGCAGCCGATCGTTCGGTCCGCTGCTGGCATTGCCCGGTCTGGTCGGGCTGAGCCCGGTGGGCGCGGTGCCCGGGGCGCCGGCGGTCATCGCGGTCTTCATTCTTCTGGTCGCCGTCCAGCACGCGGTGGGGCTCGATCATCCGTGGCTGCCCAAGAAGCTGACCGAGCGGTCGGTGCCGAAGGCGAAGTGGGACAAGGCCCGCGACCGGGTTCGTCCGTGGCTCACGCGGGTGGATGCGCTGATCCAGCCCCGGCTGGAGTGGCTCACGGGGTCGATCGTGCAGCGAATCATCGCCGCGGTCGTGATCGCGCTGGCGGTCTCGATGTTCCCGCTGGGATTCATCCCGTTCGCGGTGGCGGCGCCGGCGGGAGCCATCCTTTTGTTCGGCCTGGCCATCTCGGCGCGCGATGGTCTGGCGGTGGTGCTGGCGTTGCTCGCGACCGCTGGAACGGGATATCTCGTCTGGACGATGGTGAACTGAACGATGGATGAGCGACCGCACCAGCGACGGATCATCGCGATGTGGTCGGGACCGCGCAACATCTCGACGGCGATGATGCGGTCGTGGGAAGCACGCGGCGACACGCTGGTCGTCGACGAACCGTTGTATGCGCACTACCTGGCCACCACCGGCATCGATCACCCGGGCGCCGATGAAGTCATCGAAGCGGGCGTGGCGGATCTGGGCGTGGTCATCGAGCGATTGACGGCGCCGCCGCCCCCGCCGTTCCATTTCGTGTATCAGAAGCACATGGCACACCACCTGCTGCCGGGCATGGCTCTGGATTGGGTGGACGGCCTGACGAACGCGCTGCTCGTGCGCGAGCCGCGGGAGATGCTCACGTCGCTGCTCCAGGTCTTGCCCAACCCCGACCTGGATGCGACGGGGCTGCCGGTGCAGATGGCGCTGCACGAGCGCTTCGGAGCGTCGCTGCCGGTGATCGACTCGAAGGCCGTGCTCATGCAGCCGCGCGGCATGCTGCGTGCGATGTGCGGCGCTCTGGGCGTGCCGTTTACCGAACGCATGCTGGCGTGGGAGGCGGGCCCTCGGCCCACGGACGGCGTGTGGGCTCGATACTGGTACGCCAGCGTGGAGGCGTCGACGGGCTTTGCTTCCTACAAGCGCAAGGACGCCGAGGTGCCCAGTCGGCACCTGCCGTTGCTCCGTTCGTGCGAGGCGCTCTATGAGCGGCTCGTCATCCATGCCCTTTCCGCCTCGGACGAGGAGTAGGCACGTGCTTCAGCAGCAGAACCCGAAGAACCAAGACATCATCGTCAACATCAACGGCACGCTCTCGCCACGAGGCGAGGCCCGCGTGAGTCCGTTCGACTCGTCCGTGCAGAACGGCGACGCTGTGTGGGAGGGGCTCCGCGTCTACGACGGGCGGATCTTCCGGCTGCGCGAGCACCTCGCCAGGCTGCGCCGCTCGGCAACAGCGCTTGCCTACGCGAGCATACCCAGCGATGAAGAGATGATTGCGGAAGTTCGGCGCACCCTCGAGGCCAACGGCATGCGCGACGGCGTGCATGTCCGGCTCACGCTCACGCGCGGCGAGAAGTACACGTCGGGGCTCGATCCGCGGATCAACACGGCCGGGCACACGCTGATCGTGCTGGCCGAGCACAAGCCGCCCGTGTACGACAAGTCCGGCATCACGCTCAAGACGGCCGCGCACCGGCGTCCGCCGTCGGACGTGCTCGACCAGAAGATCCACTCGTGCAACCAGCTCACTTCGATCCTGGCGAAGCTCGAGGCCAACGCCGCGGGCGCGGACGATGCCCTGATGCTCGATACGCGGGGCTTCATCGCCGAGACCAACGCGACGCACCTGTTCTTCGTCGAGGGCGGCGTGATCCGGACGCCGACGACGGCCGCGTGCCCCGAGGGCATCACGCGATCGGTCATCCTGGAGATCTGTAGGGCCAACGACATCCAGTGCGACGAGGCCGATCTCACGCTGTCTGAGGCGTATCGGGCCGACGAAGTGTTCTGCACGGGCACGATGGGCGAGATCGCGCCGGTCGTGGAAGTCGACGGTCGTCGAATCGGGAATGGTGCGATGGGCCCGATGACCGCCCGCCTGTCCGACCTGTTCGGCAAACTCACCGCCTGCGAGGGCGAATCAGTAGTTTCCTGAACTCTGTAGTACTGGCGTGCGGCGAGCAGCCGGGTCGATATCAGGGCGTCGTCTGCCGAGTGGAGCCATGACGCCCGAAGCCGCCGCGCCATTATGGGAGACCGACGCCGCCGTCCTGCCGGTCGTCGTCGCAACGGCCGTCGCGGCGGCCGCGTGCGTTGGGCTGCACGCCGAGGTCGTGTGTCGCCTCACGTCGTGGGCCCATTCAACGAAGCGGTCGGTGCGCCTGGTGCTGCCGAGCTGCGTCCTTACGCTCCTAGCGACGCACGTCGTGCAGGTGCTCATCTTTGCGATGGCACACTTCGTGATCGAGCGTCTATACGGCGAACGCGTCGGCATCCTCAGCATGGCAGCCGACGGCTCGCTCACGGAGCGGATCTACTTCTCGGGTGTGGTCTTCTCGACGCTCGGCTTCGGCGATATCGTGCCCATGGGCCCGCTGAGGTTGCTCGTGACGGTTGAGTCGATCTCGGGGCTGATGCTCATCGCCTGGTCGGCCACCATGACGTACGCGGTAATCGAACGGGAGCACGACACGCGGCGACAGCGACGCTCGTAAGAACGTTCGTTCCGCGAGACGTCGGCCTTCCGGCGATCTCACCCCGACCTATCCTCGGGCTTGCCCGACGACCCGCAACACGCCAGCGACCTGGGCCCGATCCATGCCGAGCCCGGCGGCACGATCCGCATCACGCACGAGCGGCTCGCGTGGGGCTTCGTCGTGCTCGGGTGCCTGGCGTGCACGGTGCGGTACGTCCTGGGCTTTCCGCTGATCCCCGACGAGGCGGCCTTGGCGGTGAACATCGCCCGCCGCGGGTACGAGGGGCTGCTGACCGAGCTCGACTTCGGGCAGATGGCTCCGCCGCTGTTCCTGATGGTCGAAGAGTTCGCCACGCGTGCGTTCGGCTTCAACGAGTGGTCGCTACGGGCGTTCCCGTTCCTCGGCGCGGTCGGCGCAATCTTGCTGTTCCCGCTGGTCGCGCGGCGGCTGCTCGAGGGCTGGGCCTTCACGCTCGCCGTCGCGGTGTTCAGCGTGTCGTACTGGCCCATCCGCTACAGCGCCGAGGTGAAGCCCTACGGCGTCGACATGCTGGTGACCGTGCTGTGGATGCTGCTGGCGCTGCGATGGCGGGACAGCGAGCGGCCCTGGGTCTGGCTGGTGGCGATGTGCCCGCTGGCATTGGTCGGCTTCGGCGTTTCGTTTCCCTCGGTCTTCGTGGGTGGCGGCGCGGTGGCGTTCATGACGCTCGCGGGCGTGCGGCACGGCTGGCTGACGCGGCTGACGCAGCCGGGCGTCGTCGGGGCCTGCCTGCTGGCGGGGTTCGTCGGCACGTACCGCTTCCTGGTGCCGGCGAGCAGCGACACGGCGAGCTGGATGGCCGACTACTGGCAGAAGGCGTTTCCGCCGACGGATTCGCTCGCGTCGGCCGCGTGGTGGTTCCTCGACGTGCTCACGGGCGAGCTCGTGCCCTACCCCGTGGGCGGCGAGAACTTTGCCAGCACGGGCACGTTGCTATGCGTGCTGGTGGGGGTGGCGCTGCTGCTGCGCGATCGACGCTTGGGCGTGCTGGTGCTCTTGCTCGGGCCGGTCGCGCTTGCGCTGGTCGCGGGCTTCCTGCAGAAGTACCCCTTCGGCACGCCCACGCGGCTGCAGCTCTATTTGGCGCCGATTTTCTGCGTGCTGGCGGGCTGCGGGCTGGCGTGGCTGATGGCCAGGCTCGGCGACGCCGTCCGCGCGCCGGCGTGGCGGAGCCCGATGCGCGTGGCGGCGACGGGCCTGGCGTGCATCGCCATCGCGACGATGGCCCGCGACCTGATCAACCCGCAGAAGTCCTCCACCGATGCCGTGCTGCGCGACGCGACCGACGTCATCTGGGGTGCCGCACGCTTCGATGGCCCGCGGCCGCTGTCGCTCCGAGAAGACCTCGGCGCGGCGTTCGTGCCCGAGCCCGAGGGCATGCAGAGCGAGGTCACGCGCTTCCTGGCCAACTACCACATGCGCGTGCAGCGAGAGGCCGAAGACGCCCAGCAGCGCGACGTCGATCCAGGCGAGCCGGTCGAGGTCGTGACCTTCTACGTCGACGGCTACGTCGACCAAGCGCTGCGACGGGAGTGGATCAGGACCTTCGAGCGAAGCCACGGCCTGCGGCTGGCGCACAGCGGCCTGCTCACGATCCCGCACGTGGGCAACCACGAGGACCTGCTGCGCTTCGACCGGATCGAGGTGCTGCGGTTCGAGCCGGCGGCGACGGCGATCGAGACCGGTGACTCGGCGGCGCTGCCCTAGGCAGGGCTCGCGGCGGCCGGCGCTGCTTCCACCACGCGGACGTGCAGGTCCTTGAGCTGCGCCTCGTCGACCGCCGAGGGGGCCTCGGTCATCAGGTCGGCGCCCGTCTGCGTCTTGGGGAAGGCGATGACGTCGCGGATGTTCTCGGTGCCGGCCAGGTGCATGACCAGGCGATCGAGGCCGAAGGCGATGCCGCCGTGGGGCGGGGCGCCATACCGCAACGCATCGAGCAGGAAGCCGAACTTGGCCTTGGCCTCCTCGTCGTCGAGCCCGAGCAGGCCGAAGACCTTCTGCTGCACGTCGCGGCGGTGGATGCGGATGGAGCCGCCGCCGATCTCGCTGCCGTTGACGACCATGTCGTACCCGTCGCTGAGCACGCCCAGCAGCGTCTGCTTGTCCTCGGCGCTCGCGCCGAGCAACCGCTCGGCCTGGTCGGCCCGCGGCGCGGTGAAGGGGTGGTGCAGCGCGTAGTAGCGTCCGCTCGACTGACCATCTCCGTCGTCGTACTCGAACATCGGGAAGTCGACGACCCAGAGGAACGCCCACTTGTTGCCGTCGATGAGGTCGAGGTCCCTGGCGACCTTCTGGCGCAGCTCGCCGAGGGCCTTCGAGCAGGTGTTGTACCCGTCGGCGCCGAAGATGACGGTATCGCCCGGCTGGAGCTTGAGGCGCTCCTTGAGCTCCTTGGTGATGGGCTCGATGAATCGCGCGATGCCGGTCTCGAAGCCGCTCTCGGTGACTTTGGTGACGGGCGCTCCGCCCGCGCCGAATTGCTTGACGAACTCCGCGTAACCATCGGTCAGCTTGCGGGTCAGCTTCTCGGCCCCGCCGGGCACGCGGAACGCCTTGACGACGCCGCCGTCTCGCGTCGACGGGTGGCCGCTGCCGGGGTTCTTGGCGAGGGCCTGCTGGAAGACCTTGAAGTCGGTCCTGGCCGCCAGGTCGCTGATGTCCTCGAGCTCGAGGTCGTAGCGCAGGTCGGGCCGGTCGCTGCCGTAGGTGTCCATGGCCTCCTGCCAGGTCATGCGTGGGAACTTGGGCACCTCGACGCCGAGCACTTCCTTCCACAGCGTGCGTGCGAACGCCTCCATCGTGGTGAGCACGTCCTCGCGCGAAACGAAGGCCATCTCGAGATCGATCTGCGTGAACTCGGCCTGCCGGTCGGCGCGCGGGTCCTCGTCGCGGAAGCAGCGGCAGATCTGCATGTAGCGATCCGCGCCGGCCACCATCAGGATCTGCTTGAAGAGCTGCGGGCTCTGCGGCAGCGCGTAGAACTCGCCCGGCTGCAATCGGCTGGGCACGAGGAAGTCGCGGGCGCCCTCGGGCGTGCTCCGGCACAGGTTGGGCGTCTCGACCTCGATGAACCCGAGCGCGTCGAAGAAGTCGCGCGCGATCTTGGTCACGCGGTGGCGCGTGCGCAGCACGTGCTGCATCTTGGGCCGGCGCAGGTCGAGGTAGCGGTGCCGCAACCTGAGCTCTTCGCCGGGCAAGTTCTGCTCGTCGCCGGGCTGGAAGGGCGGCGTGTCGGCCTTGGCCAGGACTTCCAGCTTCTCGACGACCAGCTCGATCTCGCCGGTGGGCAGCTTGGGATTGGGCCCGCCGTCGCGCTTGCGGACGTGGCCCTTGACGGCGATGACGTCCTCGGCGCGCAGCTTATCCGCGGCCTCGACGATGCCGGCCGGGGCGTCTTCCTTGTCGAAGACGAGCTGGGTCAGGCCGGTATGGTCGCGCAGGTCGATGAACACCAGGCCCGTGCCGTGGTCACGGTAGTTGTTGACCCAGCCTGCCAGGGTGGCGGCGGTGCCGGCGTGGTCGATCCGAAGCTCGCCGCAGGCGGCGGTGCGCTGAAGCATTGTCTGACTCCCTCGTTGGATGCCCCCGGCGATCCGATCTCGATCGGCCGGCGGGCGGCAACTGTAGGGAACGAACAACGGTGCCCCCCGGAGGCCATCCATTGAGTTCCGGGTGCCTGCCACACGGCATCGAAGGCCCGCGAAGGAACTTCGGAGGCTCCCCAGACGGATTCGATCGGCTTCCGGGGAGTTTCGAACGCCCGCGAGATCGATCAGAAGGCCTCCGAAATCATTTCGGAGGCCTTCGAAATGATTTCGAACAAGGATTATACGGACGCGTTGGACGCGTAAGTCGCGTCACAGACAATGTTTAGGCCATCGTGGCGTTTGTTTGGGTGTCGAGGGCTTTGTTCGGGGGTCGATCAGTCGAACCCCAGCTCCTCGAGCACGCTCTCGATCGGTCGGCCGCGCTGGTCGTCGAGCCACTCGGCCAGCGGCCGGCCGTCGGTTGCGTCCGTGTCCAGCCGGAGGGTGCCGGCGAGCTCGGGCACGTTGCCCACCAGCGTCAGCGCGTCCCATCGGATGGGGTCGGCGCCCTCGCGCAGCAATCGGACGAGGGCGTCCACGAAGGCCTCGCTCTGCGGCGTCGACCCCAGCGTCGCGAGCAGGCCCATGGCCCGGGCCCGCTCGACCAGCTCGTCCCCGGGTCGCAGGGCGCCAAGCGGCATGGTCATGCTGGGAGGCACGGGTCGGCGTATTGCCCGGTCGAGCAGCAGCTGCGCGGCCTCGGCCCGGACGGCCTCGTTGTCGTCGGCCAGCATGGCCACGAAGGGCTCGGCGGCCGCCTCCTGGCCCATCAGCACGTGCCACCACAGGGCGCCCGTCGCCGTGAGGCGCACGTTCGTATCGGGGTCGTCGCTGGCGGCCAGTGTGAGGGCCAGCACAGGGGGCAGCGTCGAGGCGGGGTCGTGGCGGTCGAAGGCCAGCCACGCGACGCGATCGCGCATTGCCGGCCCGTCGATGCCAAAGAGCGGCGGCATCGCCGCGGCGACGCGCGCGGTGAAGTCCGGCGGCGGTGGGGCGTTGTCGTAGTGCCGCAAGATGATGAGGTCGAGGTTGTCGATGCGATCGGCGTCGCCGGGATGCCGATCGTTCGCCCGCTCGATCCGGGCGATGGCGCCCCGGGCCAGCACGGGAAGGAGGGCGTCGTGGAATGGGTCGTCGCGCGGCACGACGACGCCGATGCGGCGATTCACGATGTCGCGGGCGTGGGGGTCGCTCCACCGCGCGTGCAGGTGGGCGATGGTCGAATCGGGCAGAGCGCCGTAGACCAGCCGCGCGTTGCCCAACGCCAGGGGCTCGAGCATGACCAGCACCCCGGCGAGCACGATCGCGAGCCAGATCGGCCGGCGCTGGCGTGGTACCGCCTCGGCGGGCCTGCGTCCGCGAAAGAGCAGCAGGCCAAACACGACCATCATCAGGCCGACCGCCGCGATCCCGATCCCGATGACACCCGCCAGCGTCATCGCCTACCCGCCCGCCATCGCGGGCTTCGCCCTGGCCCGTGGCTCCTGAATCGCCGGCAGGATCAGCGGCAGCGCGCTGGGCATCGTCTCGATCACCATCGTGCCTTCCGCGTCGCACGCCACGCGCTCGATCTCGCCGTCGATCTGGAGGGCCTCCATCATCTCGGCCTCGGGATCGTGGTCGTGCATGGTGAGCTCGATGCGCCTGCCCTGGGCGTAGCGGGCCTGCGGGTGGCGGACGTGCAGGCCGAGGCGAGCCATGGCGGCCCAGCCGACGAGGCTCGCCGTCGTGCTGGCGGGCAGGAACATCGCGTCGAGCAGGCCGTCGGTGCGGCTGGCGTTGCGGGCGAGGTCGAGCTTGAGCGGGTATCGCGGGCCGACGGCGACGATGAGGCAGCCCCGGCGATCGCTGGCGAGCTGCTGCCCATCGACCGTGACGCTCAGCCGGCCGACCCTGGGCCGGAGCGCGCGCGTGATCGTGGGCACGACGTAGTCGAGCTTGCTCGTCGTGCCCTCGCGCTGGCGGGCGACGCGGTGGAGCACGGCCGCGTCCGGGCCGGTGGTGAGCATGAGCGCGAAGGGCGTGCCGGGCCGTCCGTCCGGATGGTGCACCAGGCCCAGGTCGCTGCGGACGGGTGCGGCCCCGTCGCCGAACGCCCGGAGCGACGCGAGCACGCTCGGCACACGGGACGTCAGGCCCAGTTCCTTCGCCACGACGTTCTCGGTGCCCAGCGGCGCGATGAGCGTGGGCACGCCGTGGCCGGCCTTGGCCGCCGTCATCGATGCCAGGGCGTGGTGCACGGTGCCGTCGCCGCCGACGATGACGACCGCGTCCAGGGCATCCAGGGCGCCCTCGGAGAGCGCGAGGTCGAGCGGCAGATCGACGAGGTCGAGCCACGCCAGCGGCTCGGCCCGCGATCGCAGCCGCGAGACGAAGTCCGGGCCCCGGCCCTTGCCCGAGAAGCGGTTGTGCACGAGGCCGACGCGGCGTGGCTCTGGCATCGCGGCAAGCGTAGCGGCAACGCCCGGGCGCGGACCCGCGGGCCTACGTTGCCCCGTGGCCAACCCCAAGAAGCAGCGAGCCAGCCCCGTCCAGCCCCGCCGCGGACACCAGCGCACGCGCGACGACCACGCCAGCGAGACCGCCGAGGACTACGTCGAGGCCATCGCCGAGGTGATCGAGCGGGACGGCACGTGCCGCGTGAAGCACCTGGCCGCTCGGTTCGGCGTGAGCCACGTGACGGTCGTGCGAACGATCGGACGCCTCGAAGAGGGCGGCCTGGTGAGCACCGAGCCCTACAGGCCCATCGAGCTGACGGCGAAGGGCAAGCGGCTCGCCCGGGCCTGCCGCGAGCGGCACGAGGTGGTCTACCGCTTCCTGCTTGCCATCGGCGTGCCCGAGAAGGTCGCCGCCGTGGACAGCGAGGGGCTCGAGCACCACGTCAGCAAGGCGACGCTGGCCAGGTTTAAGGCGATCGCCGAGGGCTCCGACGGGGGCCGGGCCGGGCCGGGTGGCGGCGATCCGTAGCCATGGCTACACTCTGGGCCTCGCACGCCCGTCCCTGGAGGCGCCAATGACCCGTGGATTCGGCTCCGGCTCCGGCTTCGTCTTGGTATTCGTCGTGATCGTCCTTGGCCTGTTCGCGTCCTGCGGCCGGGAAGCCCCCGCGCCCGGCACGCGAGCGGACGAGGGGCCGTTCGCCATCGTCGCGACGACCGGCATGATCGGCGACGTCGTTGCCCGGGTCGCCGGCGAGCGGGGCGAGGTCGACGTGCTCATGGGCGCGGGCATCGATCCACACCTGTACCAGCCCACGCGCGACGACATGGCCGCCCTCATGGCCGCCGACGTGGTCTTCTACAACGGGCTGCTGCTCGAGGGCCGCATGACCGATGCGCTGGTGCGCGCGGCGTCGGCCGACCGCGGCGTGTTCGCCGTGACCGAGCTGATCGATCCGCAGTACCTCGTCCAGCCCGAGGACATGGAGGGCAAGGACGACCCGCACGTCTGGATGGACCCGACGGCCTGGGCGAAGGCCGTTGAGGTCGTGCGCGATCGGCTCATCGAGCGCGACCCGGACGGTGAATCGGCGTACGCCGGCAACGCCGAGGCGCTGCTCGAGGAGATCGCCCAGCTCGACGCGTACTGCCAGCGGGTGCTGCAGAGCGTGCCCGAGGGCCAGCGCGTGCTCGTGTCGGCCCACGATGCCTTCGGCTATTTCGGTCGGCGGTACGGCTACGAGGTGCTGGGCATCCAGGGGCTGAGCACCGAGAGCGAGGCGGGCGTGCGCGACATCGAGCGGCTGGTGGACCTGCTGGTCGATCGCCGGATCGCGGCGGTGTTCGTCGAGTCGACCGTCTCGGAGCGCAATGTCAAGGCGCTCATCGCCGGGGCGGAAGCCCGCGGGCACACGGTGACCATCGGCGGCGAGCTCTTCAGCGATGCCATGGGACCCGGCGGCACCTACGAGGGCACGTACGTGGGCATGATCGACCACAACGCGACGACCATCGCCCGCGCGCTGGGCGGCGAGGCGCCCGAGGACGGCATGCAGGGAAAGCTCACGCCGTGACCGCCCAGGGCAGCCACAGCGTGGTTCACACGCGCCGGGAGCAGACCCTGGCGGCGCTGCCCGAGCACTCGGCCGATAGCCCGCTCTCGATCCACGCGATGACGGTGGCCTACCAGCGTAAGCCCGTGCTGTGGGACGTGGACTACGACGCGCCGGCCAACGCGCTCGTCGCCATCGTCGGTCCGAACGGTGCGGGCAAGAGCACGCTCATCAAGGCGGCGCTGGGCCTGGTGCCGCGGGCCAGCGGGCTGGTCGAGTTCTGGGGCGAGCCCTACAAGCGCGTGCGCGACCGCGTGGCCTACGTGCCCCAGCGCGAGAGCGTCGACTGGTCGTTCCCGGTCAGCGCGCTCGACGTCGTATGCATGGGGCGGTACCGGCGGGTCGGCTGGTTGCGCCCGGTCGGCAGGGCGCACAAACGCGCGGCGCTCGAGTGCCTCGATCGCGTCGGCCTGGCGGACCTGGCCCACCGGCAGATCAGCCAGCTCTCGGGCGGTCAACAGCAGCGGGTATTCCTGGCCCGGGCGCTGGCGCAGGAGGGCGACCTGTACGTCATGGACGAGCCGTTCGCGGGCGTCGATGCCGCGACGGAGCGGGCGATCGTGGCCCTGCTGCGCGAGCTGCGCGACGCGGGCAAGACGGCGATCGTCGTGCACCACGACCTGCAGACCGTGCCGCAGTACTTCGACCACGCCATGCTGCTGAACATGCGCGTCGTGGCGTCCGGGCCGGTTGACGAGGTTTTCACCGAGGACAACCTCCAGAAGACCTACGGCGGCAAGCTCACGCTGCTGAGCGAGGCGGCCGAGGCCGTGGCCCGCTCGGGCATGAGGGTGCGGTAGGTGGCCCTGGCGCGTCCCGAGTCGCTCTCGGTGGGTCAGGTCGTGGAGGTCCTGACCTTCCAGGCGGGGTACAACACGAACGCCGTGCTGGCGGGGTCGGCGATGCTGGGGCTCTCGGCGGGCGTCGTCGGGGTGTTTGCGCTGCTGCGCAAGCGGTCGCTGGTGGCCGACGCCATCGGGCACGCGACGCTGCCGGGCATCGTGATCGCCTTCCTGGTCGCCGTGGCTCTGGGGGGATCGGGGCGATCGCTGCCGGTGCTGCTGCTCGGGGCGGCGGCGTCGGGCGCGCTCTCGGTGCTGTGCATCTTCGCGATCCTGAGGTTCACGCGATTGCGCGAGGATGCGGCCATCGGCATCGTGCTGGGCGTGTTCTTCGGGTTGGGCGTGGTGCTGCTCAGCTACGTGCAGCGGCCCGAGAACGTGGGTGCGTCGCCGGCGGGGCTGCACCACTTCATCTACGGCCAAACCGCCGCCATGCGCGCAGGAGACGCGATGCTGATGGGCGGCATCGCGCTCGGCGCGATCCTCGCCATGCTCATCTTGTTCAAGGAGCTGGCGCTCACGAGCTTCAACGACGAGTTTGCGCGCGTCGCGGGCTATCCGGTCGGCGTGCTCGATGGCGTGATGCTGGCGCTGGTGGTGCTGGTGACGGTCGCGGGGCTGCAGGCGGTCGGGCTGATACTCGTGATCGCGCTCTTGATCATCCCGCCCGTGGCGGCGCGGCTGTGGACGGACCGGCTGCCGCTGCTCGTCGTCTTCGCTGGCGGGCTCGGCGCCCTCAGCGGGTTTGTCGGCGCGGCGGCGAGCGCCCTGCTGCCGCGCACGCCGGCGGGTTCGGTCATCGTGCTGTGCGGCGGGGCCGTTTTCGTCGTCAGCCTGCTGGCGGCACCACGCCACGGGGTCGTCGCGGTGGGCGGGCGGCGGGCGCTCCAGCGGCTCCGCATCGCCGGCGAGCACATGCTGGAGGCGGCGTACGAGCACGTGGTGACCCGCCGCCACGAGACGGTCGTGCCGGCGCGCACGGTGCGGGCGATGGAGAGGCTGTGGGGCTGGCCGGTATGGCTGGGGCCGATGGTGCTGGCGGGTCTGCGGCGTCGCGGCTTCGTGAGCCGGGTCGAGGGCGGGTACGAGCTCACGCCCAGCGGCGTGGAGCGCGGCGCCCGTATCGCCCGGAACCACCGCCTGTGGGAGCAGTACCTGCAGGCCTACGCCGACGTCGCGCCGGGGCACGTCGACTGGTCGGCCGACATGGTCGAGCACGTGCTAAGCCCGGAACTCGTAGCCGAACTCGAGGCGGCGATCGCCCGGGCGGCGGGAACGCCGGCATGACGCTGTCGCCCGCGCTCGACCTGTTCCCGCTCGCGGCCGCCGTGCTGGCGGCGCTCAGCTGCGGCCTGCTGGGCAACTTCCTGGTGCTGCGCCGACTGAGCCTGATGGGCGACGCGATGAGCCACAGCGTGCTGCCGGGGCTCGTCATCGCGTTCATGATCACCGGCGTGCGCACGGCCCCGGTCATGTTCATCGGCGCGACGCTGGCGGGCGTGGCCACGGTGGTGCTGGTCGAGCTCATCAAGCGGCTGGGCCGCGTCGAGCCCGGCGCGGCGATGGGCGTGGTCTTCAGCGTGATGTTCGCGTTCGGGGTGCTGCTCATCGAGCGGGCGGCGCGGAATACGGATCTCGATGCCTCGTGCGTGCTGCACGGCCAGCTCGAGTCGCTGGCGTGGACGACCGACGCACCGGCGTCGTGGGTGGGCGTGTTCGATGTTGCGACGCTGGCCGCCACGCCGCCGCAGGTGTGGACGCTGGCGCTGACGGTGGGGTTGACCATTGTGCTCGTCGTGTTTCTGTACAAGGAGCTGAGGCTGGCGGCGTTCGATCCGGCGATGGCGACGGCCCAGGGCTTCAACGCGTCGGTGCTGCACTACGTCCTGATGGTGTTCGTCGCGGGTGCGACCGTGGCGTCGTTCGAGGCGGTGGGCTCGATCCTGGTGATCGCGATGCTCATCGTGCCGGCGGCTACGGCCCGATTGCTCACCGATCGGCTGCTGCCGCAGATCCTGGTGAGCGTGGTGGTGGCGATCGGGGCGGCGGTGGTAGGGTACGCGGGGTCGATCGGCGTGCCATTGCTGGCGGGCAAGCGCGAGGTGAATGCGGCGGGATCGATCACCCTGGCGCTGGCGGGCCTGCTCGTGCTGGCGGCACTGCTCGGGCCGCGGTACGGCGTGCTGGCGACGGCGGTCCGGCGGGCGCGGCTGCGGCGCACCGTTGCGCTCGAGGACCTGCTGGGGAGCTTGTATCGGCAGGAAGAGCGGGGCGTGCTGCCGCGGACGATCGACGAGCGCGTCGTGCGGCGAGCACGCGGCCGTGGATTCGTTCGCCGCGACGAGCTCGCCCTCACCGACGACGGCCGGGCCGAGGCGGCCGCGCTGGTGCGTCGCCACCGGCTGTGGGAGTCGTACCTCGTGGAGCGTGCGGGGCTGGCCGCCGACCACGTGCACGTGACGGCCGAGCAGCTCGAGCACCTGCCGAGCGCGATGCCGCCCGACGCGGACGGCTCGGACCCGCACGGCCGGCCCATACCGCCCGCATGAGGGGTCGCCCCAGTGATCGAATCGAGAGATATCCGGACGATGTTGCGTCTGGCGATAGGACGGACCGGACATAGGATGGCCAGCCGTCGATGATGACGGCAAGGACATCATCCTGGGAGAGGGGGCGGCGGTGGTTGCGAACGCGAACGGAACGGGTGCGCAAGAGGTCGAGTGCGACGTTGCCATCATCGGCGGCGGCCCGTCGGGCAGCACGCTGGCGACGCTGCTGCGCAAGTACAACCCCGAACTGAAGGTACTGGTGCTCGAGAAGGAAGTGTTCCCCCGCGAGCACGTGGGCGAGAGCCAGCTTCCGGCCATCAGCCCCATCCTGCACGAGATGGGCGTGTGGGACAAGGTCGAGGCGGCCAACTTCCCCGTCAAGCTCGGCGCGAGCCTGACCTGGGGCCGCGACGGCGAGCGATGGGACTTCGACTTCTACCCCGTCGAAGAGTTCAAGGACGAGCCCCGGCCGGCGAAGTTCGAGGGGCAGCGCCAGCGTACGGCGTTCCAGGTCGAGCGATCGATCTACGACAAGATCCTGCTCGACCATGCGGAGGAGCACGGGACCGAGGTCCGCCAGGGCACGCAGGTGCGCGAGGTCGTGAAGGACGGTGACCGCGTCGAGGGCTTGAAGCTCGACGACGGCACGATGGTGCGAGCCAAGCACTACGTCGATGCGAGCGGCACGCACGCGCTGCTCCGCCGCGCGATGGGCGTGGAGAGCGATGCGCCCAAGAGCCTGCGGAACGTTGCGTTCTGGAGCTACTGGGACAACGTGCAGTGGGCCGTCGAGATCGGCGTCGGCGGTACGCGCGTCCAGGTCCGCAGCCTGCCGTACGGCTGGATCTGGTTCATCCCGCTGAGCCCGACCCGCGCGAGCGTGGGGCTGGTGTGCCCGGCCGAGTACTACAAGAGCACCGGTCTCTCGCCCGAAGAGATCTACAAGAAGGCGCTGGAAGAACAGGACGAAATCGCGGGGCTGATGAGCGAGTCCAAGCAGACCGACGAGGTGCACGCCACCAAGGACTGGTCGCAAGTGGCCGACCGCGTGACGGGCGAGAACTGGTACGTCTGCGGCGAGGCGAGCGGCTTTGCCGACCCGATCCTGGCGGCCGGCATGACGTTGGCCCATGGCTCGGCCCGCGAGCTCGCGTATACGATCCTGGAGCTCGAGCGCGGCGAGCTCGACGCCGACTGGGTTCGGCAGAGCTACAACGACAAGACGCGGAAGAACATCCGCCAGCACATCCGCTTCGCGCAGTTCTGGTATGCGTCCAATGGATGCTTCAAGGACCTGCAAGAGCACTGCCAGAACATCGCCGAGGAGGCCGGGCTGAACCTGACGCCCGCCGAGGCATGGCGTTGGCTGGCCCAGGGCGGCTTCAGCAACCAGACGCTCGACTCGGCCAACCTCGGCTCATTCGACCTGGCGACCGCTAAGCAGATCGTGGGCAAGTTCGGCGACGAGGACATCGACCTCGAGAAGGAAACGCTGAGCTTCATGAAGTACAACAAGCTCACGCTCGACCTGCGTGAGGCCAAGGACGAGCAAGTCGCCGAGTATCGCGACGGTCGCGTCGTACCGGTGCAGTGCGTCGTGCGCAATGGCAAGACCCTGCCGAAGATCGGGCCCTACCCCGTGCTCGTCAGCATGCTGCTCAAGAGCAACGACCCGAACCAGATCTTCGGGTACCTCCAGCAGCAGATCCAATCGTCGCAGCCAAGGGATCGGGCCGCATCGCTCATGCGTCAGCTCGTGCAGGCGATGGAGGTGATGGTCGTCGACGGCTGGGTGATCTGCGAGAACGACCCAAACCGCGCGCAGCCCAAGTGGTCGCTGGGCAAGAACCGCCAGCTCCGCACGACGGCCGAGGGCGAAGAGGCGTACCAGGCGTCTCGGGCGACGAGCAACTAGGCGCTCGCTGAAGCCTTGCAAGCGAAAAGCCCGGGTTTCCGCCCGGGCTTTTCGTATGGTGACGTGTCCTGAGGCTCAGCCCTTGGGACCGCTGTCGCGGACGGCCTGCTCCATGTCGTACTTCGCATCGTTGTCGCGGAAGCGGCGCGCGAGGTCGCGGGCCTTCTCGTCGTAGGCCTTGCCGTCCTTCCACGTGTTGCGGGGGTGCAGCACCTCCTGGGGCACGCCCTCGACAACGGTGGGCATGTGCAGCCCGAAGATTTCGTGCTCGACGTAGTTGGCCTTGGCCAGGTCGCCGTTGAGGATTGCCGAGACCATCGCTCGGGTGTAGCCCAGCTTGAACCTGCTGCCGACGCCGTAGGGGCCGCCGGTCCAGCCGGTGTTGAGCAGCCAGACGTTCGCGTCGTGCTTCTTGATGCGATCGACGAGCATCTGTGCGTACTCGGCGGGCGGGCGGGGCATGAAGGGAGCTCCGAAGCACGCGCTGAAGTTTGGCATGGGCTCGGTCACGCCGGCCTCGGTGCCCGCGAGCTTGCTGGTGTAGCCGTTGATGAAGTAGTACATCGCCTGCTCGGGCGTCAACTTGCTGACGGGCGGCATGACGCCGAAGGCGTCGGCGGTGAGGAACACGACGTTCCGCGGGTGTTGTCCGATGGAGGGGATGACGGCGCCGGGGATGTACTCGACGGGGTAGGTGACACGGGTGTTCTCGGTGATGGAGCCGTCGTCGTAGTCGGGCTCGCGGCTGTCATCGTCGATGACGACGTTCTCCAGCACGCTGCCAAACTTGATGGCGTCCCAGATCTGCGGCTCGCTCTCGCGGCTGAGCTTGATGCACTTGGCGTAGCAGCCACCCTCGAAGTTGAAGACGCCCTTGTCGCTCCAGCCGTGCTCGTCGTCGCCGATGAGGGCACGGTCCGGGTCGGCGCTCAGCGTGGTCTTGCCGGTGCCGCTCAGGCCGAAGAAGAGCGCAACGTTGCTGGCGTCGTCCTTGGCGACGTTGGCCGAGCAGTGCATCGGGAACACGCCCACCTCGGGCATGTCGAAGTTCATGGCGTAGAAGATGCTCTTCTTGATCTCGCCGGCGTACTCGGTGCCCAGGATGACCACCGTCTTGCGCTCGAGCGACTGGGCGATGATGATCGGTCCCGAGACGCCGAGTTGCTCGGCCTCTTCGGCGGTCAGCTTGTGCCGGCCGGCGTTGAGGATGGTCCAGTCGTGGTTCCAGTCGGTCGAGTTGCTGGCCGCCCGCGTGCCTTGGCGGATGAACAGCGTGCTGGCGAAGAGGTTGTGCCAGGCCTGCTCGGTGACGACGCGGACGCCCAGCCGGTAGGCGGGGTCTGCACCGGCGAAGCCCTCGAAGCAGTAGATCCGATCCTGAGCGTTGAGGTGGTCGATGGCGATGCGTTCGGCCAGCTCGAAACGCTCGGGGGTGAGGGGCTGGTTGACCTTGCCCCAGTCGATCTTGTCGTGGATGGCGGGGGTGTCTTCGAGGTACTTGTCGGTCGGGCTGCGGCCCGTGCGATCGCCCGTCAGGCACACCAGGGCGCCCTCGGCGGCCAGGCGTCCCTCGCCGGCGGCCAAGGCCATTTCGACGAGCCGCGCTGGCGGCAGATTGCGGAGGGTGCGAGCGGCGGAAAGGTCGAGCGTGGCGAGCGTCTGGCTTGGCATCGGCAGTGCATCTCCGGCTCGCCTGCGCCCCGCAACCGAGCCCTGTTTTCGGGGTAAGAGCGAGGGTAGGTCGCCGCGTCCCACGCGGCCATACGCCGGAGACACTTGCCACCGGCCCAGAACGTGCTAGCGTTACCGCTCGGCGGTCCGGGCACGCCCGAACGCCCGCCGTTTGATGGTGGCTGTAGCTCAGTTGGTTAGAGCACCAGGTTGTGGTCCTGGGGGTCGCGGGTTCGAATCCCGTCAGTCACCCTTTCCCGTCCAGAAGCCGCCCCTCGCGCCGTCCGCGTGCCGTCCGTCGGATCATGCCGACAGGACGCGGTTCATCGCATCGACCGCCTGCCGGCCGTACCCGGCGCCGAAGAGCGCCGCGTGTACGAGCAGAGGATAGATGCGGTACATTCCCTGCCGCCGCTCGAAGAAACCCGGTGCGATGGGCCGCAGCTCGTGGTATCGCTCGAAGAACGCCCGCCCGACGCAGCCGAATAGGCCCATGAACGCCAATTCGATCTCTCGGTCGGCGTAGTAGATCGCCGGATCGATGAGCCCGGTGACTCGGCCGGACGCGCTGAGGATGTTGCCCGACCAGAGGTCGCCGTGGATCAGCACGGGCGGCTCGTTCGAGGCGATGAATCGATGGGGCTTGGCCTCGATCGCATCGGCGAGCCGGCGTGCGATGTCGAAGCCCGCCGCCGAGAGCGAGCCGCGCGACCGGGCAAGTTCGGCGAACGCGAGGATGCGGTGTCGCGCGAAGAAGCGTGCCCACGACGCGTCGGACTCGTTGGGCTGGTCGAGCGGACCGATGAGCGTCGGGCGCTCGTAGCCGAAGCTCGGGCCCTCGATGCCGTGCAGGTCGGCGAGTAGTTCGGCGAGGTGGCGCTGGGCGTGCTCGCCTGGGCCGGTCGTTCCCGGGAGCCGCTCCATCACGAGCAGGCCGGGCTCGTCGTGCCAGACCGCGGGAACGGGGAGTGTCGTGAGACGTCCAAGGTCTGCGAGCATCTGCGCTTCGATGCTGAGATCGCTCGAGCCGTCACCGATCTTGGCGACGAAGGGTCCGCGACCCTCGGCCATGCCGCCGACGACGCGCGCGATGCACCCGCCGTGGAGGTCGGCCAAGCCGGAGACTCGTGCGTTGAGGACGCTGGACAGCGTGTCGGCGAGCGCGGTCACGGATCATTGTGGGCGCGCTGGCGGCGTGGTGCGCGTCTCACGCCGCGCGGACGAGGCGGCACATGCTCGTCAGCGCATTGATGGCTTCCGTCGAGGTCTCGATCGAGCCTTCCTCGGCATCGAGCGACGCCAGCACGCGGCCGGCCGCGTCGGCGACGGCTCCGTGGCCCAGGAGCGGGCCGGTGCCGCGGATGCGGGCGCAGATATAGCGAAGGTTCTTTTCGTCGCCGGACTGGGTCGCTTGGGTGATCTCGTCGGCGAACTTCACCAGGTCCTTGGCGAAGAGGTCGGCCAGCGCCTTGAGGGACGGATCGGTTTCTTGCTTGGCGGCCGGGGCTGGAAGATTCTCGCCGGCGCCGCGGCCGAGCAGGATGAACTCGGCCAGGGCCTTGAGGATGAGCGACTTGTCGATGGGCTTCCGCAGCAGCGCACTCGCGCGTGACTCGCGGATCAAGGCCTTGTCTCCGTCGGAGATATCTCCGGCAAACGCGATGACTGGCACGCCGTGACCGGCCGAGCGGAGGCCACGCACGGCCTCGCTGGCGGCACCGACGTCCTTGTCGAAATCGCAGAGCACCGCGTCGAAGGGCTCGGAGAATTGACCGAGGATCTCCTCGTAGCCCTCGACGTGGATCATGCGCAGCGACGTGTCGGAGAGATACGCCTCGATGAGCTTGCGATCGATGTCGCTAGCAGTCACGAGCAACACGCGTCCTTCGAGCTTCTTCGCCTCGACCGTCTCGAGCGAGAAGTTGTCGCTCAGCGGGTCGAGTTCCATGAAGTCGTTGACGTCGATCTCCTTGTCGAACTTCAGTCCCACGTCGTGGACGCGGCCCGTGACGTGGCGGCACTGGACGACGGTGGCCTTGATCCAGACGGGGCCATCGGTGTTGTGCGTCATCTTGATGCGGCATCGGGTGCCAACGTGCATATACGAGCTGTGGACAACGCTGAGGCCGCCGCGCGAGAGGTTTCGGCACGCAACGCAGAAGTTCACGCTGCCGCCGCTGGGCTGGTAGACCTCGACCTCGATCGCGGGGATGCGGAAACTCAGGCGTGCGTGGTTGCGACGCACGCGTCCGCCCTCGCCGGCAGCGTCCAGATCGTCCATGATCATGCCGAGCTGTTCGGCCGAGAGATTGAGCGTGTTGTGAAGGCCACTCGGCCCAGACGTTCGGCTGCCCATTCGCATCTCCCACGGGCCCTCGGAAGGGCCCTGGGGAGGTATCGGATCATCCGTCGTGGGGCTTGCGTCCGATCTGATGCATCGCGGCTGGTAGCCGTCTATCGGACCCGGGCGTCAGACGTCGAGGTTCTTGGCCTCCAAGGCGTGTTCCTCGATGAACTTGCGGCGGGGCTCGACCTGCTCGCCCATGAGCGTGGTGAAGAGCGTCTCGGCCTTGGCGGCCTGCTCCATCGTGACGCGCATGAGCGTGCGGACCTCGGGGTCCATCGTGGTCTCCCACAGCTGGTCGGCGTCCATCTCGCCCAGGCCCTTGAAGCGCTTGACCTCGATGCCCTTGCGTCCGATATCGTGCAGCGCCGGCACGATCGAGGCGAGGTTGGCCGCCTCGGCGATGCGGACCTTGCCGGCGTCCTTGCCCGCGTCGTCGCCGTCCTGGTCGGTCTTGCTCTTGCCGGGCTGGGCGACCTCCCAAGCGAAGCGGGCGGGCAGCTTCTCTCCCGTGACGGCCTCTTCCTGCCGCAGGTCCCAGTCGGCGACGTCGAGGCCCAGGTCGGCGAGTTGGTTGAAGATGGCGTCGAGCTCGCGGTTCTCGTGCAGTTCGCGGATGGTGGCGATCGGCCGGGCCGTCATGGGGCTCTCGGGCTCGGCGGCCTTCCCGTTGGCCGAGACCGCATGACCGTTGTCCGAAGCCGTTCCTTCGGGCTGCTCCGCCGGCTCGCTGGCTTCGGGCTCGTCGGTCTCTTCCAGACGCAGGTCGTTCTTCTCGACGATGCCGAGGGCTTCTTCCTCGCTCCAGGCCCACTCGGCCCCGCCGCGCCAGGCGACCCGATGTGTCGGCAGGCCGCCCTCGCCCGGGGCGGCGCGGTGGCGCGAGGCGATGAGGTCGACGAACTTGACGCCGCGGCGTTCGGCCACGATGCTCAGCTCGGTGAGGCGCTCGAGCAGCTTGACGGCCTTTGCCACGTCGTCGCCCTCGATTCGACGCTCCAGCGGCGCCTCGCCCGAGGGCGGGAGCTCGCCTTCCTCGAACGGCTGACGCACGAGCAGGCTGGCGTGCTGGATGGCCTCTTCGGTGAGCATGTTGCTCAGCTCACGCTCGTTGATGACGTAGCGATGCTGCTTGCCGCGCGAGACCTGGTACAGCGGGGGCTGGGCGACGAAGATCCGGCCGCGGCGGATGAGCTCGGGCATCTGGCGGAAGAAGAACGTGAGCAGCAGCGTGCGGATGTGGCTGCCATCGACGTCGGCGTCGGTCATGATGACGATGCGGCCGTAGCGCAGCTTGCTGTGGTCGAAGTCGGGCCCGATGCCGCATTTGAGGGCGGCAACCATCGTGCGGATTTCTTCGAACCCCAGCACCTTGTCGATGCGGGCCTTCTCGACGTTGAGGATCTTGCCCTTCAGCGGCAGCACGGCCTGGGTCTCGACGTCTCGGCACTGCTTGGCGCTGCCGCCGGCCGAGTCGCCCTCGACGAGGTACAGCTCGCTCCGCTCGACGTCCTTGGTCTTGCAGTCGCTGAGCTTGTGGGGCATGGATCCCGAGTCGAGAGCGCTCTTGCGGCGGGTGAGCTCGCGGGCCTTGCGGGCGGCCTCGCGCGCTTGGGCGGCCATGATGCCCTTCATGCACACGCGCTTAGCCTCGGTGGGGTGCTCCTCGAGCCAGGTGCCCAGGGCGTCGGTGACGGCCTGGGCGACGAAGGGCTCGATCTCGGGGTTGAGCAGCTTCTCCTTGGGCTGGTTGTTGAAGGCCGGGTCGGGCAGCTTCACCGAGACGATGGCGATGAGGCCCTCGCGAAGGTCGTCGCCGCTGGGGGTGGGGTCCTTCTCGCGGATGATGCCGACCTTGCGGGCGTAGTTGTTCATCGTCCGGGTCAGGGCAACCTTGAAGCCCTGGCCGTGCGTGCCGCCGTCGACGTTGTTGATGTTGTTGGCGAAGGTCAGCAGCGTCTCGTTGTACCCATCGTGGTACTGCAGCGCGACCTCGCAGACCATCGACCGCTCTTCGTCGTCCTTGCGGATGTGCACGGGCACGCACACGGCGGTCTTGCCGCTCATGAGGTGATTGACGTAGGCGAGCAGGCCCTCTTCGGCCTTGAAGGTCTCGTCGCGCGGCTTGCCGTCGGCGTCGACGCGCTCGTCGCGCAGGCGGATGACAACGCCGGGGTTGAGGAACGAGAGCTCGCGGAGGCGGTTGGCCAGCGTGTCGTAGTTGAACTCGGTGACCGGGAAGATCTCGGCGTCGGGCACGAAGGTGACGCTCGTACCCGTGGTTCGGGTGCTGCTCTCGGGCACCTTGCCGACGACCCGGAGCGGCTCGGAGACGTGGCCGCGAGAGAAGGTCATGCTGTGGACCTGGCCGTCGCGATAGACCTCGACCTCGAGCATGCTCGAGAGGGCGTTGACGCAGCTCACGCCCACGCCGTGCAGGCCGCCGGAGACCTTGTACGCGCTGCCCTCCTGGCCGAACTTGCCGCCGGCGTGCAGCTTGGTCATGACGACCTCGACGGCGCTCTTGCCGTTGAGGGCGGGGTCGTCGTTCTTTACGGGGTCGACGGGGATGCCGCGGCCGTCGTCGACGACGCGGATGGAGCCGTCGGCCTGGATGGTGACCTGGACGATGGTGGCGTGGCCGGCCATGGCCTCGTCGATGGAGTTGTCGACGACCTCGTAGACGAGGTGGTGCAGCGCGCCCACGCCCGTGCCGCCGATGTACATGCCCGGGCGCTTGCGCACGGCCTCGAGGCCTTCGAGCACGCTGATCTGCTCGGCTCCGTAGTTGCCCTTCTTGGGTGCGTCGGCGCTGGTCGTGGCGGGCGTGGTGGCGTCGTCTTTGGCCATGGGTTCTCGCGGCGTGGCTGGCGGCGTAACTGGGGGTCCGGAGGGCCCGGAATCACCCCGGAATTGGTGACCGGTATTGTAGGATCAAAGCGCGTTCGCGGCCGAGTTTTCGGGTCCGATTTAGGCCTCCTGAGGGCACGAAAAAGCCCGGGTTGATGCCCGGGCCGTGTGCGGCAATATCCGGCTGATCATTCCACGATGTGGATCTGGCTGAGCTGTTCGCTGAGCAACTCGTAGACGAGCGCCACGTCGTCGGGCAACATGCGGACGCAGCCCATCGACATCTCCTTGCCGATGCTGTCGGGATCGATGGTGCCGTGGATGCCGTAGCCGCTGTAGGTCTCGGCTTGGCCCAGGCCCTCGAGGCCGATCCAGTGCTCGCCGATGGGGTTGTCGGGGTTGCTGGCGGCGAACTCCTCGCCCGTGCGCGGGTTGCGCCAGAAGGGGTCGATGAGCTTGCTGTGGCGACGCACGGTGAAGGCGCCCACGGGCGTGCCGTCGAACTCGCCCAGGCCGACCGGGAACGAGCGGACGTAGACCCACTGGTCGGTGTCTTCGGGCGGGCCGATGTAGACGTCCATGCGGAAGGCGGTCTTGCTGACCACGGCGTGGAACGGGCCGCGAACGAGCTTGAGCTTCTGGCCCTCGAAGATGCTGCCGGCCTTGCTCAACCGGTTGACACGCTTGATGAGCAGCCACTCGGTGGCCACGCCCTGGTCGTGGGCGATGCGCGACAGCACGTCGCCGCTCTGGACCGTGTAGGTCGTCGAGAACGGATCGCCCGGGTACACGCGCGGGGAGAAGATGAGGTCTTCGTTGAGGGCCTGCATCTGCTCGCGGATCATGGCGCGATCGCTGGCCGAAGCCCGATCGTGCATCAGGGCGGCGTTGTAGTGCTCGCGCGCGGCGATGGGGTTGTTCTCTCGTATCGCCTTTTCGGCCCGCTGGATCAGCGTCGACACGGCGGCGCTGGGATTCGCAGCGGACGCTGGGCCGACAACGACGGATCCGTCCTGGCCGGGCGTTGCCAGCACGCCGCGAGGCTCGGGCGTCGAGCGATCGGCGAGCGTGGTGTCGCGTGCGGGCGTCTGCACGCTCCGGCCGCGGGGCTCGGTCGTCGCTTGCTCTTCGGCCTGTGGCGGAGCGCTGACGAGGCGTGTGTCGGGCTGCCGTCGCTGGGCGGCGGGGGTGGTGCTGGCCGGGGTGCGACTGGCGGGGCTTGCAGGCTCGCGAGCGACCTCGGTCGTCGCGGGGTCGCCGGCCTCGCCCTCGCTGGGGCCCGAGGTGAGGGCCCACACGAGCCCGCCGCCGAGGGCGACGACGACAATCGCGGCGATGAGCTTGCGGCCGCCGCCGCCACGCCCGCGCCGCGAGCGTCCGCGCGTGGCCCCGCCGAATCCGATCCCGCCCTGTGATGGCAGCGACATGCGACCTCCCTGCGTGCTGCGTGGGGGCTTCGTGCCCGCCACCGACTCCATGCAACTCCGAATCGAAACAAATCAGCCTATCGCGGTCCGGGCCCGGCTTCCGACTCCAGCACCGCGGCGATCCGCGGGCCATTGAACTCGAGCAAGCGCCGCTCGGTGGCGAGGGCGTCGAGCCTGGCGTCGTGCGGCTCGGTTGGCACCCTCGGGGCGAGCTGGGCCTCGAGCCCGAATCCGAGCGAAAGGCCGGTGCGCCGCGGATCGGCCAGGAGCCGATCGTAGAACCCCGCGCCGCGGCCGAGGCGGAAGCCGCGCAGGTCGTAGGCCAACGCGGGCACGAGCACGACGTCGATGGTGTTAAGCGGCACGCCGGCGGCGCTGGGCGCCGGCTCGGGCACGCCCAGGTTGCCCTCGACCACGTCGGACATCGGGTCTGCGATGAGGGCGGGCGTGATCGTGCGGCTGTCCCAGTCGATGCGTGGGCCGGCGACCTCGACGCCCGCTTCGAGCAGGCGGTCGATGAGCGCGCCGGTGCTTGCCTCTCCGGACATCGAGAGATAGATCATCACGCGGCGGGCCCGGGCCATGGGCGCCCACGCCAGGGCACGCTCGGCCAGCGCCTCGGCCTTCAGCTGCGCCTCGGCGGCGGGCATGGTCTCCATCGCGTGGCGCATCTTGGTCCGCAGCGCCGACTTCTCGGCCGAGAGTTCGGAGTGGGACTGATCGTTGGTGGTTGGCTCGTCGCGCATGCGCTTGCCGATCTTTGGGCTTGGTGCGAGGGCGTGGGTGCTCACACCAAGCCTATCGGAACAGCGCGGGGGGCGACTAGAGCCCGTTTCGAGCGAACATGCCGTCGACGACAGCAACCGACGGCAAGCGATCGGAAGCGACCAGGAACCACCAGTTAGTCGTGGATGTCGATGTGGAGCAAGTGACGAAAGACCCCCGGCAGGCTCCTCCGCCCGTCGGGGGTCCATCCCATCCCGTTTTGGCCGAGGCCACGGGTTGGCTCTCTCTCAGAGTTCAAAACGGTAGCCGGCGCAGGCCGCGAGAATAGCGGTCGAACGGCAGTTTTGGTCAAATATTCACAGGGGATGGCCTGCAGGCCAATCGGGGCTGATCGCGGGTCGGTGTCGGTGCCGCGACGAAGGCTACCAGATAAATCGGAGCCGCCCGAAGCCGGGCACGGGGACGGGGCCGACACGCTCGACCGCCGGGAAGTAGACGAAGAACGCCCGCCCGAGCATGAGCTCACCCGGAACGATGCCGGCCGGTGCACCCAGCGGGGAAACCCAGGGGCTGGCGTCGCCCAGCAGGCGGCTGTCCTGGCTGCTGGCGGAGTTGTCTCCGCAGACGAAGAACTGGTTTTTGTCCAAGACGGCCAGGTCGAGGGAGGGGTGGCTGCCGCGGACGGGGAGCTGGCTGCCGCCGCGCGTCGTCTGGTAGTAGAGGTCCCGATCGACGCCGAGCCGGTGCAGCTTCACGGGGCCGACCAGCGAGATGGAAGGGCGAGCCGAGCGGTAGGCATCGGGCGAGGGCACGATGGGGCCCTGCGCGTCGAGCGGCTGGCTGGTTGCCAGCTCGAAGCGTTCGATGGGACCCCAGTCGTAGGTGGCGTAGGCCACGCGCTCGCCGCCGACGAAGAGCCACAGGGCCTGGTCGGCGTGCCAGAACTCGACGTCGGTGACCGTGTCGGCGGCGGGCTGGCTGACCTCGGCCTCGTCGAGCACCGTCCATGCGGAGGCGTCGGACTCGATCGGTCGCATCTCGATGCGGGCCACGCCGCCGGCGATCTGCGCGCGGAACGCGTGCTCGCGCGCATCGATGCGGATGTCCATGCTCTCGAGGCCCTGGCCGACCGGCTCGACGCCCATGCGTACGCGGACGTCGCCCACGCCGAAGGTTGGCGGCACGAGCGCTCGCAGCGACTCGCCCGCGCGGCGGTATCGCTCGTTGTAGGGGTAGTAATCGACGATGGGCCAGGCTTCTGCGTCCCACTCGAGCCGCGTGCTGCCGGCCTGCGTGTGCTCGGGCGTCATGGAGTCGAGCCCATCCCAGCCCCGCAGCGACTGGCCGTCGGCCGAGCGGGCGACCCACGGCGGGCGGTACCAGGTGAAGCCATCGCGGACCGGGTCGACGGGCGCTCGGACGGTGTCGTGCACCGGCATCCACACGGCTCGTTGCGCATGCTCGGGCTTGCGTGCGATGGCCCAGCCGTCCATGGCCCAGGTGCCGCCCTCCTGGTCGCGGTCGGCGTCCGAGGGAGGGGAAAAACTCGACTCGCCGGGCGTGCTCGGCAGCGACCGCGTGAAGACGTCGCCGTCGACGATGGCGAGCTGCTCGCCGGGCAGGCCGGTCAGCCGCTTGATGTAGTTGACGGTCGGCTCGGTCGGGTTCTTGAAGACGACGACGTCGAAGCGCTGCGGCTCGAAGAGGATGGGCAGGTACTTGAGCACGAGGATGCGGTCGCCCGCGCGGAGCCGCTCGACCTCGGCGTCGATCTGGTAGGCCGGGCTGCGGGCGGCGCTGACGCTCTCGACGAGCGCCGGCGGGTTGCTGGCGGTCATGGGGTCGTGCACGGTGTAGCGGCTGACGCGTTCAGTCCCGTCCGGGCCCCCTTGCGTCCACGGCCCGACCTGCCAGCGCGTGCCCGTCTGGTCGCTGACGATCTCGACGTGCTCGCCCAGCAGGGTGGGGGCCATCGAGCCGGTGGGGATGACGAAGGCCTCGATGACGAACGCGCGGAAGACGAACGCCATCGCGAAGGCGATGATGATGGAGCTGAAGGTCTCGCGGATGGAGAATCGGCCCGACTCGCGACTCGGCGTGGTTGGGTGCTTGGCTGGGGTGGCTGCCATGGCAGGAGGGTAGGGGGAGGGTTCGCTAGCGGCTCAGTCGCCGCCGGGAGCGGCAGGGTCGCTGGGATGACTACCCGGGCCGCCTTCACCGCCTGGCTTCTTCCGCCGGCGCTTGCGGCGCTTCTTCTTGCGGCCGGGGGAAGACTCACCGTCGGCGGCGGGCGCATCGCGGCGTGGTGTCTCCGGCGTGGGGGCGCCGGCGTCGCCGGTCGGCTTCTTCTTGCGGCGGCGCTTCTTCTTGCGGGCGGGGGCGTCGGTGCGTGCCGACTCGTCCTTGTCGCCGCGTTCGCGGCGTTGGCGTGCGGGCGGCGGTGGGGGCGCGACGACCTTGGCCGCGGGATCGGGGGCGTCGGCGGGGTCGATGAGCTCCTCGAGCGGCACGGCGATCTCGCGGCCGTCGAAGTCGAGCTTGACCAGGACGAGCTGCGTCAGGATCTGGGTGTCCAGCACGAGCCCGGCGCCCTCGCTGGTGCCGACGAGCGTCTTGCGGTGGGGCAGGCGTGCCGCGAGCTCGCGATAACTCTCGTCCTCGTAGCGCAGGCAGCACATGAGCCGGCCGCAGCGGCCGGAGATCTTGAGGGGGTCCAATGTTGCCTTCTGCTGCTTGGCGGCGCGCATGGGGACGGGCTTCAAGACCTTCAGGAAGTTCTTGCAGCAGCAGTGCTGGCCGCAGCGCTCGTAGTCGGCGGTGAGCCTCGCCTCGTCGCGGGCGCCGACGGGGCGGACCTCGACGCGGGGGCCGCCCGTGCCCGACGAGTTCGCCTCTTTCTGCAGCGCGTCGCGCAGGTCGCCGGCCTGCAGGCGTGGGTCGCGGCCGCGGTGGCCGTGACTGCCGTGATTGCCGGCGCCCTTCTGCTGGCCGGGCAGGTTGTCGCCCTGCTGTTCGGCAAGGTAGTAGTACGTGAGCGTCTCGCCGCCGAGGATGGGCTCGGCCTGCACGATGCGGATGCTGACGCCGATCTCGTCGGCCACCGTGCGGGCGCGGAGCTTGAGCTCGTGGGCGGATTGCTCCAGCGCGGCCTGGGCGTCCAGGTCCTCGTGCGTGGCGACGCGGAGGATGCGGCCCTTGTCGTAGAACGGGAAGTCGCGGCCGCCCGACTGCTCGATGTACTGGAGCATCTCTTTTCGGGAGATGCTCTTGCCGCAGCCGCTGTTGGGGCAGGTGCTGGTGAGCATCTCGCCCATCTCGGTGCCTCGAAAAGTTCGGGCGATGAGCTTGCTGCCGCAGCCGGGGGTGGCCTCGAGCGTGTAGCGGAACTCGCCGATGAGCTTCATCGCGCCGAAGCGGCAGACGACCGTCTTGGGCGGCGTGAGCTTCTCACGCGCCAGGCGGTCCTGTTCCTCGGTGTACTCGGCGAGGTCCTGCTCGAACTGTGGCAGCGGAACGATGGGCATAACGAGAATGACGCTCCGATCACGCGAGAGCGATCGTGCGGCCGGATGCCGCTACGGAGCGCCCAAGAACGACGCCTACCTCCGGCCGCCGGCGGCCGCGGCGCGGGCCTGGGCGAACACCTGGGCGAGGTCTTCGCTGCGCTGGAAGACGAGCGTGCGGCCGTTCTCGACGCGGTAGACCATGAGGCGCTCGGCCCGCTGGTCGAGCACGTAGAGCAGTTCCTCGCTCGAGCTCTGGCCCTGGGTGGTCATCGCTGCGTAGCCGCCGCCGACGACGGCCATCTCGGCGAGCGCCGCGGCGGGCGAGACGGGCGAGCTCTCACCCGTGCGCCCGGCCTGCACGAGCACGAGCCCGGCCAGCACGAGGGCGCTGGCAAGCAGCGGGATGGTGACCTTGCGCGAGCTGATGGGCATGTTGGCGGGCGTGTTGCTGGTGTTCGTGTTGGTGGTATTGGTCTTCATCGCCGACCCCCTTCGTTGCCGCCGGCCTGGGCGTCTTCGCGGAGGTTGCGGAAGCCGACGCCCTCGAATGCCTGGCGCGACTGCTCCCACTTGAGCGTGACCATCTCCTGGTTGGAGGTGTCGATGACGTGGACGCCGCTGCTGGGCGAGCCGGTCATCTGCCCGCCGAGGAGCAGGTACTCGCCGCGGGGCCGCTGGGCCTGCTGGGCGGTGGCGGCGGGTGCGAGGGTGACGTAGCCGAGCGCGAGCAGCAGGCCGGCGTTGACGGCGACGAGCGCCATCCGCGGATCGGCCATGCGTGCCCGCCGCGGCGTGGCGGTGTTCGGGGCGTTCATGATGGGGCTCCCTGGACGTTGTCGGGACGGATGGGGCGGCTCAGTCCTGGTGGCCGCGCTTGGCTGGGATGACCGTGGCGGCGACGATGCCGATGACGACTACGCCGGCGATCAGGAAGTTGGTGATCACCGGAGGCTTGGCCGGCTGGGTCGGTCGCGGTGGACTTAGGGCCTGGCCCTGGCCTTGTGCGGCTTGGGCGTGGGCGGACTGGGGCACCGCCAGCGTGAGCGAGCCGGCCAGCACGACGGCGGCGAGGCTGGCTCGCAGGCCGGTGCGGAACGTCAAGGTCTTCGATCGGATCATGCGGGCGACTCCCTGTGCGGCCTCTCCCGGACAGTACCGCTTTGCGGGTCCGGGCGTTGCACACTGTACGGCTTGCATGGGCCGAGCGTGCCAGACGGGTAGCATCCGTCATGAGCCAGATTCGGACCGCGTGCGGGGCCCTCGGGGCCGCTTCTTGCCTGTTGGTGGCCATCGGATGCTCGGGAGCGGGCCCGAACCGGGCCGACGCGGATCTGACGCAGTCCGAATCGGCCTCGCCCTCAGCCGAGTCGCTGGTGGGCACGTGGCGGGTCGATCTGCGGCCGCTGCCGACCTCGGAGCCGTATTACCAGCCGTTCGTGGTCGAGTCGGTCGGCGAGAAGACGTTCGAGGGCACGTTCTACGGCTCAGCGATCTCGGAGGGGCGGCTGAACACCGACTGGGGCGCGGTGCACTTCTCGTTCCTCACGATGGACGGCTCGGGCGCCTACCTGCACGCCGGCGTCCTGCGCGATGGCCGGCTCGAGGGCACGACCAACTCGACGGGGCGCGACTTCTTGTCGGTGTGGACCGCCGAGCGGGCGGAGGGCGGCGGCTCGTAGGTTGCCCGCTAGGCCACGCTCATGCCGTGACGCTCGATGAGCGACACCAGCGCGACGGGGTCGACCTGCACGCCCTCGGGAAAGGCCGCGTGGCAGGCCTCGACGAACCGCTCGAGCCCTCCCGGCGCGGCGTGGACGATGGCGACGGCCGGCGAATCGGATCGGTTTGCGAAGCCGTGGATGACGCGACGCGGGCCGAACGCGGCCTGGCCGGCGTGGACGGTCGAAGGCATCGAGCCCACGGTCACTTCCAGTTCGCCCGAGAGGACGAAGAAGGTTTCGTCCTCGAACCAGTGCACGTGCGGCGGATTCACGAAGCCCGGGGGGACGGTGATCTTGAATGCGCTGCAGGCGCCATGCGTCTGGTGGGCGGTCAACAACACTTGGGTCGGCACGCCCAGCACGTTGAGCGTGTGCCCGGCGTTGCCATTGCCTGGCTCGGTCAAGGGGTTCTTGGCGGTGACCACGGGTGGGCCCCGGTGCCGGCACCGTCGCGGCGGTCGGATCCATCCGAACGTTCGCGGCAACGCCCGCCGGCCCGGGCGTGTCCGGAATTGTGCGCCCGAGAGCGGGTGCGGTCAATTGCCCCCGATGAGGTCGCCGATGCCCCCCAGCACGCTGCCCTCGCCCTTGCGGTTGCCGCCCTGTGATGGCGCAGCGGCGATGACGCGGTCGGCCAGGCGGCTGAAGGGCAGGGTCTGGAGCCACACCGTGCCCGGGCCGGTGAGCGACGCGTAGAAGAGGCCCTCGCCGCCGAAGATCTTGTTCTTGATGCCCTTGACGAACTCGATCGTGTAGTCGACGCTGGTGTCGAGCGCTACGAGGCAGCCTGTGTCGACGCGCAGCTTCTCGCCCGGGGCGAGCTCCTTGACGAGCGTCGTACCGCCGGCGTGCAGGAAGGCCTGGCCCTGGCCGGTGTCGCTGCTGAGCTTCTGCATGATGAAGCCCTCGCCGCCGAAGAAGCCCACGCCGATGCGCTTCTGGAAGGCGATGTCGACGTTGACGCCGCGGGCGGCGCAGAGGAAGGCGTCCTTCTGGCAGATGAGCGTGCCGCCGTGCTCGCCCAATTCGATGGGCACGACGTGGCCAGGATAGGGCGCGGCGAACGCGCAGTCGCGCCGCTGCGAGCCGTGGTTGTGGAAGAACGTGATGAAGAAGCTCTCGCCGGTGACCGTCCGCTTGCCGGCCTCGAAGAGCTTACCAAGCAACCCGCCGCCCTCCTTCATCGAGAGCTGGGTGGCCATCTCGATGTCGGGCTCAAGATACATCATGGCGCCGGCCTCGGCGACCATGGCCTCGCCCGGATCGAGCGTGACGATGACGGCCTGCATGTCGTCGCCGATGATGGTGTAGTCGATGATGTCGGGGCTGGTGGGCATGGCGGGTTCCTCCTTAGCTTGTGTATTGGGAGGATACCCGTCGCGCTTGCGGAACGCGGCTTAACGACAACCGGCGTCGAAGGCGTTCTGGAAAAGCAGGAAGTCGAAGACGGTAAAGTTGCCGTCTCCGTCAAAGTCGGCCTTGGGGTCACCGGCGTCGAACAGGTTTTGGAACGCGAGGAAGTCGAAGATCGTTGCCTGGCCATCCAGGTCGAGATCCGCAAGGCAGGTGTCGCGGCCGAAGACTACAAAGGCGCGCCCCGGTAAGGAAGCGCCACCAAGGTTGGTTCGATCGGCCCCGATCACAAGGTCATCGAAGCCATCGCCATTGACATCGCCTGCGGCGCCAATGTCGATGCCGCACGTGTCCAGCGACTCCCATGATTGGGCGGTGAAGCCATCGCGCCCATCCAGATCTCCGAGATCGAGGCGGGCGGGAAACGGACGGGGGGCATCCGATCCACGACCAAAGACCACGAAGGCCTTCCCGGCGGCTGGCGAATAGGGGTCCGTTAGATTGGCATAGAACGCGCCAATGCCCACGTCGCCCACGCCATCGCCATTGATGTCGCCCACGGCGACAGCTGCAAAGCCCGTCCTATCGCGATCGGCGACGCCAAGCATCACAAAGCCTTGCGTACCGTCGAGGTCTGCCAGCTCGATCTGCGGTGGCAAGCCGCCCGCAGATTCGGCTCGACCGTACACCACGTAGGCGACACCGGGGCGGCCGCGGCCGTCGATCAGGGCGTTGCTGGCTCCGATGATCGCATCGTCGATGCGATCACCATTGAGATCTCCCGCAAGACCCACGCTTAGACCGGCGCCGTCGTTTGCCAATGCACCGGGCATGCGCACCCCATCGCCAGCCGCGAGTTCGGCAAGCGAAAGAGCCGCAGGGAACGCCCCGCTGGCGGAGCTGTCGCGACCAAACACGATGTATGCTTCGCCCGCCCTATCGCGACCATCTGGTGATGCACGAAACGCCCCTAGCAAGAGGTCGTCGATGCCGTCGTCGTTCAAGTCGCCGCCGAAGGCCAACCCCAACCCCAGTTGGTCGCCCGCTTCGGCGCCGTCGATGCGGAAACCGATCTCGCCGTCCAGGGACTGGACGTCGAGCACATCGGGGAACGGGCCCTGCGTTGCTGTGTTGCGGCCAAAAATGATGTAGCAACTCCCGGCGTCGATGCGGCCATCGGGATCGGCATAAAGGGAGCCGACGGCAACGTCGGGTATGCCATCACCGTTGATGTCACCGAGACCGGCCAGACGAGAGGCTTGGGTTTCCACGCGGAATCCGTCCTCGCTCGAGAACGAAGCGAGGTCGAGCGTGTCCGGGAAGCCCGTGTCGCGACCGAATACCACGTACACGGAGACACCTTCGGACAAGGCGAAGTCATCGAGCCCGTCGCCATTGATGTCGCCGACACCTCGCGCGTTGCTTCCTGCGAAGCGTGTAATTCCGAACAGACGGAAGCCGTCTTCACCAGCAAGCATGGCGCCATCAATGCTTGGCGGGAACAACGCGCCTGCGGTCGAGTCGCGTCCGAAGAGCACAAATGCCTGGCCGGCGCGATACCGGCCTTGAGGGCTGGCGAACGGGCTGCCGAAGAGCAGATCATCGAGGCCGTCGCCGTTCACATCGCCCGCGCCCGTGGCAGATCGTCCGAAACCATCGCGACTGAACTCCCCGTTTACGACGAACCCGGTGTGACCGTCGAGCTCGCGCAGGTCGAGTATCGCTGGGAACGGCTCGCGGACGGGTTCGCTCTGGCCCCACGACATCGACGGGTAGGCTACTGGCAAGCCGGCCGCTAGCACGACCAAGTATGGCCGGAATCGTCCCCGAAGCGTCATCGCGTTCCTCCATCTCCCATGGTCAAGCCCACCAATGCAAACAAGTTACCAGAAAGTGACGGCGCTGTCAAGACCGATCGCGGTGGTCGTGAAGCGAATGTTGGGTGGCTGCCTGCCGCCAATTGCTGGGCGTCATGCCGACGTGGTCGTGGAAGGCCTTGGTAAAGTGGCTGTGGCGGCAGAAGCCGGTGCGCAGGGCGATCTCGCGGAGTGGGAGGCCTTGCTCCATCAGGTCCATTGCCGCCGCCAGGCGCAGCCGCGTGAGGTACTGGTGGATCGTCTGGCCCGTCCAGCGGCGGAACGTGCGGGCGAGGTGGAAGGGCGAGCAGTCCAGCTCGTCCGCAAGCGTATCGAGCGTCAGGCGTTCGGCGAATCGCAGCGCGAGGACGTACTTGGCGTCCTCGGCGAGGCACCGGTGGGCGCGACGCGTGGGCTCGCGGGCCGCCGACGATCGGCGCTGCGTGGCGGAGCGTCCGGGCTCGATGGCTCGCTCGAAGAGACGGAGCACGGTCTCGTCCACGGCGATCGGATCGCTGCTGGCGGCTTCGCTGGTGAGGTCGTTGGCCAGTTTGCGCTGATCGCGGAAGAGCGTCGCATCGCACGGCGTGTGGGTGAACGCAAACAGCGACGTCGGATCATCGCCGTCGAGTCCGAGGCCTCGCGCCACCTCGATCGCGGTGGCTGGACTCACGCTGAACCACTCGCAGCGGTCGCCGCGCACCGAGATGGCCTCCCGCGTGTAGATCGCGTGTGCGTTGTAGACCATGACGGTGTTGGCGTCGGCGATGACCGGGTCGGCATCGGCCTGCGCGATCGTGACGGGCTCGCGTGCGAACACCACCGTCGGCCACACGATCGGGCCGGTGTCGCGAAAGTCGGGCGACTCGATGGGGAGGCGGAACCGCCCGTGCTGCCAGCGGGCCGAGCCGACCATGAGGCAGTTGTGCTGGCTGCCGTCCGCCGGAGGCGTGTCCGAGAACGTCATGGCTGCCCTCTCCAGTTGCGTCCGCGGCATGCGGGCGTGCAACAACCCTGCTCAGTCCATACCCCGGGGGGGCGGAGGTGGTTGCGTTCGTGGCACAATGTCATGGTCCGCTTCCAAGGAGATCCGCCATGCGCCGCTTCCCCCTCGCCGTCTTGCTCGCCGCTCTCTCGGGTCATGCGACCGCGTTCGCCCAGTTCGCCGAGCCGGGCGTGATCGTGCACCAGGAGTTCACCGGGGCCGGCCAGTTCGGCTGGGCGGTCTCCGAGCTCACCGACATCGACGGTGATGGCGCGATGGAGGCGGTCGTGTGCGCCCCGACCGCCCCCGGCGGCGGGCGCGTCGTGGTCTACAGCGGTCGCACCGGCGACGTGCTGATGGACCTGGCTCCCGATGGGCCGGGCGAGGCGTTCGGCTGGGCGGCGGCCGACGCGGGCGACGTTGATGGCGATGGCGTGCACGACGTGATCGTCGGTGCGCCGGGCCGTGGTGCCAACGCCGGAGCCGTCTACGTGTTCTCGGGTGCCGCGGCGACGCGGGGTGATCTCATCCGTCGCGTCGACAGCATCAATGGGATCGAACGCTTCGGCTCGGCCGTCTCGTGGCTCGGAGACGTCGATGGGGAGGGGCTGGGCGAGGTGGTCGTTGGCGCGCCGACGAGCGACGTGAGCGATCCGACGGACCCGATGTCGAACGACGGCCGCGCCTACGTGCTCCGCGGGCTCGATGGCTCGCCGCTCCACACGATCGATGGCTCCGCTCCCGGGGCGACGATGGGTGCGGGCCTTGGCGGACTGAACGACATCGACGGTGACGGCGTGCGCGACGTTGCCGTCGGCTCGAGCGGTGCGTCCCGGGCCGACGTGTTCTCGGGCGCGACCGGCATGCCGATCCTCGGTCCGCTGGAGCCGACCGAGCGCGCCGCGTCGTTCGGCACGTTCTTCACCGGGCCGGCGGGAGATACCAACGCCGACGGCACGCCCGACGTCTATGTGGGCGACTTCAGCGGCGGCACGGGCGGGCACTTCTATGTGTATAGTGGCGTCGATGGCTCGGTGCTGCTGGACGTGTCGGCAGCGACGCCCGGCGTGGGCTTCGGCCTGGGCTGCGGCCGGGGCGCGGGCGACGTCGACGGCGACGGCCACGACGACGTCATCAGCGGCTCGTACCTGGGCAACCAGGCGACGGTGTTCTCCGGGCGCACGGGCGAGGTCATCCGGTTCATCAGCTACACGAGGCCGGCCTCGCAGTTCGGCTTCGACGCCGTGGGCATCGGCGACGTCACGGGAGACGGACGGATCGACTTCCTCGTTGGCGCGGCCCTCGGCAACCGGGCGTTGATCATCAGCGGGCTGGTGTGCACGGCCGACCTCGACGGCGACGGCGAGCTGACGATCTTCGACTTCCTCGAGTTCCAGAATCGCTTCGACGCCGGGGATTTCATCGCCGACTTTGATGGCGACGGCGACCTGACGATCTTCGACTTCCTGGCGTTCCAGAACGCTTTCGACGCGGGCTGCGCGTAGGAACTCGATCCCGATCGCTTAGGGGGTCGACTCCCGCTGGCGTATGAACTTCGGCGGCGGGAACTCCGCGGCGACCGGCGGCGGTGCACCCTCTTGAGCGAGTTGCTCCCGAAGGTGCGCGGCATAGGCATCGAGCGCGGCGGCTCGCTGGTCGTCGTTCAGGTGGGCCGGGGCCCACGCCACGAACGGCTCGAGCACGCGCATGCCGGTAAACCAGAAGATACCGTGGTGGACGGGTGCCAGGATGGTATCGAGCGTTGGGTTCAGGCTTTCGTATCCCTCGGGCGGTGCGTACATCGACCCGGGTCCGCCCGTGGTCATCGCGACCATCGCGCGCTTGCCCAGCAGCTTGCCCGTGTCATACCAACGACCGCCACCGTACATGCGGCCCATCGCAAGGACGCGGTCGACCCAGCCCTTGAGGATGGCCGGCATTCCGAACCACCAGAGTGGGAATTGAAAGATCACGAGGTCGCAGGCCTCGAGCTTGTCCATCTCGGCGGACACGTCGGGCGCAAAGCCGTCGTGCTCCGACGCGTGCTGCTCCTCGCGCTGCTGCTTGAGATAGCCAGCGTCGGCGGTCGTCGAGAAGTTGCGGCGGTCGCTGACCGGGTCGAAGCCCAAGGCGTAGAGATCACTGACCGTGACCGCATGGCCCGCGGCCTCGAGTTCGCTGGTCGCCCGGGCCGTCATGGCGCCGTTGAAGCTCTCGGGTTCGTGGTGGGCGTGAACGATCAAGGCGTGCATGGCGGCTCCTGGGTTCGATCGAGCCCGAGCGTAGCCAATCGCAAGGTGCGAACGCCCGCCTACTCCGCGGGCTTCTGGTAGATCATGATCAGGTTCCCGCAGGTGTCGTTCAGCGTTGCCATCACCGTACCGGCCATCTCGGAAGGCTCGCCCTTGAATTCGACGCCAAGTCCTTGCAGCCGCTCGTACTCAGCACGGCAGTCGTCCACCTCGAACGCCGTAATGGGAATGCCCTCGGCCATGAGGGCCGCCTTGTACGTCTTGGTGGCCGGGTGCTCGCCGGCTGGTTCGAGCATGAGTTCGGTGCCATCGGCGTCGTCGGGGCTCACGACCGTGAGGAACCGATGATTCGGGTCGGGTGGATCGGTCATCGCCATGTCCTGCTTCTTCACGAAGCCGAGCTTCTCGGTGTAGAAGCGCAGGGCGTGCTCCTGGTCGCTGACTGGGACGCTCTCGAGCTTGATGCGCATGGTGTCCTCCACGAGATAGGGGTACGGACGACGCTAGGACTTGGAGGAATCCGCGTCTTCGCCCTCTCGCGTGTGGCGGATCGACCCGTAGTTGAGCAGCGCAACGAAGATCGAGCCGCCGAAGAGGTTGCCGATGACCGCGAGCACCCACGCAGCCGCGGCGTCGCCCGGCGAAAGGTCGGCGCCCGTGAACGCCGCGGTGAGCATCTCGGCCGTGCCTGCGATCGAGTGGTGCAGACCGCCCAGGCCGATGAGCAGCGTGACGAAGTAGATCAGCATCACCGACGCGACGCCCGGCGGCGTCGAGAGCACGAGCCAGCCGGCCAGGGCCATGAGCCAGCCCGCCAGCACGGCACTCAGCAGCGTTGCAATTGCTCCCGACTCGACGAAGTGGCCGGCGGCCCACGCGTATCCCTCGCTCGCGCCGACCACACCATCGGCACCGGCCAGCAGCAGCGCCCCGAGCACGCAGCCGATCATGTTGCCGAGCAACACGGTGCCCCAGATACGGCCGAGCGAAGGCGCGGCCACGCGGCGATCGAGCACGGGATAGACCGCGAGGGCCGTGTGCTCCGTGAAGAGCTGCGTGCCGCTGATGAGGCACACGACGAAGCCGAGGGGATACACGAGGGCAACCAGCACCCGGTGCAGGATCGAGGGCTCGACGCCCTCGGTCGCGCTTGCCATGACGCCGACGGCCAGCGCGGTGAACGCCATCGTGCCGCCGGCACCAACGGAGCTGAGCAGCAAGGAAAGGAATCGCCGATCGGCTTGCTCGACGCCCTCTTCGATTGCAAGCTGCAGCGTGTCGTTGGGGTGACGCAGCGCGATATCCGTGCGTTTCAGGACGACCGGCTGGTAGGCACGGTGTTCACCGTCGCGCTCGGTTCCGTTCGTGGTGTCTCGGCTTGCGGGGGGTTCGTTGGCGATGGTGTGCTCCTGGGGCAATCCAAGGCGCGTCTGAGAGCGAGGGCTTCCATGAAACTTTCTTCCTCCGGGCGATCTCGGCCTCTTGGAGTCCTAGGAGTGTTCTAGAGAAAGGAAGGCAGGCCATGCGCACCCTCATCATCGGGGCCAACGGGAGCACCGGGTTCAAGGTCGTCCAGCAGCTCAAGGCGGGTGGGAAGCACGAACCCATCGCCATGATCCGCAGCGACGAGCAGCAGCCCAGGTTCGCCGGGGCGGGCGTCGAGACCGTCAAGGGCGACTTGCTCCATCCCATCGACGACGTCGTCGAGGGCTGCGACGCGGTGGTCTTCGCTGCGGGCTCAGGAGCGAAGACCGGCAAGGACATGACGGTGCTGATCGACCAGCTCGGCGCGATTCGCACGGCCGTCGCGGCCCTCAACGCCGGAGCGAAACGCTTCGTGCTGCTGAGCGGCCTGAACACGGATCGCGACGCAAAGGATGATCCGATTCCGCACTGGCGGCGGGCCAAGGGACGAGCCGACGACTTCCTGCGCACCATGCACGAGACGCTCGACGGCGAGGGACTGGAGTACACGATCGTGTGCCCAGGCGCGCTGCACGACGACGATGAGGAGCCCACGGGCGTCGAGCTCGTGTCGCCCGATGGCAAGGGGCTGAGCAAGCCACGAACGAGCCGGGCGAATACGGCCGCGGTCATGGTGACCTGCCTGGACGAGGATGCGGCGATCCGGCAGACGATCGGTGTTGTCGATGGAGAGGCAGAGGCGCGGAATGCGATCAAGGCGTGGAAGGCCTGATCAAGCCAGCCACCGTCCACCGTCGAGACGGATAATTTCGCCATTGACGTATGCGTGGTCGAGCGCGAGGGCGGCTACGAGCCGTGCGGCATCTTCCGGCGTTCCGGTGCGTTGCAGGGGCACACGCCGCAGATAGGCCTGCTGGGACTCTTGATCGCTCTCGTAGCCGGATTCGGGCCAGGCAACGACACCCGGTGCGACGGCGTTGGCTCGTGCCTGCGGCGCCAGGTCGCGGGCGAGGGTTCGGACGAGTTCGATCAGAGCGGCCTTGCTCATGCCATAGGCGGCAAAGTCGCGGCGCGGCCGGCCCATGGCGTGGATGTCGGCCATTGCAACCACGGCGCCGCCGCCTTCGAGCGTGGAGGATCGCAGCATCGACGCGAGCGCCGCGGTGATGAGGAGCGGGCTGGCAGCATTGACGGCGTAGAGCCGCTTCGTCGCTTCCCAGTCGAGATTGCCGTCGAGCGACGTAGGGAAGTAGGCCGACGCATTGTGTACGAGCACGTCGAGGCGGCCGGCTCCCTGCGCAACCTCCGAGCACACGCGCGCCGCGGCGTCGGGATTCGTCATGTCACAAGCGGCTGTGCTCACTCGAACGCCGTGGCTGCTTCGCAATTGGTCCGCAAGCTGGCTGGCTTCTTCACCGCTCGTGTTGTAGGTGATGATGAGGTCGAGGCCGCGCGTAGCGAACTCGGTGGCGATGGCCGCCCCGACGCGCTTTGCCCCGCCGGTAACGAGCGCCACCGGGCGTTCAGCGCTCATGATCGTCCTCGCCCAGCACGTCGCTTGCGCTCGGATCTGGGGTGGCACGCTTGCCCGATTCGGCCCACGCGTCGACGTGCGGCGTCTTGGTCGGCGGCTGGCCTCGGCGTGTCCGGCGGAGGCTGGCGAGCACGAGCAACCCCACGACCAGCACGATCGACGCGAGGATCAGGCCCAACAGCATGAACCAGCCTCGCGCCATCGGGCTGGCGGGCTGGCTGGTCTGGGCGACCAGGTAGGAGAGCGCGGCGATCACATGGGACGATATGGCCGCAGTGCCGCGAGGGTTGCGTGGTCGTTGACGGCTCCGTGGCCGCTGGGGCCGAGATCGGACTCGGGCCGGTCGTGGTACACCAGCGTCACGCGGCCGCCGACCTTGACCAGGCCCGCGGGCTTGCCGGCCTCCCGCAGCAGCGCCAGTGCCTGCTGGTCGGTCAGGTGGTCGGCCATGTCAACGGGCCTGGTCTGGACACGTGCGATGCGCGAGGACGATGTCACGATGCGTTCGATCGTCGGCAACGCGGGCGTGGCGAGGGATTCGGCGAGCCCGCTGGTGGTCGACACGTATGCAACCAACCGCTTGGGCGCCGGTGCGCCGCCGTCGGCGAAGGTGGTCGGTTCCTGGCCGATGCGCATCGGGATCATGGCGTACGCAAGCACGGTGGCGCTGGCGGTCAGTAGCACCATTGCTACCGCGTGGTTGCGTGTGCGACGCTGCTCGCCGCGCCGAGCGACCGCCTGCTGGCCGAGTTGGAGGATCTCGGCCTTGCGATCCATCAGGTCTTGCGTGGGTTGATCAGTCATCGACGTCTCCCTTCGCTTGGGCGCTCAGCGTGGCGATGCCCCGGCGGACCAGGCCATGCACGGCGTGGCGGCTGAGGTCCATGGCTCGCCCAACGGCCGAGAGCGGTAAGCCGTGACCCACGTGCAGCCGGACGGCCTGCCACTGGCGATCGTCGAGCTGGGTTTCGAAGCGACCGAGCATGTGCTCGAGTTGCTCATTCGACGCGGCGGTAACCGAACGGCTGCGAGGCTGGGATTCTCGCCGTGTCCGGGCGGCGTCGCTGCGGATTCGGTCGATGGCGCAGCTCGCGATGGCGGTCTTCAGCCACGCCCGGCAGGCGGGCCACGAGTCCATCGCCGGCAGCTTCCTCGCTGCGCGGAGGTACGCGTCCTGCACGGCGTCGAGGCAGAACGCCTCGTCCCGGCCGGTCAGCCGTCGTGCATCGGCGAGGGCGTTGTCGAAGGTGGCTTCATAGAACACGGCGAAGGCGTCCTGGTCTCCCCGAGCAAAGCGCATAGTGATGGCCCGGGCATCGGGGAGTGAAGCGCCCGGGCCATCGCATTGGTCTGATCGGCCGTGCTCGGGCAAGGATCCTCACTGTCGTGGGCGTCGCTCGGCTCGCATCGCCTCCAATTCGCTCCGGAGCGTCTCACGCTCGTCCTTGAGCCGTTGGTTCTGTCGCTCCAAGTCCTCGGCGACCGTACGTACCTGGCGGAGTTCGAGTTGGAGCGCGGCGATCTCCTGCTCTAGACGCTGGGCCTGTCGCTCTCGGGTGAGGTGCTCGGATTCGATGGCGCGACGCATGTCCTCCATCTGTGCCTGCTGCACGCCGATCTGCTCGGCCGTCTGGCGAGCTTCTCTCACGATCTGGATCGCCTCCTTCTGGGAATCGACCTGCAGCGCGTCCAGAAACTCCGAGAACTGGGACTGCGACTGCGCGCGGCGCATGAAGGACGCCGATTCGGTCAGACGCCCGACCGTCTCCTCGATGGCGTGCTGCTGGTCCATGGTGACGCGAGCGAACAGCAGGCCGGTATCTTCGTGGAATCGCAGATCAGCATCGCCCTGCTCGACCATGTCCAGGGCAATCTCGATGCTCGAGAGCACCGCATCGGCGCCCAGGGCGTGCTCGCCGGCGATGAGGCCCGCGAGCGACTGGACCATCGTGAACCGCTCGAAGTATTCCTCGTGCTCGGGTTCAGACTCGCCGTGTTCCTCGTCGAGCTCTTCGGCGTAGACCGAGATCAAGAACACCGGGGCGCCGCCTCCGCCGCCGACGCCCGCGACCTCCCACATTGCCTCGCGGCCGTCGGGCATGAGCATGGGACGAGACTCGCTGAGGCCTGCCGCCACTCGCAGGGCCGTGGCGACGTCGACCTGCTCGAACTGCATCGCGGGCAGCTGCAGTTCCGCGAATTCCTGAGGGTACAGGATGTTGACGGGGCTCTCGCCGGCCGACTTGCGGATCTGGCGGATGAACGCATCGAGCGAGCCGCCCGTGAACTCGAGGGTAATGAACCGCCGATCGTCGCTCACCGAGCCGCTGACTCCAGCGCGACCGCCCGACTGGCCGAAGGCCTGGGGCGAGGCAACGGACATCGTGGTGGCGGCGATGAGTGCGGCTGCGAGCGTGCGGACGTGCATGGGTGCCTCCTGCGGTCGGGTTCGGCGGGTTCGGGAACGCGGGCCCCACGGCCCGTACGCATGAAACGGAGCCGACGGGGCAGCGCGGCGCGGGGGGACAGATTTTTTCACCCGGCACGCTACCATCTCCCTCACGAATCCGACCCCGAATTATTCCAGGACCCCTTCTCCATGCACTTTGACGCCCACCAGCCGGTCATCGATGACCTCGAGGCGCGGATCTTGACCATCCGCGACTCTCTTTAACTACGACAGCAAGCACGAGAAGCTCTCAGAGCTCGAGAACAGGATGGGCGAGGCGACGTTCTGGGACGACCCCGATGCCGCCCAGAAGACCGTGGCCGAGCTCAAGGTCATCAAGGCCCAGCTCGGCCCGCTCGACAAGGTCGTCGAGGCCTTCGAAGAGGCCCAGGTGGCCTACGAGATGGCCCGGGAGGGCGACGACAAGGACCTGCTGGTCGAGGCCGACGAGGCGCTGCACCAGCTCCAGGAGTCGATGGACAAGGTCGAGATGCAGAGCCTCCTGAGCGGCAAGCACGACCACCGCAACTGCTACTTCACCATCCACGCCGGCGACGGCGGCACCGAGGCCAACGATTGGGCCGAGATGCTGTTCCGGATGTACCTCTACTACCTCGAGAACATGGGCTTCAAGGTCGAAGAGGTCTCCAAGGGCCACGGCGTCGAGACCGGGATCGACCACATCACCCTGCACGTCAAGGGGCCGTTCGCCTTCGGCTACCTCAACTGCGAGCGCGGCACGCACCGGCTGGCGCGAGTGAGTCCGTTCAACGCCCAGGGCAAGCGGCAGACCAGCTTCGCCACGGTCGACGTCACGCCCGAGTTCGAGGACATGGACGTGCAGATCCCAGAAAAGGACCTGGAGATCACGTTCTTCGCGCGCTCCAGCGGTCCGGGCGGGCAGAACGTCAACAAGGTCGCCAGCGCGTGCCGCGTGGTGCACAAGCCTACCGGGCTCATGTTCGTCGCCAGCACCCACCGCGACCAGCCACAGAACAAGGCGCAGGCATTGACGCTGCTGCAGGCCAAGCTCGAGCAGATCGAGGAAGAGAAGCGCAGCGCCGAGATCAAGGAAGCCGCCGGCGGCGACCTCAACCGCGGCTGGGGCACGCAGATCCGAAGCTACGTGCTCTACGACAACCGTGTGAAGGACCATCGCACGAACGTCGAGGGCAATCCCACCGACGTTCTCAACGGCAAGATCGAGAAGTTCATCGATGCCGAGCTGAAGCGACGGCGTTCGGAGAAGGGCTAAGACCTAGCTGCTGGCAGCGCCGTACATCTTCTCGTAGTAGTCGCGGTACGCGCCGCTGCGGACGTGCTGCCACCACTCGGTGTTGTCCTGGTACCAGCGGATCGTGTCTTCGAGGCCCTCGGGCCAGGCGCTGCGCGTGGGCTGCCAGCCGAGCTCGGCCTTCATCTTGGTGGCATCGATGGCATAGCGACGGTCATGCCCGAGCCGGTCGGCCACGGGCCGGATCATGTCCTTGCCCTTGCCCATGACTCCAAGGATGGCATGCGTTAGTTCGAGGTTGCTGCGCTCGTTGTTGCCGCCGATGTTGTAGACCTCGCCCGCACGCCCGCCCTCGAGGACGGCCAGGATGGCCTCGCAGTGATCGACGACGTGCAGCCAGTCTCGCACGTTCTTGCCGTCGCCGTACAGCGGCACTTGCTCGCCCTGCATCAGATTGGTGACGAAGAGTGGGATGACCTTCTCGGGGAACTGGTAGGGCCCGTAGTTGTTGCTGCACCGCGTGACGAGCACGTCCATGCCGAAGGTCCGGTGGAATGCCATCGCCAGCATGTCGGCGGCGGCCTTGGAAGCCGAGTAGGGGCTCGAAGGATCGAGCGGCGTCGTTTCGGTGAAGAGCTCGTCGGGCTCGTCGATCGGGAGCGAGCCGTAGACCTCGTCGGTGCCCACTTGCAGGAAGCGTCCGGCCTTGCCGTCGTCGCCCCAGGTGTTGCGGCAGGCCTGCAAGAGCACCTGCGTGCCGAGCACGTTGCTCGTGATGAACGGCGAGGCGTCCTGGATCGACCGATCGACGTGGCTCTCGGCGGCGAAGTTCACCACCGCGTCGCACTCGGCGAGGAGCGACTGCACGAGCGGTCCGTCGGTGATGTCACCCTTGACGAACGTATAGCGCTCGTGCCCCTCGATGTCGGCGAGATTCTCGAGGTTGCCCGAGTACGTCAGCGCGTCGAGGTTCGTGATGCGCACGCCGGGGCGCCATTCGAGCACCGAGCGCACGAAGTTCGAGCCGATGAAGCCGCAGCCGCCGGTGACGAGAAGATGCTGGAACGCACGCTTGTCAGGCATTGGTGATCCCTTCCGGCACGCGACGCAGCACGTCGGCCAGGTTGTCCTTCCAGTGGGGCATGGGGCCCAGTTCGGCCTCGGTCTGGCCGATATCGAGCACGCTATAGGCTGGCCGTTTGGCGGGTCGTGGGAACTGGTCGTTCGTGCAGGGCTCGATGACGGCAGGGGCGCCGGTGAAGCGCTTGATCTCTTGGGCGAATTCGTACCAGGTGCACTCGCCACCGTCGGTGGCTTGCCAGTGGCCGCGCTTTCCGCGGCTGGCGAGTTCGATGGCACACCCTGCCAGATGATCCGCGGAGGTCGGACGCCCACGCTGATCGTCGACGACCGAGAGCGAGGGCTTCTCGGCCAACAGCTTGCGCATCGTGAGCACGAAGTTCTTGCCCCACGGCGCGTACAGCCAGCTCGTCCGAAGGTGCAGCCAACGGCCGACGTCGCAATCTTCCATCGACTCTTCGCCGACCGCCTTCGAGCGACCGTACGCGTTCAACGGCGCGCGTTCGTGGTCGATCGTGTAGGGCGACTGGCCTTGGCCATCGAAGACATAGTCGGTGCCAAAGGTGACGAGCAAGCCGATCTTGCCGCTATTCAGCATCTGACCGATCGCGTGGCCGTTGGCCTGCGTCGCTTCCGCTTCGTGGGCCTCGGCGCCGTCGACGTCGGTCCACGCAGCGCAATTGAACAGCACCTCGCACGGCGGCATGTTCGCGATGGTCTCTGGCAGCGACAGGTCGACGTCTGCACGCGACAGCGACGTCACCCGAAGGCCGCGGCCGGCGAGGCGGGCCAGCACGGCGCGCCCGAGCATGCCGGTGCCTCCGAGCACGCCAATCGACCTGCCGTCGAGCTCGCTCATCCGTGCTGGACGCCCCATGGAAACGCCTCGACCGCGTCGTGGCCCATGCGGAACTCGTCAGGCGTGCCCGGGTCGTACTGGTGCGTGACGTAGTACAAGAGGCCTGCGGGTTCGTGGCCGACCGTTGCGCAGCCGTGCCAGAGCGGTGGAGGGATGATCACCACGCCCGGCCGACGCTCGCCGACGACGGCTATCCAGCGGCGGCCGTCACTCTCCCGGAACACGCCGGTCTTGACGTGCCCGTTGATGCACAGCCAGAAGTCGGTCTGCTTGGTGTGCCGGTGCCAGGCCTTGATGACGCTGGGGTACATCACCGAGTAGTTGATCTGGCCGGCCGGCCCGAGCACGCCCTGCATCAGGTTCATCACCGACCAGCCGCGGTCGTCGGCGAAGATCGATGCGGGGATGAGCAGGGGCTCGAGCTCTTCCCTTGCCATCTCGAAGGCCTCGGCTGGTGAGAGCTGGACGCTGCGGATGGGCTCGGGCTTGCGCGCTTCGGCGGCGGTGGGCATGTCCGTGTTTTTCGTGGTGGTGGCCGTGCTCATGCGTTCGCTCCCGCGGGCAATCGCACGTGGTTGGCGCCGCCTTCGCGCACCATGGTCGACGCGCGGTGGAGGCTCTCGAACGTGCCGGCGTCGGTCCACCAGCCGTCGAGGGTCTCGTAGGTCAGGTCGCCGCGCTTGAGGTAGAAGTTATTCACGTCGGTGATCTCGAGCTCGCCGCGGGCACTGGGCTCGAGGCTCTCGCACATCTCGAAGACGTCGGCGTCGTAGAAGTAGATGCCGGTCACGGCGCTGTTGCTCGGCGGGTCGGTGGGCTTCTCGATGATCTCGGCGACCTTCTGGTCGTCGCCCTCGCCCTCGAAGCGGACCACGCCGAAGCGCTCGGGGTCGTCGACGGTCTTGAGCAGCAGCTTGGCCCCGCTCTTCTGGGTGAAGAAGTCGCCGGCGGCCTTTTTGATGTTGCCCTCGATGATGTTGTCGCCAAGCACGACGCAGATCTTCTCGCCATCGGCGAAGTCCTTGGCCAGGCGCAACGCGTCGGCGATGCCGCCCTCACCCTCCTGGTAGGCGTAGGCAAGGCGCTTCACGCCCAGGTCGTGGCCGTTCTTGAGCAGCTTCAGGAAGTCGCCGGCGTGCTCTCCGCCGGTGACGATGAGGATCTCGCTGATGCCAGCGTTGAGCAGGCACTGGATCGGGTAGTAGATCATCGGCCGGTCGTAGACCGGCAGCAGGTGCTTGTTCGTCACAAGCGTTAGCGGCCGAAGCCTCGTCCCGAGCCCGCCCGCCAAGATCACGCCCTTCACTGCCCACCTCCTGCGGCTCACTCCGAGTCGTTATCGACCATCGACCTCGGCGACTCGCGTCCGGTTTTCGGGGGACATCCCCAGCCAACGCGGCGGCGTCTCGGTGGTATTGTTGGTCGGGTGGAAGCACAAGCCCGTGCGTGAGCATGAAGTTGGCGCAGACGGGCCTGGCCCGTACCCTGCATCCCAGAGAACTGGACCACGCCCGCGTGGGTCCGACCGACTCCCCTTCCGGACTGGAGGCCAGCGGTGAGTACAAACAGAATCCAAGCGCTCCTCGTCTTGCTTGCCGTGCTGATGGCGACGCCGCTGGCGATGGCCCAGGACACCATCCTCCGCCTGCCGATGCGGACGGCCGGACCCAACACGCTGGACCCTGCCCAGGGCTCGACCACGTACGAGAACATGGCCTGCTCGCAGGTCTACGAGACGCTGCTCCAGCCCAAGTACACCAACCCCAACGAACTCGAGCCGCTGCTGCTGGCCGAGATGCCCACCAGCTACACCGACGAGCAGGGCCGCAAGGTCTGGCAGTTCAAGCTGCGGGAAGACGCCAAGTTCCACGACAGCGAGTGCTTCCCGGGAGGCGAGGGACGGCAGGTCACCACCGACGACGTGTTCTACTCGTGGAAGCGGCTGGCCGACCAGCGCGCCAGCGAGGGCAAGAACTGGTGGCTGCTGAAGGACACCATCGTCGGCTTCAACGAGTACAAGGCCCGGCAGGACCAGGCCGCCGAGTTCGACTACGACGCGCCCGTCGAGGGCCTGCGCAAGCTGAGCGATACCGAGTTCGAGGTCGTGCTCCAGCAGCCCGTCTACCGCTTCATCTGGGTGCTGCAGATGTTCCAGACCTCCATCGTGCCGCGCGAGGCCGTGGAGTACTACAACGCCGAGGGTCGCAACGGGTTCTCGGCCAACCCCGTCGGCACGGGCCCGTTCGTGTTCCGCGAGTGGCGCCCCAAGCAGTCGTTCGTGGTCGTGCGGAACCCCGAGTACCGCGAGGCCTACTACCCCAGCGAGGGCTGGTCGTCCGACGACGTCGAGCGCGGCCTGGCCGACGCCGGCGGGCAGCGCATCCCGATGGTCGATCGCCTCGAGTTCTCGATGTACGTCGAGGACAACCCGCTGTGGCTCGACTTCGAGAACGAGAAGCTGGGCTACATCGAGCTCCCGTATGACTTCTTCCAGAACGCCTTCAACCCGCGTACGAAGCGCATGGACCGCGGCCTCCGCCGCAAGGGCGTGACCTACGTCGTCGAGCCGCAGCTCGACTTCATCTTCCGCTCGTTCAACATGGAAGACGAGCTCGTCGGCGGGTACACCCCTGAGAAGGTCGCCCTCCGCCGCGCGATCAGCCTTGCCGTCGACCTGAACGAGATCAACGAGTCGTTCTACGCCGGCTTGTGCACCGTGTACGACGGTCCCATTCCTCCCGGGCTGGACGGCCACCCCGAGGGAAGCCGCGTCGAGGGAGCCTATCGCGGCCCCAACCTCGAGCTCGCCCGCGAGTATCTCGTCAAGGCCGGCTATCCCAACGGCGAGGGACTTCCGCCCATCCGCTTTGCGACGAGCCGGAGCGGGACGAACGCCCGGCAGACCGCGATGCTCAAGCGTCAGCTCGCCGAGGTCGGCATCCGCATCGAAGAGGTGTTGCTCGACTTCCCCGACCTCATCTCGCAGGTCAACCGCCGCGAAGTCCCGTTCTTCGGCTTCGCATGGGCCAGCGACTATCCCGACGGCGAGAACAACCTCGCGCTGTTCTACTCGCCCAACGCCTCGCCGGGCAGCAACCACTCCAACTACAACCGGCCCGAGTACGACGCCATGTACGAGCGTGCCCGGCTGATGGAGCCCAGCCCCGAGCGGACGGCCTTGTACGAGCAGATGCGTGACATGATCCTCAGCGACTCGCCCTACGTCGGCTCGCTCGCGCGCAACCGATACTTCCTGGTCAACGACCACGTGGACAACGCCAAGCCCACGCAGCGCTTCTGGTCGTGGTTCAAGTACCTCGATACCGAGCAGACCCGCTAAGACCGGTCGAGCACGAAAGGCGGCAAGGCCGGCATGTGGGCGTACGTCCTTCGACGCATCCTGTACAACATCCCCGTGTACATGGGGGTGATCCTCTTTCTCATGATCCTGCTGCGCCTCACCGACCCGGTGACGGCGTACCTGGGCAAGTTCCCAACCTACGACCAGTACAACACCAAACGGTCGGACTTCGGCCTCGACCGGCCGCTGCTGGGAGACTGGCAGATCGGCGGCCGCACGTGGGAATCGCGCGAGGGTGGCCTTGGTGGCGAGTACCTCGCCAAGGGTCGCGGCACGGGCAAGGCCTACGTGCAATGGACTTTCGACCTCCCCGCCGGCACCTACAAGGTGCAGGCGACCTGGCCCACCGTGCAGGACGGTGAGATCGCTCGTTCCGTCGGCGAGTCGGGCCTGGTCTGGGTGCGGCTCATCGAGGACGACATCGCGCTGCGGACCGTCTCGATGGACCAGACGCGTCCGCCGAGATCCATCGAGATCGACGGCATGGGCTGGGCCGACCTGGGCAACGTCGACCTGTCGACGGGCGAGCCGCTCGTCGTCCGCGTGCTCGATGACTCGAGCACGGGCGTGGTAATCGACGCCGTGCGCATCGAGCCCGTGCGTGTGGCCGAGGGCGAGTTACCCGAGCCGCTCGTTGCCGATACCGACGCCGCGAACGTTGAAATCGTCGATGACCCCTGGACCGTCGGCGGCTGGGGCCGCAGCCTGTGGGACAATCAGTACCTCGCGGCTCTCGGCCGGATCGTGACGCTGCGGTTCGACCAGCGGAGTTGGTCGGTCGAGAGCCAGAGCGTGGGCCAGATCATCGCGACCTCGATCGTGCCGAGCCTGTCGGTCACGCTGCCCGTGCTCATCTTGACGACGCTCATCTCCACGAGCCTCGGACTACTCGCGTCGTTCAATCGCGGCAAGCCGCTGGATCGCGGCGTGATGTTCCTGGCCGTGCTGGGCATGAGCATCAGTTACCTGGTGTACGTCATCGTGGGGCAGTACTTCGGGGCGCAGTGGCCTCGACTTGCCTTCGACATCGAGATCTTCTCGACGTTCGGGTACGAACCGGTGCTGCCGATCTGGTCGCAGGTCGAGCAGGAGCTGATCGACAAGGGCGTCGAGGAGCCCGGCGGGCTTCGCATACTGATGTCGTGGTTCGCGTCGGTTCCGGGCTCGCTCAGCCGATGGCCCTACTACTGCCTGCTGCCCGTCTTGATCGGCGTCATCGTCGCGATGGGCTACGACACGCGGTTCTATCGCGCCGTGATGGTCGAGGAGTGCAACAAGGACTACATCCGCACGGCCCGGGCCAAGGGCGCCAGCAACCGCCGCGTGATGTATCGCCACATGCTGCGCAACGCGCTGATCCCGATCATCACCCGCGTGATGATCTCGCTGCCGTTCATCATCATGGGTTCCTTGCTCGTAGAGATCTACTTCGGCATCCCCGGCATGGGCCAGCAGCTCTTTACCGCCATTACGAACAAGGACTTCCCGGTGGTCGAGGCGATCACCGCGCTGCTGGCGGCGCTGTTCATCATCACCAACATCCTGACCGACGTGCTCTACGCCGTGGTCGACCCGCGGGTCACGCTGAAGTGAGAGGGGCCGGGCGTTGAGCGGATCGCTGCTGGATCGCAAGATCGAGGGAGAACTGGCCGAGGGCAAGGTCGGCTGGTTCAAGTCGCTGCGCCGCTCGCGGTCGTACCGCACCTTCATGCGAGACAAGGCGGCGGTGGTGGCGCTGTGCGTCATCGCCATCTATATCTCGATAGCGCTGATCATCGTCGGCGCCCACATCGCCAACAAGGTCTCGGGCGGGCGGCTGTCGGACACGTTCATCGTCAAGGAGTTCTCGCTCGAGCGGGCGACCGAGCGCGTGGGGCCCGACAGCCTGCCGGGCTTCTTCGAGCGCGCCGACCCCGACAAGCGGCTCGAGCACGCGGATTACATGCTTGCCCAGGTCGAGCGCGAGCTCGAACGCGACGATCCGGTGGCGGCGCTCGAGGCCGTGCAGTTTGCCGAGCTCGGCGTGGTTGACGCCCCGATCGAGGAGATCGAGGAGCGACTGGATGTGGCGTACGTCCAGCTCGACGAGGTCGACGTCGTCTACGAAGACTACGAGCTCCTACTCGACGACCTTGCCGATGCACGGGCCGATGCGCGCGAGGCCACGACCGAGGCCGACCGCGAGGCCGCCCGTCAGCGGGCCGAGGCCCTCCGGGCCGACGCCGACGCGGCCTACGACGCGCTGCTCGCCGAGATCGCGACGCTCGACGAACGCGTCGATGCCGTGTTCCCCGATCCGACGGGCTTTGCCGGGTTGATGTACGACATGCGCCTGGTGCTCGGCACCGACAGCCAGGGGCGATCGATCTTGTGGCGGGCGGTGTACTCGATCCGCGTGGCGACGCAAGTGGGACTGGTGTCGGCGATCATCGCCGTCATCGTCGGCGCGTTCCTTGGCGCAACGGCGGGTTTCTTCGGCGGCTGGGTGGACCATTCGATCGTCTGGCTGTACTCGACGCTCTCGAGCGTGCCCTACATCGTGCTGCTCACCGTCGTGGCGTTCGTGTTTGGCTCGATGGAGCTGACCGTGCCGTTCACCGACGGCGTGAAGGTTCATCAGACGCTCATCCCGATGTACGTCGCCTTCGGCGTGACGTTCTGGATTGCGCCGTGCCGTCAGATCCGCGGCGAGGCGCTCAAGATCCGCTCGCTCGACTACGTGCAGAGCGCCACCGCGCTCGGGGCCGGGCGCTTCTACATCCTCCGCAAGCACATCATCCCGAACGTGCTGTTCCTGGTCTTCATCAACTTCTCGCTCATCTTCATCGGCGCCATCAAGAGCGAGGTCATCCTCAGCTTCCTGGGCATCGGCGTGCAGGGCCAGCCGAGCTGGGGCGTGATGATCAGCGAGTCGCGCAGCGAGGTGCTCAACCAGTTCTTCTGGCAGATCGGCACCGCCACGGCGTTCATGTTCGGGCTCGTCCTGGCGTTCAACGTCTTCAGCGACGCCCTGCAGGACGCCTTTGATCCCAAGCACGCGCGCTGAATCGGACAGATCCAAACAAAAAACAAACCCACGCCTTCCAGCGTGGGCCATGAGTTCTGCGTGCGCAAAAGAAAACACGACGTCCGACAGCAACCGGGCGCCGTGTTTAGGAGGAGAGAGACAAGACATTTGAAATATGCGCCCGTTTTTCTGGCACGCCAGCCATTCTTGAAAGAAAATGTTCCTGGGTTCGAGGGGCGCGGCCTGGAGGGGTCCGGAGGGGTGCACGAGATGCGAATCGGGCGTTGTTTGCTCGCCATGCTGGGCATGGTGTTCGTATTCGGGTTGGTGCCCCAGGCCGCCGCCGGCGTCCGCGTTGCTTCGCCCGACGCCCGCATGGTCATTCCTACGCAGATCCTCCCCGATTCGCTCGAGTCGGGCCAGTGGTCGCTCTTGGTGTGGATCTATGCCGAGCAGGGCGTGACGGAAACCAGCTCGGTGCTCTCGATCGGCGGCCGGCTCACGGTCGTCGCTCGGCCGGACGGCCTTGACGCCACGCTTGCCCACGACGCCTATGCCGCCACCGTCCGGCTCGACACGCCCTTGCAATCGGGCCGCTGGCACCTGCTTGCCGTCTCGATGGAGCACCAGGCCCGGCGCGCCCGCGCGTGGCTTGCGATCGATCAGGGCTCGGCCAGCGAGACCGACATCGCCAGCGCGACGGCCCGCCTTCGGAGGGATGCCGGTGCCTCGCGGTTCGCCGCCGACCGCCAGCAGACCGGCGACCCCGTACTCGGCCCCCGTGCGGGGCTGCAGTCGCTGGCGTTGTCACATGCGAAGACGCCCGGGCCGCGAGCCATGCTCTTGCCAGACGTCAGCGGGCTGACCATCGGTTCGTCGCCCCTCGGCCTCCCAGCAGCCATGCTTACGTATGACGCGCTCGCGATCCGCGACCACGCACTGAAGGACGTCGATGTTGGCGCTATTTGGCAAAGCCGGGACTACTACGCCCCGCACGGTCTCGACACGGGCGACGCCGGCGGCTGGATGAACGGCTGGCTCGGGTGCTCGTTCCTCGCGTTCCATGCCGTTAGCCCGGGCGCGAACGGTCCGGGCACGATCGATGACAAGGCATCGTGGGTCGGCGGGCCCGTGCGGACGTCCAACGTCATCATCCTCGACCGCGCACGCGAGCGCACGGCCGGGCTGAGCCACGCCTTTCTTCGGGTCGTTCCGATCGAGCAGGCGCACGGATTCGTGCATGCGAGCCGCCTCGAACAGGGCATGGATGGATTCTTCGCGCCCGAGCTCGTGTCGTTCGAGGCGCCCACCGGGGCCATCGGCCCCCTTGGCGACAAGGCCCGCATGCTGGCCACGCAGCCCACGGGTCTGATCCGCGTCATGGTCAGTGCCAACAGCCGGGGCGTGCGCGGCAGGCTTGCGCCCCAGCCCTGGCCCGAGGGCTTTGCGCACGGATTCGTCCAAGCGTTGTTGCCGCGGGTCGCTGGCGTCATGATGCGTCCGGCCACGCTGCTCGATGCACGCGGCGGGTGGTTTGGACTGGATACGTCCGAGTCGACGCCCGACGTCACGCTCGTTCGGCCCCTGCACACGCGGGCGGACCAGTGGGCCGACTGGACTCGATTCGGCAGCGGCACGCTCCCGGCTGGGAGCCGCGGCCCCGGTCCGGCGACGAGCATTTCGCCGGGAGGCGTGTATCGGCTCCGGTGCGGTCCGGTCGCCGGCAGCCTGCTGCGTGCCGACGCGCCACTCGTCGTGCGATCGACCGTGCTGGCCTTCCCGGGGGCGAGCACGCTGCGGTGGTCGCCCGAGCGTGGCGTCATGCAGCACGGCACGGGCGAGCCTACGGGCCCGGACGTCGACCTACCCCTCGATACCACGCGCACGTCGATCACGCTCGTTGACGGCGACACGTTCGTCGACGACACGCGCCTCGTCCTCGACCGCATCGTTGACGTTCGTGTCGCCGACGCCATCGTGGTGGCGAGCGGTTCGGCGCGTGGCGCCGTGTCGGTCGTGACAGACGTCGAAATCGCGGGTGGCACTACCGTCGTCACGCTCTCGCATCCCTTCGGAGAGCGCCCAGAATCAGACAGCGAACTGCGCATCGGCCCGTGGCGGTTCGTGTCGGTGGACCACCGGTTCGATCCAGTGCCAGCCGGCGACGACCGTGCCTGGCGCGGCCAGGTCCTTCGCGCGGCCGACGATGACGAGCTCGGCGTGATGCTGTATGCCACCAGCGCGTGGCGTCCGGACGTCGACGGATTCGTCTTCGGATCGGCGGGCCAGAGCGGACAGGGCTACACCCCGCAGCTCGATTCGTCGTTCCCCGGCTCGCTCGCGGCCTGGGCGGTAGCGTCCGAAGCCGACGTCTGGATCCAGGGGCTCGCCCAGCAGCGGTCCCAGCCATCCGTCATGCTGCGGTATCTCGACGAGCTCCGGGCCGGGCTCGGCGCCGATGCCGAAGTGGTCTGGGCGGGCGACGCCGTTCACGCCCACGAGGACCACGAGACGTGGCACCGGTTCCTCCATGAAAACGCCGAGGATGCCGGCGTATCCGCCGTGTTTGCCGCCGGGCATCCTCGCACCGGGACGTACTTCGAGCAGGCGGCCAGCGGCATGCGTACCGATGACGCGCACTATTCCAGTTATGGCAGCCGGGTCATCGCCGAGGTGTGGCTCGACCAGCTCCGCGACCTGACGGGCGGCCCGTGCGACGTGGCCGACTACAACCAGGATGCCGTCGTCGACGTCTTCGACCTGCTCGTGTTCCAGTCCGACTGGGAGGCGGGCGACCCGCGGGCCGACCTCGACGGCGACGGACAATTCCTGATCTTCGACTTCCTGGTGCTGCTGACCGCCATCGACCAGTGCCAGTGAACCCAGACGCCTGCACGGCGATATATCCTCCCGCCCGTCGATAGCCGATGTAGCCCCAGGGCCGGGCCGTCCGAGGGGAGCGTGCAGGGGAGCGCCGCGGGTTCATGGGAATCGAAGCCGTCATCGTGCTGGGCGTCGTGGCGGCCGTGCTGCTTGCCCTCATGCTCACGCGCATCGCCGCCGATGCGATCCTCGTGGCCGCGCTGACGCTGCTGCTGGTCGTGCCCGTGCCCGCCAACCCGGGCTGGAAGCTGGGCGTGCTCGATCCGGGGCAGGCCATCGGCGGCTTCGCCAGCACGGGGCTGGCCACCGTCGCGGTGCTGTTCGTCGTGGTCTCGGGCCTGCGCGAGACGGGCGGCATCGACTGGATCTCGACCCGCGTCCTCGGCAGACCGAAAACACTTCGTGCGGGCATGGTGCGCATGACCTTCCCGGTCGCCGGCATGAGCGCGTTCCTCAATAACACGCCGGTGGTGGCGCTGATGATCCCCGCCGTCGCCGACTGGTGCAAGCGCACCGGGCTGGCGCCGTCGAAGGTCATGCTGCCCCTGAGCTACGCGGCCATCCTGGGCGGCACCTGCTCGCTCATCGGCACGAGCACGAACCTCGTCGTCGCCGGCATGGTGATCGATCAGAATACCAAGCTCGAACCGCTCGGCATCTTCGATATTACCTGGATCGGCGTGCCGTGCGTGCTGGTCGGCCTCGCGTTCCTGTTCTTGGTCGGGCCGAAGCTGCTGCCCAACCGGGGCTCACCCGCGAGCGTGATGTCCGACCCACGCGAGTACACGCTCGAGATGATCGTGCCCGAGGGCAGCACGCTGGCGGGCAAGACGGTCGAGGACGCGGGCCTGCGGAACCTTCCCGGCTGCTTCCTGGTCGAGGTCGAGCGCGAGGGCGGTGTGATGGCCGGTATGGGGCCGCACACGGTGCTCCGCGAGGGGGACCGCCTGGTCTTCGCGGGCGTCGTGGAAGCCATCAAGGACCTG